>CAVVZG010000185.1:0-37626 GCA_963752205.1 Bryobacterales bacterium | reverse complement strand
GTTGTCGGGCATATAAAATAGTCGCTATGCCCGACAACCCAGATCGTAACTTCGGATTTAACACCCGCGCGCTCCACCACGGCTACGCGCCTGACCCCACCACCGGAGCCCGCGCCGTCCCCATCTACCAAACCACCTCATTCACTTTCAAAGATTCCGAGCACGCCACCAAACTCTTCGCGCTCCAGGAATTCGGCAACATCTACACGCGCATCATGAACCCCACCACGGATGTTCTAGAGCAGCGCGTAGCCTCGCTCGAAAACGGAGTCGCCGGCCTCGCCATGTCCTCCGGCCAGTCCGCGCAGTTCATCACCATCAACAGCCTCATGGAAGCCGGCGACGAAATGGTAGCCGCCACCACCCTCTACGGCGGCACCTACACGCAATTCGACGTCAGCTTCCGCAAGATGGGCTACAACGTCAAATTCGTCGATCCCGATGAGCCCGAAAATTTCCGCAAAGCCATCACGCCCAAAACCAAGTGCCTCTATGGCGAAACAATTTCCAACCCCCGCGGCGGCGTGTTGGACATCGAAGCCATCGCGAAAATCGCCCACGAACATAACATCCCCTTCGTGGTCGATAACACTTTCGCGACGCCCTACCTGTGCCGCCCCATCGATCACGGCGCCGACATCGTCGTCCACTCGCTGACCAAATTCATGGGCGGCCACGGCACTTCGATCGGCGGCATGATCGTCGACGGCGGCAAGTTCGATTGGACCAAGGGCGCCTTCCCCCAAATTAACCAGCCCTCCCGCGCCTATCACGGTATGAATTTCAGCGAAGTCTTCGGACCCATCGCCTTCATCATCCGCGCCCGCGTCGAAGGCCTGCGCGACATCGGTTCCTGCCTCAGCCCCTTCAACTCGTTCCTGTTTATTCAAGGCATCGAAACCCTAGGCATGCGCATGGACCGCCACGTCTCGAACACCATGGCCGTGGCGAAATTCCTAACCGGGCACAAAAGCGTCGAGTGGGTGAACTACCCCGGCCTCCCCAACAGCCAGTATTACGACCTAGCGAAAAAGTATCTGCCCAAAGGCGCCGGCGCCGTCTTCTGCTTCGGAGTCAAAGGCGGTTACGAAGCCGGCCGCAAGCTTGTAGACAACGCGAAATTGCTCTCGCACCTAGCCAACGTAGGCGACGCCAAGAGTCTGGTGATCCACCCCGCCTCCACCACGCACCAGCAACTAAGCGCAGCCGAGCAAAAAGCCGCCGGCGTAGAGCCCGACATGATCCGCCTGTCGATAGGCCTCGAAGATCTCGACGATATTATTTGGGATCTGGATCAGGCGTTAGCCGCGAGCCAGAAATAGAATCTTCAATACGCCCGCGGAATTCGCAGCATATTGTCTGCGTGCTCAAAGCCGCATTTCAAATAAAACTCCGTCACCGCGGCCTGAGCGTGCAGCACAAAGAGAAGTCCCTTGCGCCCATCAATCAGCCGATGGATAAGCTCGCGGCCGATTCCTTGCCGTTGATGCGTCGGCAGAACAGCAACCGTGCTGACGTAAGCATTGGTCGCTCCATCCGATATCGCTCGTGCGAACCCAACAAGTTTGTCGCCGTCCCAGGCAGATACAACGAACATTGCCCCGGCGACTTGTTGTCGCAATCGGGCACGATCAGCCGCCCTCGCCTGCCAACCAACGCTGGCAAAGAGGGCCGCAAGTTGCTCTATGTCAATATCGTGCGTGTCCCGGTAGCTCAGCGGCATCTCGCGCCCTGCAAGACGATGCTTACTTACGCGTAGCCAGCAGCAAATTGGAAGTAATCCGCCGGTAGCCGTAACCCACATGCATGGGAAGCGGCTTAGGCCCGCCCGCCTTATAAGCTTCCCGCAAATCCGGCTGCTCCAGCCAGCTAAAGCTGCCATACGGCTTGTTGTAGTCCCCGTACAACTGCACCTTCCACTTGTCCGCCGCGAACGCCTTATAAGGCAGCCCCGAATCGTCCTGCAGAATCGCGTAGCTATCCGTGAGCAGCGCGTCGCTGATCATGGAGAACCCCGCATGATGCGGCATATAAGAGGTAGCCTTCAACATCGAAACCGCGCCCGTAAGCCCCGACAAATATTTCTGGAACGGCGTGTTCTCTTTCATCCGGTCGTTAGAAATATTCACCGAGAAATACAACATGCGATGCAGCGACGAATCCGCATCCGTCTGGAACTCGATCTCAACGCCCTTGTTCCCATACCGCGTAGGCAGCCTTATAATCGACCGTCCGATCGATCACCTCGCCCGCGTCATCCAGCCGCACATAGCGGAAACCCAACACCGTGTGCCCCGTCCGCACCAGCAATTGCAAAATCGGAGCCAGCAACCCGTCCGTCACCTGCCCGCGGAACTGATGGTCCATCTGCCGCGTAATGAAAAAGCTGCGCCCCAGCTCCGACGCCATCGTGTCGCGAATCGCCGCCAGATACGCCGGCAACTCTTTCTTGCCGATCTGCCCCGCCGTAGGCAGCGTCCCCGCCGGCTCCAGCGCCACCATCACGTACAGCGGATTGTGCGGAAAATAGGCCGTAGCAGTCAGCGCATCCGGCCCGCTAAACGGATAGAAAACCGTGCGCCCAGCAAGAGCCGGATCGCTCAATTCATCAGCCTGAAACTTGCGCAACCCCGGAAACTGCTCTGCTTCGGCTTCTTTCCAGGTGGCATCCAGCAGCCGCCGATGTTCCTTCCAAGCGTCAGTCGCCTCCAAAGCCGCATAAGGACTCCCCTCCGTCCCCGGCAGCCCCGCCAAAAACCGCGCCGCATCGTTAGCCTCGCGCGAATGTGGAACATTGCTCTTGTAGTTGTCCTTAGGAGCAGCGCTCTCCGCAGCCACCGGCCGCGGCGAACTGCATCCGCCGGACAAAACCGCAAAAGAAAGGATGAATGCGATGAACAGACGACAAGACAACATAAGCGAAGTTCGTCTTCGCAGGATAGCAGACTTTAGCCAAAACCCCTAAATAGAGAATTCCTCTACTTCACTTCCGCCGGAGTGGAAGTAGCCGGACCCTCGCCCATAATCAGCAGCACCGTATCGCCTTCTTTCGATCCATCGTAATGAATCTGCTTCCCGAAGTGCGTAACAAAACTCCCGGCGGGTATCGGCGTAGTCGTGTCCGGAGAGTATTTAGTCCCCGTCCCCACCCACCAAGTCCCCGAGAGCACTGTAATGTATCTGTCATTAGGATGGAAATGCGGACGGCTCATATGCCCCCCGTGCCACTTCGTCATCACCGCATAAAACCCCGGTTTCGTCGGATCGCCCACCAGCACCGCGTTAGCCGACCCCGCCTTCTCGTTCTCCACCCACGGAATATCCTTCGGCAATTTGATGCTGATCGCCGACATATTCAGATCGCTGGCCTTCACGGACCCTACCCAGGCGAACGCCGAAACCACCAGCGCGCCCAACAAAATCCGTCGCGTGCTCAAGGAATGAAACATGCTTCCCTCCTCTTTCGAAATCAATGCAAAGTGTAATGTATCACAACTTCAGGGAGCCTTCAGTCTCCTGTGATAAACTTCATTCCGGAAACATTTCATGAGACCCGCCCTCACCGCCTTCCTCGCAACCGTCCTCTGCGCCGCAGCCCACGCCCAATCCCCGCAGTTGTCCGAAGAAGTGTTCAAAAATATCCAGGTATTGAAAGGCATCCCCGTCAGTGAGTTCATGGAAACCATGGGCTTCTTCTCCGCCTCGCTAGGCGTCAACTGCACCTACTGCCACGTCCAGGAAGCCGGCGGCAACTGGGCCAAATATGCGGATGACAACGCCCACAAGCAAATGGCGCGCCGCATGGTTGTCATGATGCAGTCGATGAACAAGGCCAACTTCGGCGGACGCCGCGCCCTGACGTGCTACTCCTGCCATCGCGGCGACGAACGCCCGAGAACCACGCCCAGCCTCACCGATCTCTACGGCCCGCCGATCTCCATCGACGCCGACGACATCTTCGAGACCGACCCCAAAGCCCCGCCCGCCGATCAAATCTTCGATAAATATTTGAAAGCCCTAGGAGGCGCCCTAACCAGCTTCACCGCCAAAGGCAGCTTCCAAGGTTACGCCGAGCAAGACAAAAGCCCCGTGGAAGTTTTCGCGAAATCCCCCAACCAGCGCGCCACCGTCATCCATAGAAAGGTAGGCGACAGCACCACCGTCTACGACGGCCGCGGAGCCTGGTCCGCCGCCCCTTCCACTGAAGTGCCCGTGACCCTGCTCCCCTTGAGCGGCTCTGATTTAGACGCTCTAAAAGTCGATGCCGAGCTGACCTTCCCCGTGAACATCAAAAAAATGTTCACGACCTGGCGAGTAGGCTTCCCCTCGACCATAGACGACCGCGACGTCCTGGTAGTCCAAGGCACCGCCCCCGGCCGCTCCCGCGTGAAATTGTATTTCGACAAAGAAACCGGCTTGCTAGCGCGTTACGTGCGCTACACCGAGTCCCCCGTAGGCCTGAACCCCACGCAAATCGACTACTCCGATTACCGCGACGTAGCCAGCGCCAAGTTCCCCTTCAAATGGACCACCACCTGGCTAGACGGCCGCTCCACCACAGAATTGAGTGAAGTAAAACCCAACGTCCCAGTCGACCCCGGCAAGTTCACAAAACCCGCAGCGCCTAAATAACCGCGCCACCGTAATTTACCGTTTAACCCCTCCCCCGCGCACAACCGTTGATGTTAGTTTGAGTGCAGTGTCGGGCCCACCCATTGGGCACCCCGGCCGCGAGGGCGGTAGAAATACTCGAGCAACGCCGCCAGCGCTAGATCAATGGGGAGAAATGGCGCACCTCAAACGCCATCCCTCTCGCGTACGATCTACTGGATCGTGCGGACTCCAAAAGAGTCTCAAGGGTTACTGACGATTTGTGGGGCCCCAACAGGTCTTTGACATTCTTATCCGCGTTCATTCGCGTTCATTCGCGGCCAATCTTAGTTCGTAGATGGCGGACGCTGATACTTGGCGTTGATGTACTTCCCAGCCTCTTCGAGCGCCCCCTGAGTGTTGTCCTTGGTGCGCAGCGCCTGCCGGTATTCGTTCACCGCGCGATCCCGCTGATCGGTGATATCGAAAATCTTCCCCAGGTTGATGTGTGCCCAGACCTCAGTCCACTTAGGATCCAGATCCCCATTCAGCACTTCGCGGAACCCATTCGCAGCCGACTGATAATTGTTCTGCAAAAAGAAAAGCTCAGCCACCCGGTAATGCGCCAGCGAACTGTTCCGCCGCACGTCGATGGCTTTCTGATATTCCTTCAACGCCTCGCCGAACTCACTCACTTCCGCAAACTGCTCCCCGCGCCGGATCGCCACCGCCACCCGCATCGCATCGTCAAAGCGCAGCACCTGCTCTTTCGGATCGAGCGAAACCGTCTTCGGCTTACCAAACGTCTCCATCGCAAACTCCGAAGAAGTGCCGACAACCTCAATGGTCTTCTCCTCCGGATTGCCCTCCGTCTCGACATGCAGCTTCACCGGCATCCTGAACGTATCCAGATCCTGCGCGATCTTGCCCATCACGCGAAAACCCTTCTGCGTGCGGAAAACCGTGTACTCCATTTTGAATTCCGGAGCCCCGCTCGATTCAATCCACTGCACGAAAAACCCTTGCAGACTCTGCCCCGCGAACTCTTCCGCCAGCTTGCGGAACTGATCCGTGCTCACGCTCTTCCAGGCATAGCGCTCCGGCAGCGCCTTCAAGGTCTTATTAAAGTTCTCGTCGCCCTCAATAAACCGCAGCATGTTCAAAACCGCCGCGCCCTTGCTGGCCGTAGCCGCCCAGAATTCCGGCGAGTAATCCTCCAGCCGCGCCGATTGAATCAACGGCGGCTGATCGACAGTCAGTGCTTCGACGTAAGTGTCGTGAACTTCCTGATCGAGCGCGCTCACGCCGTTGACGTGCTCCAGATACAGGATCTCGGAATACCGCGCCAGGCCATTCTCGATCCACATATGGTTGCGCGTCACCGGGGAAACCAGCGTCCCCCACCACTGCCGCGCCACTTCGTTCGCGACTAACCGCATGTTCACCGGCTGCGTCATCGCCTTGGGCGCCAGAAAAATAATCCCCGGCCCCGCGTAGCCGTTCGGAGTACCAGCCTCCGTCTCCACCACCACTAAGTTTTTCTTGAACGGCAGCCCAAACAAGTCCGTGAAAAACACCATGCACTTGGCGATTTCCTCGCCGTAAGCCTGCGCCGCCGCCGCGCCCGCCCGCACATAAAGCTGCGTCGTCACGCCGTCCGCGGAAACCGTCTTCGGATCGCCGCGCACCACCGCAATGCTGCCCGGGAAAGACGCCTGCGTAAACTGAAACCGCTCCGTGCGCATCCCCGCCGGAGCATTCGGATCCACCACACCGTTCCCGCTCGCCACCACGTGATAGCCGTTGGGCACCGTAACTTTGAAATCCGAAGCAAAGCGATCCGCCGTGTAATCGTTCACCGGAAACCAGCGCGCCGGATACATAAGGTAAGCCACATCCGGAGTAATCGCCGCAAACTTGATCCCGAACACCGGCGACTCTTCCTGCCCCGTCAGCTTCCCGCTATAGACGAACACCAGCGTCGCCGGCTGCCCCTTCGGCAGCACCTGCGGCATGCTCAGCCGCACGCTCATGTCCTCGCCGAAACGCGACGCCGTGATCTGCCGCCCTTCGACGTCCGTCACGCGCGTCAAATTCAGCCCGTTATTCAGCTCGAAGGTGACGCTAGAAGTATTGTCCAGCGGAATGAAAGTGACTTTCGCGGTCGCGCTCAGCGTCCCCGCATTAGGATCGATCTGCGCGTCCAGCACCACCGTCTGCACATCGATGCGCGCACGCGCCTGCTGCGCCCGCTCCTGCGCCCGTCCCGTTAGCACCGACGTCAACGCAACCAGCACAAATGCGAAAACTCTAGCTGACTTCATTGCCTAATACCATTTTCCACTAAAACAGCTTCAATGCACTCCGCTGCCACGTCCATCGGATCCCGTTCGCTCGAAAGCCGTCGCCTCACGTCGTCCAGATCCGCTTTCATCTTACGCCGGGCGCCCTCGTCCTCCAGCAACCGCAGCGCCTCGGCCGCGATCCGTTCGCCCGTCATATCGCCTTGGATCAACTCCGCCGCCACCTGCCGCTCAGCCACCAAATTGACCATAGACAGAAACGGAGCGTTCACCATCCAGCGCCCCAATATCCAACTTAACGCGTTTACGCGGTAAAAGGTCACCATGGGTGCGCCCAAAAGTGCCGCCTCGATGGTAACGGTACCGCTAGCCGCCAACGCCACCTCCGCGTGCGCCAGGCAATCCCACGTGGACCCCTCTCTCACTTGGATGGATGCCGAGCGCGCTGGTTCCCAAAAAGTTGTCGATTCAGCCCCAAAACCCGCCGGCAAAGCCAAAATAAATCGCAAATGGGGGACCCGTTGCAGCCGCTTCACCGCGTCCAGCAGGTAAGGCATGTGTCGAGCCACCTCCCCGTGACGGCTTCCCGGAAGCAAAACCACCAACCGCTCCTCCGGCGCGAGTCCCAATTCCGAGCGCGCCAGCGACGGTTTCACAATCCGCGCCAGCGGATGCCCGATGAACTTCGCCGCCACCCCATACTTCTGAAAAAACGCCTCTTCAAACGGAAAAATACACAGAAGCCGTCGGAGCGTCCGCCGCATGGTTTTCACTCTGCCCCGCCTCCACGCCCAAGCCTGCGGAGCGATCAGATACACCACCGGCACCCCCATCGCGTGCAATTTTTTAGCCACCCGCAAATGAAAATCCGGCGAGTCCGTCAAGATCGCCAGATCCGGCCGCCGCGTTTTCGCCGCCCGCACCAGCTTGCGAAACTCCCCGTAAATCCGCGGAATATGCCCCAGCACCTCGACGATCCCCACCACCGCCAGCGACCGCTGATCGACAACCGCCTCCACCCCGGCGCCTTGCATCCGCGGCCCCGCGCAGCCAAAAAATTCCGCCTGAGGATGCCGCGCCCTCAACGCCTCCACCACCCGCGAAGCATAAAGGTCCCCCGAAGCCTCCCCCGCCGAAATCAGCACACGCACAAGAACCAGTGTACTGTCCCTGTTTTCAACATTTGCACGTTACAGCCGGCAGACAACGCGGCGGTCTGTGATAAGTTGGCCGCGTATGGCAAAGAACATCATCATCTGCTCCGACGGAACCGGCAACACCGCCATCAAAGGGCGCGGGACGAACGTCTTCAAAATGTTCGAAGCCATCGATCTCAACGGCCACCGCACCAACCCCGCCCTCGACCCGCAAATAGCCTTTTACGACGATGGCGTCGGTACCGAAACTTTCCTGCCTTTAAAACTCCTGGGCGGCGCCTTCGGCTTCGGCCTGGCGAAGAACGTCCGCAACCTCTACACCGACCTGATCCGCGTTTACGATCCCGGCGATCGCATTTATCTCTTCGGCTTCAGCCGAGGCGCGTTCACCGTGCGGACTCTCGCCGGACTCATCGCCAAATGCGGCCTCCTTGATCGCGACAAATTGCCGACAACCGACTGCCATGCGCGCTGCCGTTGGCAAAGCCTATAGCACCTACCGCCGCTCCTATCGGACCTGGCTAGGGCAACTCCTCCACTCGCAGCAACGCGACCTGGACGCGATGCAGGCTTTCAAGCAGACCCACAGTCTCCCCGGCGACATTCGCATCCATTTCATCGGCGTGTGGGATACCGTCGACGCCGTCGGCGGCCCCTTCCATTCGAGCGACGTCATCAACGCAGTCTTCCACCGCTTCAAATTTCCAGATCGTAAACTGAGCGACCTTGTCGACTGGGCCGCGCAAGCCCTCAGCATCGACGAAGCCCGCGCCGCCTTCCAGCCGGTGCTGTGGGAGGCCAAGCCCAACATCGACCAAGTCTGGTTTGCCGGCGTCCACTCGAACGTCGGTGGCGGCTACCCCAAGCAAGGCATGTCGCTAGTCACGCTCGACTGGATCATGGAAAAAGCGCAAGAGCATGACCTGCGCATTCTAACCGACGACCGCAGAAATTATTGGGAACACGGCAACGTCGACGACAAAATGTACGATTCGCGCGCCGGGTTAGGCGTCTTCTACCGCTGGCAGCCGCGCAACATGCAGCGCCTCTGTCGAGCAGCAAAACGTCGCGCCATCCATCCACCTGAGTGTGCTCGAACGCATCGCCCACGGCACCGACGGCTACGCCCCCGGCACCCTCGCCCCCGGCGCCGAAATTGTCTTCACTCCCAGCAACGATCCGGTTCAAGACGCCGCCGTAGCGGTTCGCGCGCGTGCAGTGAAAACAGCGCTGGATAACGGTTCACATTTGCAAGAACCAGGCGCCACCATCGCGATCGGACGCATCGCCTACTACCTCTACGTGCTTTCCTGCGTGGCCGTGATCCTGGCCGCGTCCGTCCCCGCAGGCGCCGGCTCTCGCCGCAATTTGTGGACTGTCCTCAAGAACGCCGGCACGCTGCTCTACGACGCAGTCACCGCCCAGTGGTCCCCGCTGCTGGCTGCGCTAGAACGCCTCGTCACCGACCCCAACCTGATCGGCACGCTGCTCGCCGGATTCGCCGTCGCTGGCCTGCCTCGCCTATTACGTCGATCACAAACGCAGCCTGGTGTTCTCGCGCTACTGGCACGACGCCCGCCAGAGCCTGCGCAACGCGCTCAAGAGCGCGCGATCCGCCTTGCTCGCCGGCCAATAAAAAAGGGGCGGCCGAAGCCACCCCTCTTTCATCAGTGTAGGGAAAACTATTTCGGCAGTTCCACCATGCTCAGCGTGGGGCCGGCGCCATCCTTCGGGCGCGGGAGCGTGCTCGGTCCTGAGGCCTTCAACATCTTGCTGATGTCGGTATTCGACGGAATCAGGAAGCCCAGGAAGCTCGACTGCATTTCATCCCAATTCTGCGGGCCCCAGTAAACCGTCTTGCTGGCGTCCGGGTTCCACTTGTTGTTGGGCGAGTTGTCGTAGTGCACGATGGTCAGAATGCGCGTGCCTTTCGGAACCACGATGGGATCCTTCAGGTCGTAACCCAACTGCCAGTCGAAATCCCACTTGCCGCGGAACACTGTTTCCTTTTCGCCGGTGGGATAGATCAGGCGCAGTTCGTAATCCTTGGCGCGCAGGTGCATGTGCGGCTGGATGTAGGTGAGCTTGGCGTTGTCCACGCCCACGGTGCTCTCCGCCACGATCTCGGCATTCGCTTCGCCCGCCGGAATCACCATGTTCAACGCCGCGGGAGTTCCCGGCGACAGGTAATAACGCGTAGTGGGCTTGCTCTTCGCGAACACGATCCCCACCTTCGAAGTGTCCGAAGTGGCCACGCCCGAGGTCGTATAGTGCAGCTCGAAAATGAAGTCCGAGCCTTTCGGAATCATCTTCGCCGAGCCATCGATATCGAAGCTCTGCGCACCCAGACCGGGGTTGAACTTGCCCAGGATGTCGTTGCCGTCCATGGCGTCGTTGCGGCCGGTTTCTTTGCCTTCATACGGCTTGCCGGGAATCGCTTCCGCCATCCACTTCGAACCGGGCGGGACCACCCAAACTTTTCCGTGATGCAGAACCTTGGGATTGCTGGGACGCATTTCAGCGGCTTCCACCCACAGGTCCTGCGTGATGTTGCCCTTCACGCGGATGTACTGATAATTGATGGTGCCTTTGGCGGGAATCTGATACGCTTCCGGCATTTCGATCACCATGTCGGGCTTGATCTTCCAGCCCTGCGCAAAGGTCAGCGGCGCGGGCTTGTCCTTGGCATCGCCTTCGGGTGAGCCGTTGTCGGCCCACGCGGAAATCACATCGATCTCTTCTTGGCTCAGGCGCCGGTCATTGGTGAAGTGCCCGTACTTGGGATCGGCAAACCAGGGCGGCATTTTCTGCGTGACGACCGCGGCTTTGAGCGCCTTGGCCCAGGGACGCGCGTCCGTATAAGTCAGCAGCGACATCGGCGCGACTTCACCCGGGCGATGGCATTCCTGGCAGTTCTTTTGCAGGACCGGCAGGACGTCCTTATTGAATGTCACATTGTTCGAAGCGGCCAACGCTGCCACTCCCAGAAAACAACCTGCAATGGAAATGCTCCAAATCCTCATCCGTGCCTCCTTGGCGTACGGTCCACGGCACCCATTGTATCTCGCCCGGAGACCGAATGGGAGGGCTAAACAGCATACGAGTGCGCCTGGCGCAGCCCCCCGGATGGCCGCTATCCGGCTCTCTTAAAAACCACTTCCCGGCCGCCGCCTTTGCCGCCGCGCTTGCCGCCACCGCCGCGTCCACCGCCGCGCGAGACGGTCAGCGTGAGCTCGCCGGAACTGGAAAGCGTGCCCTTATATTGCTGGGTGAATTGGTTGCCGTTGAACTCGCGGACCACCTGGAAGGACACGTTGCCGCCCTCGATCGTGCCGTTCGAAATATCCACCGCGCCCCCGCGCGCGCCTTCAAAAGACCCGGTCAGGGTGTTGCCGGACGCTTTGAGACGTCAGCGTCTGGGTTTGCGTGTTGCCGCCTCTACCGGGGACGTCAGCGGTCCACTTGCCGTCGATATCGGCTGCGAACGCCAGCGAGGAAACGACGGTTAAGATCGCCGCCGTGAGAAACAGATTTTTAAACATGGAATGCACCTGCTGTAAAGATGCCTCTCACGGGCCTCCAAGTTACTTGGTATTGACAGTCCGGGTGTCGCGGAGTACGGTGTTTGCATGGCGCTGTGCGCATACTGCCGCAAGGAAACCGAGTTGTACGACGGCGGCACGCCGGTATGCGTCGCCTGTTCCGATGCGCCGGCTTCGCAACACTCGATCGCCTCCCGATTGCAGCGGGATGTGGCCGCGGCGACCGAGCGGGCCAATGCGGCCAACGCCGCGTTCCAGGCGCTGATGCGGGAAATCCCCAGCAGCCTGCCGCACCCGGACGGAAGCCAGGGCCTGCATAATGCGTCGCGCGAGCTCACCATCGCGCGCCAGGCGATGATGGAAGCGACTTTGCGCCTGAATGATTTCCTGAATCACGGGACCATTCCGGAAGATCTGAAGCGCTAGTGCCCCTCTAGAACATCCGCAAGTTTGGCGGTCAGTGTATCGAGCCACTTGGGATCTGCGCCGAAGCCTTCGTGGATCCAGCGCAGCTTTCCGTGAGCATCCAGAAACCAGGTTTGCGGGATGAAGGCGACTGTAAGATAGTCATCCGCGAACTCGTTCGCGCGTAGCACCGGGAAAGTGTAGTGATTCGCGGCCACGTAGGGAGCGATCACGGCCGGGTCGTCATCGACGTTGAAACTGATCACCGCGACGTCGGGGCGGTCCTTCCACTGCTCGTAGAGCTTTTGAAATTCGGGCAGCTCGGCGCGGCAGGGGACGCACCAGGTGGCCCACAGGTCGATGACGACAACTTTGCCTTGGAGGTCAGCCAGCTTCCAAGTTTTTCCGTCGAGCGCTTGCAGCGCGAAGGCGGGCAGTGGCTTGCGCGGTTCCACCCAGCGAATCTCGCTGGCTTGCTCGGCTGTCTTTCTGGCGGCGGGCATTTCGTTGAGCGCGGCTTCGCGGCTCTTGCGGGCGGACTCGTCGCTGGGATCGATGGCCAACGCCTGATCGAATTGTTCGACGGCGGCGGCGAAGTTGCGCTGGCGCAGGTAGAGATCCGCCAGCTCGTGGCGCACGCTGGCATCATTGGGGAATTGTTTCTCGACGATCGCAAAGTTCTCGACGGCTTCCTCTGACTTCCCTGCTCTGGCGAGGGCCCGCGCCAGGTTGTAGCGGGCGTTGCCGTAATCCGGACGCGCTTTGACGGCGGCTCGGAATTGCTCCAGCGCTTCGGTGTTGCGCCCCATCGCCACCAGGGCCGAACCCAGCAGGTTGCGAGCCTCGGCGTGATCCGGCTGAAGGCGCACGGCCGCGCGCAGCATCGCCAGGCCCTCCACCGGATCGAGCCGGGCTTGGCGCAGTGCTCCGAGTTGAAAGTGCGCCGTGAAATCGTCGGGATATTTTTGCAAGCGATGGCGCATCACGGCTTCCTGTAGCTCCATGCGGCGGTCGCCTTTTTCCCCCAGCGCATTGCGCGGGAGAACTTCGAGCCACAGGTGTCCCATTTCGTCGGTGGCCTGATTGCCGGAGAGCACGCGCCGCGGCGGGTGATGCGGATTGCGCGGATTCAACGAAGAATTGTCGTAGTGGTAGCGCATCGAGACCACGGTTCCTTTCGGCAGGAAGACCGGGGCTTGGTAGTGATACGCCCCTTGCCAGTTGGGGTCCCAGTTAGGAATGCGGATCAGCCATTTGCGTTCGCCGCTGGGCAGCGTGGCGTAGCCTTCGAGCAGGTGTCCCAGATAATGCGCGTGCGGGTAGACGGCCAACACATCGACATCCATCGGCAGGCGGAAGTCATCGGAGACCAGGAAATCCGCGGTGCCGGGCGGAATGTTGATGGCGCCGTCGTGTTCGAGCTGCAGCAGCATCGGAAATTGCTCGGGAGGCTTGTCCGTGAAGTAGAGGCCGATCGACGGGCGCACTTGTTCGCGCTTGCCGGTGGGCTGCAGGTGCGCGTTCAAAACCAGGTCGCTGCCCGGTTCGAGGCGCAGGGAGAAGCCGTCGGGCTCTATATAAGGAGTGCCGCCGGGTTTCCAGAACAGGAAATGCCCGTCGTCAGGCTCGCCGATGACGCGGTCGATGGCGACGTCCATGCCGGGAAATCCTTGGCCTTCGGCAATTTCCTGGCGGCGGGTGGAACGGGCGCGATCGACGTACAGATTCGCGTGGTGAACGATGCGCTTGTCTCCGGGACGGATCTCGATGGCGCGCACGTAGCGTGTCGTCGTGATCGTGGCGGGGATGATGAAATTCCAATAGACGTCGGGGCCGGACGCGGGCAACGTATAGGCGGCCTGCGCTTCGAGAATCAGATCCGGAGTGCCGAGCTGCCAGCCTTCCTTGAAATCCGGAGGCGCGGGCGTTTCCGATGGGTTGCCCTCTGGCGCTCCGGCGGCGGCCCATTCGGCGATGGTTTGAATCTGCGCGGCGGTGAGGCGGCGCTCGTCCGCGAATTTTCCAAAGCCTGCTTGCGGAGCCCACGGCGGCATGTAGCGGCGGCGGGTCACATCGGCAATCTGGCGGGCGTGGCTTTTCACGTCCTTATAGGTGAGCAGTGAAAAGGGTCCCGCTTCGCCGGGGCGGTGGCAGGGCGCGCAATTCTGATAAACGATAGGCGCAATGTCGTGCGCGAAGGTGGCCGCAAAAGCGGGCAGCGACACCAACAGCGCGATGGCAACGCTTTTCATTCGACGTCGGCGAGGGAGCATCCCACAGCCGGCGTGGCTGCTGGCGCGGGGCGGCGCCCGGCGAGCACGGCGGCAATGGCGTCTTCGAGATCGTGCGTGCGCGCCGCGGGCCGAGCGGTGCCGGGGTTCACCCAGCGGTCATCGATGCGGCCGTGATAGAGCAGCTTGCCCGCTGAGTCGAAGACCGCGGCTTCGGGCGCGGTAGTGGCGTGCGCAAGCTTCACGAGTGAATGACGCGGGTCACGCCAAACGGTTCCCGGGAAATTGTATTCGGCGCGGTGTCGCTCGATCGACACCGCTGTCTCGGCTGGGTCAGGATAGACCAGCCAGAACTCGGCGCCGCGGGCGCTGAATTCTTGGGAGAGGCGCTGGAGCTCGGGCGCGTAGCGATTGGTGATGGGGCAATCGGTGCGAACAAAAATGAGGACGCGGGCGCGAGCGCCGGACGCGAAGGGATCGCCGGCGGCGCAGGCTACGCCGGCAAGTACAATACCCAGTGCCGCCGCGAACCACCTCATATTTCGTAGGCTACACACTTTTTCAGGTGGGTGTGCAGTGGGGCGGAAAGTGTGGGTGGGCCGATCCTACGGATTTTCTTCAACTTTCGGGCGCCGGCGTTTTGGTCATTCGCTTGCTTAAGTCTGCGGCATGAATGCCCCCACAGAAATTCGCAGCCAGCGAGCGGCCCTGGAACAGAAGCTCGCGGAATTGACGGCCGGGTTCCAGGACCGGTCCGGTCTGGCCATCGAAACTTCGGCCGACTTGCTGGATACTATTCGTATGGCGACGGATCGCGATGTACTGGTCCATAGCATGAATATCAGCGCGCAGATGATGAGCGATGTGCGCGAGGCCCTGGCGCGTCTGGGCAAAGGAGAGTACGGCATGTGCGAAGACTGCGACGAAACGATCTCGCCGCGGCGTTTGCAGGCCATTCCGTGGGCGCGCGTGTGCGTGAAATGCCAGGAAGCGCGGGATCGGCGTGATCTAAACGACGATGAATTCTCGCTGGCCGCATAGCCTGTGGCTGTCGTCGGAGCTCGGCGCGCGTACCGCTGCAAGTGCGGACGGCCCGTGTTTTTTCCGAACTCCGTGTGTTTGGGCTGCAGCGCGGCCTTGGGGTATGAAGCGAAACTGGGGCGGCTCTTCCGGCTCACGCCGGGCCCGGCGCCAGATACCTGGCTCTTGCCGCGAGGGTCGGGCGCGGGGCGGAAAGTATATCGCCGCTGCGCGAATCTCGAAACGCCGGCGGCGTGCAATTGGCTGATCGCCGACGAACAGCGTCTATGCATCTCCTGCCGCATGGATCGTACCATTCCTGATTTATCCATACCTGAAAATGCCGAGTGCTGGCGGCGTATCGAAATGGCCAAGCGGAGGCTGGTGTCTTCGCTTCTAGCCTTCGGGCTGCCTGTCGTTTCGCGCGTAAACGAAGACCCGGAGCACGGTCTTGCGTTCGATCTGCTGCGCCCGGTGCCCGGCGGACCGCCGGTGATGACGGGGCACGCCGGCGGCATCATCACGCTGAATATCGAAGAGGCCGAGGACTCGACGCGGGAGCGCACACGCGAACAATTGCACGAGCCGTACCGCACCTTACTCGGACATTTGCGGCACGAGACCGGGCATTATTATTGGGATCGTTTGATTTCCGGGTCGACGTGGCTCGAGCCGTTCCGCGCGCTCTTCGGCGATGAGACTGTGGACTACATGGGGGCGCTGCAGACGCATTATCAGCAGGGTCCGCCGGCGAATTGGCAGGAGCATTTCGTGAGCGCGTACGCGAGCGTTCATCCCTGGGAGGATTGGGCGGAGACGTGGGCGCACTATCTGCATTTAGTGGACACGCTGGAGACGGCGTCGAGTTTTCGTTTGGCGATCGATGCGGTGGAGCTGCCGTTTGAGCGCTTCATGAGCGACTCGCTGGCGCAGCCGGAGGCGCCTAATGCCGTCGAGTTTCTGGACCTACTGAATGCGTGGGGGCGCGTGACGGTGGTGTTGAACGAGTTGTCGCGGAGTATGGGGCTGCCGGATTTTTATCCGTTCGTGCTGTCGCGGGACGCGGTGGCGAAGCTGCACTTCGTGCATACGCTGCTGACTTCGGTTCACTCGTAGCGCAGGGCGTCGACGGGGTCGAGGCGGGCGGCTTTGCTAGCGGGCCAGATGCCGAAGAACAGGCCGATCCCGACGGAGACGCCGATGCCGAGCAGCACTGCCCATAGTGGCACCAGGGTTGGTAGATTCGGGAATGCGAAGCGGCTGGCTATCGATACCATCCAGCCTAGCGTCATGCCTAACAGGCCGCCTACGCTGGTGAGCACCACCGCTTCCGTCAAGAACTGGCGCACGATGTCGCGGCGGCGGGCGCCGATGGCTTTGCGGACTCCGATCTCGCGGGTGCGCTCGGTCACCGACACCAGCATGATGTTCATGACGCCGATGCCTCCGACCAGCAGGCCCATGGAGCTGAGGACCACCATCACCAGTCCGGTCACGAAGGTGAGCTGGCGGAATTGATCGATCATTTGCTCGGCGGTAGAGATGGCAAAATTGTCGGGCGCGGAGAAGGGGACGTGGCGGCGCTGGCGCAGCACTGCGGTCAGTTCGTCAATCGCGGCAGCCATACGGCCCTCGCGCGGCTGCACGAAAAACAAGTTCTCCTGGGTCTGCGGGAACATCTTGCGCATGGTGAAGTAGGGCAGCAGAATGCGGGTGTCGGTCTGGCCGGGCAGCGAGGTGGCGGGGCGCTTTAGGACTCCCACCACTTCTAGTTCGCGTCCGTCGACCAGAATTTTTTTTCCCTCGGCGATCTG
This sequence comes from Bryobacterales bacterium, assembly GCA_963752205.1. Taxonomy (GTDB): domain Bacteria; phylum Acidobacteriota; class Terriglobia; order Bryobacterales; family Bryobacteraceae; genus Palsa-187. The sequence continues at coordinate 20,564 of CAVVZG010000185.1, read as the reverse complement.
GGTTCCGAAGAGCGAGCCGTAAACGTCTTCGCCGATCACCGCCACCGGGATGCGGTGCTGATTTTCGGCGTCGCTGAAGAAGCGGCCGGTCTTGATGTCGCCTTGGCCGCTGGTGGTGTAATATTCGTCGGTCGCGCCGAGTTGGATTTGATAGGCGTCGTTGCCCTGATAGCGGGCATGGTCGAGATTGACGCCGCGAAGATTGATCTGCAGCAGGTACGGGCTCACGTGTTCGACAGACGGGCAGCGTTCGGCGATCGCGACGGCGTCTTCGTAGGTGAGCGGCTTGCGCAGGAGCTCTTCGGGAGTGCGTCCGCCGAACGCGGGGCCCAGGCGGAATTTGAAAACCAGGATGGAATTGGTGCCCAGGTTGCGGATCAGGCCCGCGACCGAATTGTCGAGGCCGGCAAGGATGGAGCCGACGCCGATGATGGCTCCGGTGCCGATGATGACGCCGAGCAGTGTGAGGAACGACCGCAGTTTGTTGGCGCGCAGGGTTTCGAGGGCCAGGACGATTACGGAGAACAGCAGCTTCATGGTTAGCTCTCCGCTCGCATGGCGACGATGGGGTCCAGGCGCGCGGCTTTGCGGGCTGGGTAGATGCCGAAGAATAAGCCGACGATGGTCGAGAGGCTCACGCCTAGGAGCACGGAATACGCGGGGACTTCCATGGGCACGGGCGTGAGCGTACGGACTAAAATGGCGGCGGTCCACGCGAGTAAGACGCCGAGGACGCCGCCGGCTCCTGATAGCATTGACGACTCGCATAGGAACTGCGTGAGGATATCGCGATGGCGCGCGCCCACGCTTTTGCGCACGCCGATTTCGCGGGTGCGCTCGGAGACCACGGCCAGCATGATGTTCATGATCACGACTCCGCCCACGACCATGAACACGCTGACCACTGCGACGGCCATGGCGGCGATGGAGCCGGTGAGCGAGTCCCATAGGGTCACCAGCGAATCGGAAGAGATGACGGAGAAGTTGTCGTCCTGCTGCGGAGCCAAGTGGCGGTGGGTGCGAATCAGGGTGCGGACTTCGTCGACGGTCTGCTGGAGCGTGTCGCGGTCGCGCGCTTGAAAGTTGTAACCGATGCCGGAGCGGTCGCCGTAGATTTTGAAATAGGTGCTGACGGGGATGGAGACGTAGTTGTCCTGCGACTGGCCGAACAGGCTGCCCTTTGGGCTGCGCGGTGCCGATGACTTCGAAGGGCAAGCCTTCGATGGCGATGGTTTTGCCGACCGGGTCGACGTTGGGGAAGAAGCGGTCTTTGAGGTCGGAGCCGATGAAGACTACGGCGAGGTGGCGCTGCTCGTCGATGTCGCTAAAGAAGCGGCCGAGGTCGACTTGCGTGTTGCTCATCACGGCGGCGTTGGAGGTCACGCCTTGGATGGCGACTCCGGGGACGGCGTCAGAGACGTAGGTGACGGTGCCCAGGCGCGTGCCGGAGATGCCGGCTTCGCCAACGAGGTTCACGCGGCTGCTGACGAACTCATATTCTTCTTGCGTGAGCTGGGGATTTTTCTGCTGGGCTTCAAAGAACTTTTTGGCGTCCTGATAGCCGCCGAACGCAGCGCGGAGGACGCGGAAGCCGTCGGTGCCCATGGTGGAGGCGCTGCTGGCGACGTAAACGTCCATGCCGTGGATGATGGCCATTACGGCGATCAGCGTGGCTGTCGAGAGCATGACGCCGAGCAGGGTGAGGGCGCTGCGGAGTTTGCTGGCGCGTAGGGATTCAAAGGCGAGACGGACGGCTTCGAAGAGCGACACACCCATGTGCTTAGGATACGTTCGCTGGGATGGGTTTGTTCGGCGGAATAGCGGTGATAGCATGAAGTCGTGAAAACTCTTGTCTGCCTGGCGGTGCTGCTCACTTCGGCGGTGTGGGCTGACGAGACCGCTGACCGGGCGGCTATTGAAGCAACGGTTGCGGCGCTGAATACTTCGCCGTCTCTGCCCAGTCTTTTTGCGAAGGACTTCGCTAACGCCAACGAGCTGCGGATTTTTCTAACAGGACCTTCCGTTGCGCCGTTCCCGGCCGGGGGCATCACGGTCCGGACCGAGGCGGCGACGGTGGTCATTTCCAGGGAGCCGATGGGCGAGGCCACTCTATATACCACTCACGGCCGCTTTGTTTCCCGGTCGGTCACGTTCGTTTCTCCGTATGCCGGCGTCGTGGTAGCAATCTATGAGCGCCAAATTGGACCGGTTCCTTCTCAGCCCATTCCTGTGCTGTTTGTGGTGAGGCAAGAAGAATCTAGCTGGCGTATCGCCTCGTTTCGCGTGCTTTCCGAAGCGGCCTCTAAATAAGGACTGCGCGCGTCTCAGCAAGCCACTCTGTAATTAAGGTGTCGAGCCACAGGCGCGGGGGGTGGCGGTCGAGGAATCCTAAGTGGCCGCCGTGGTCGACGGCTACCAGTTTCAGGTGGGGATTTTTCGTCAGCGCGGGGTGGGCGTACATTGCGAACGGCACCATGGGGTCGTCTTTGGCTTGCACTAAAAGTGTGGGGATGCGGATGTGCTCCAGGAATTGGTTGGAGGATTGGGTGCGGTAGTAGTTGTCGGCCGTTCCGAAGCCGAAGATTTTGGCGGTGTAGAGGTCGTCGAAATCATAGATAGTGTGGACCTGGCTGAGTGGGCCAAGCGGGAACAGGTCGGGGGCCAGGGGGTTGCGCAGGCGGACTCGTTCCTTCAATTTTTTGACGAAACGGCGGCGGTAGAGAATGTTTTGGGGCTTTCCAGTGGCTTCGACCGATGCGGCCAAGTCGATGGGGGCGCTGACGGCGCAGACTCCGGCGAATAACTCCCCGCCCTGCTCGCCCAACTCGCCGGCTAGTTTCAAAACAATGTTGCCGCCTAGCGAGTAGCCGACGGCGAAGATGGGCAGGCCGCTGGCGCGTTTTCGTTCGCGGGCCAGGTGGAGCAGGTCACTCGTCTGTCCGGAGTGATAGTTGGCATTGCGGTGCCAGGGAGACGCTCCGCAGCCGCGCATGTTGTAGCGATGCGTGGCGAAGCCCGCGGCGAGCGCCGACGCGGCCATGCTGCGGGCGTAGCCGGACTCGCTCGATCCTTCCAGGCCGTGGATCAGAATTAATTCGGCGTGAGGGTGCTCGGGCGTCTGCGAACGGATCATGAGTTTCACGCCAGGCTCAGGCTCAAAGAGGACATCGGTCACAGGCCAACGCTGTTCGCTCTGGGGGCGCGGCCAGAAATTACCGGCAATGGTTGCCAGGTGGGAATTTTTAAATAGGGGCTCGAACGGACGCAAACCTTATTATGGCTTGCGTGCGGAGCGGCTAACGGCGCTCGCTGCCGTGGCGCGTCTCGAACGAGATGGGGATGCGGCGGAAGCATCTACGGCATTGATAATAACCGTGAATCGGCAGCATGACACGGCGGTGAAACAGGCGGCACCAGATGCCTCCTACCCAGGCTGCGAAGCCGCGCCGGGGCGGGTAGATGCCGGGGCCGGTGGAATCCAATTCGCTCATGGGTCCTTACAATCGAGCACTTGGAAGGCCAGTTGGATGAACGCGCTGCCTGCCACTTAAAGACTCGCTTGCGCTCAGCCGATTTACGGGCGTGGTTTTTTTCGCCTATTGGATCGGGTTCGCCTGGGGCCTGGCGATTACGCTCTCCTTCGTGGGCTGGGGGGTGGCGGCGGCGCGCGTAACGGGAGTCGCCGACGAAGATCGCGATTGGGCGCTGTGCGCTTCCTGGGGCATGGCGGTGGTGATCGCTCTGGGCGGCGCATTGGCTCTCTTCGACCTGGCCAACCGGAAGGCGCTGATCGGCATCGGAATCATCGGGTGTGGTCTGGCCGCGGTTTGGCTGCGGCCCCGCAAGTGGGAATGGGGCGGCGCGTTTATTCTGGGGCTGACATTGCTGGTCTGGTACGCTCCCGCGGTGGCTTCGCGTGCGGTGGAGCCTTACGACGACTACCTTGCCTATTTCACTTTTGCGCGACGCTTTCTGGATACGGGAACGCTGCTGGAGCCGTTCAGCCTAAGGCGTCTGCTTTCCTATGGCGGACAATCCCTGCTGCATGCGCTGACCATCTGCGTGGGATCCGACAAAGGGATGAACATGCTCGACTCGGGCATCGCCATGATGCTTCTGGGAGGGTTGATATTCAGTTCGCTGCGGAGTTTCACCAAGCCGTTGTGGGCAGTGATGGGAACAGTGGCGGTGCTGCTGGTTCCCATTTCGCGGAATAACACCATGAGTCAAGTGACCGGGTTGGTGCTGTGGATCGCGCTTTATCGCACCATTCGGATTCGGTCGACGGTTTTGGCGGGGTTGTTGCTGGCGGCGCTGTGTTCCTTGCGCAGCACCTACATTCTGGCGGTGGTGCTGGTCAGCGCGGCGCTGCTGATTTCAATCATTTATCGAAAAACGCCGGGGGGATTTGCTGCGTGGTGGCGCATGGTGGCGGTGGCCTGCGCAGCAGTTGTTCCGTGGTGCCTGTTGCTGTATCGATCTTCCGGAACACTGGTGTATCCACTGTTCAAGGGCTATCAGGCCGTGGGCATGAGTTCCTCCTTTCATACGGTCTGGACCGATCAGGCGCACGCTGTTTTGCGGTTACTGTCGAATCCCAGCGTACTTTTTCTGCTGGCGCCTTTGGCGGTGACCACCTTCCTGGTGCGCGGCAGCCACGTTCCGTTTTGCGCGGCGGCTCTCATCCTGTCGCTGGCGATTCCCTGGGCGGCTCCGATGACGGACACGCCGACTTTGTATCGCTACGTGCAGCCGCTGGCCTGGGGATCGCTGTTGGTGGCGGCTTACGCTGTCGTGCGAACGAAGCGGGTGGCGGCAATTCTCGCGTGTGCGATGGCGCCGCTGTGGGCCTTCTACGCTGCTATTACGGTGAGCCAGGGAATCTCGGCGGTAAAGGCGCTGCCCGCGGAGATTGCGGATCGGACGCCGACTTTTCCAGTGGAGCGAATGGACGAGTACCAACGCCTCGAATCCGCGCTGCCGGAAGGAGCCTCGGTTTATGCTCTTCTCCCGTTGCCTTCGCTGCTCGATTACCGGAGGCATCATATATTCAATGCAGACTGGATTGGCATCGCCAGCCTGCCGCCGGGGATGCCTTTTTTTCAAGGCCCGCAGGCGTTGAAGGCGTATCTGCTGTCGCAGGGGATTGAATACATCGCTTATAACGATTTTGACCATCCCACGGTGGAGACGGGCTATTGGCGCGCGTGGTGGAGGGAGCGGGTCATTGGCGGCAAAAACGATTTCGGGCCGCTGGTGCCGTATGTGCTCGATGTCATGAGTAACGTAGACCGGCTCGCGGCAACAGAGGGCACGTCTACCAAGCAGGCGATCTGGCGGTGATTCATCTGTTAAACAGGCCGGATCGGGCCAGCTTAAATTAAAACAGCAGCTTGAGTGCGAACTGAAGTTGGCGAGAGTCTTGCGCGCTGGAGATGCTGCCGAAGTTCGCGGTGAAGGCGGTGCGGTTGGGGATGTTGAAATTCGGGTGATTGAAAAGGTTGTAGGCTTCGGCGCGGAACTCGAGCTTGACCGCTTCCGTCAGGCGGATGTTTTTTTGCAGCGAGATGTCGAATTCGCGCAGGCCGGGTCCGATCACGGCGTTGCGCGGGGCGGTGCCGAAGGTATAGAGCGCGGGCAGCGAGAACACTGCCGTGTCGAACCACTCTTGCGGGTTCTGGGGTCCGTTATTGGGATTGCCTGAGATGTTAGGGCGCTGCGCGGGGCCGGAGCCGATGTTGGCTTGATCGCTCGAGATGTTCACGGTGAAGGGCGCGCCGGATTGGGCGGTGAAATTGCCGCCGGCTTGCCAGTCTCCGAGTACGGCGTGCGTCCAACCAGTGGGCTTTCTTGCGAACGGAAGCTGATAGATGAAGCTTACGACCACGCGCTGGCGGTGATCGAAACTGGAGCTGGCTTTTTCCTGCGCGAGGTTATAAACATTCTGTGGAATGTTTGTTTCGTTCAAAGTGGTGCCGGGATCGGAGGCGTCGTCGATGGAATGCGACAAGGTCCAGTTGGCGTCGAACAGCAGGCCTTTGCTGAAGCGGCGCTTGGCGGCTAGCGTCAACGCGTTGTAGGTGGCCCAGCCGTTCCAGCGAATATCGCTGATCTGGGCCAACTGCGGGATGGGACGGCGGGCGGGAATGGCTCCGGGGCCGGGGAGCGGTACGTTTAACACAGTCCCGCTGTCGGCGTGGACGGTGCGGGAGCCGATGTAGGCGAGCGAGAGCACGGTGCTGGACGTGAGCTCATGCTCGACGTTGAAGTTCCAGACCTCGTTGTATTCGATTTTGAAATTGTGGTCGAGGTTGTTGCCGCCGACGGTGCCGAGGGCGGTGGTCGAGAGGGCGTTTTCAGTGCTGAAGGTTGGTGAGACAGCTAACGGCGCGTTCACCGTTTTGCTGACGAAGAACGGGAGGTTCTGCGCCAGGTTGGTAACGATGCTATAGGCGGCCTGGTTGGGATAGATGCCGAAGCCGGCGCGGATGACGGTTTTTAGATTGCGCGGGAGGCTCCAGGCGAGGCCGGCGCGGGGGGCCAGACGCAACGATTTCGGCGCGAGCAGACTGTTGTTCCAACCAGCGGCCGCGGCGGTCACATAGGGGATGGGGATGAGGGAGACGTTGGGCGAGGAATCGCTGGCCAGGACGAAGCGGCCTCCGGGAACCGAGGTGTCGATGGCGGCGATTTGATTGTTGGCGTCGGTCAGGTTCTGGTTGTGCTCGTAGCGGATGCCGAAGTCGATTTTCAGGTTTGACGCGATCTGCCAGTTGTCTTGAATGTACAGGTGGCCCCAGTTGGTGTTCGCGTCGAGAGCGGCGCGGCCCAGGCCGGCTTGGGCCGTGGTGGGATCGCCCAGAAGGAAATCGGCGAAGGCGTTGCCGTTGGTGAGGCCGGGAGCGGACGAAGTCCAGCGCGGCGTGAAGGAAAAAATTCCGCGGGCGCCATTGGGATTAGCGGTATTGAGATCGTAGTGCATCAAGTACACGCCGAACTTGATGGTGTGGGTGCCGCGGTGCCAGATTACGTTGTCGTAGAATTCGAGGTCGCGGTTGTCGCGGAAGGTGAAGAGCGAGGGGTCGCCCATGGTCGAGAACTGGCCGCCGAAGGAGACTTGCGGATAGCCGAGGTCGAGCGGATTGGCGGTCACGCCTTGGAGTCCCGTGCGCGCTGCGAACGCGGTGCCGGCGTTGGGGCTGGTCTGGCCGCCGTCGACGGTGAGGAATCCGAAGCGGGATTCGTTTAAGAGGTTGGAGTTGAAAGCGTGGGTCCAACTGGCGGCTCCGTTGATGGCGTGGGTGCTGAGGTTGCGTCCGAAACCGGGGAGCAGAGTTTCTTGGAGGACACTGGAGCCGAAGGGGTCGGCCTCGCGAGCGTCGAAGAGTGACGCGCGCAGGAAGGTGGTGTCCTGCGCCGAGAACTGGTGGTCCAGACGCGCGCTGTATTGGTTGCCGTTGATGCGCTGCTCGCCGGTGGAGCGCAGGTTCTGGGCGATGCCGGGCAGGTTGGGCAGAGGGATTTCGGCGAGTAGGGCGACGGCTACGGGATCCAAACGTTGACTGGGGATTTGATTATTCAAGAACGGCTGGCGGCCGCTCGCGGGATCGTAAATCACGGGCAGGCCGGAAAAGTTGCCGGCGCGCATGGCGGCGGTGGGAACGGAAAACGTTTGCGTGAGAGATTTGCGAATGCGCTGGGCCTCGTAACTCAGAAAGAAAAAAGTCTGGTTCTTGCGCACGGGACCGCCGACGCTGCCGCCGAACTGGTTTTGGCGGAAAGGCGGGATGGGAGCGGCTGACGCATCGAAGAAATTCTTGGCGTTGAAAATATCGTTGCGGACGAATTCGAACAAGCTGCCGTGGAGGTTGTTCGATCCGGATTTGCTGACGACGTTGATGACGGCTCCTGACTTGCCGCCAAATTCGGGAGCGTAGGAAGTCTTCTCGATGTTGAATTCTTCGATGGCATCGATGGACGGGGCGATCACCATATTGTTGAAGTGCTCGTCGGTGATGGCGACGCCGTCCATCAGATAAAGATTGTGTCCGCTGCGCTGTCCTAGAACGTTCACCAGATTTCCGGCTTGCTGCATGGCGTCGCCGCGCGTTCCCCCTGGCGGTTGAACAACACCGGGGCTCAGCATCGCCAGATCCAAAAACTGGCGGCCTTTCACGGGCAAGTCCTGCACCTGCTGACTGCCGATGATGTCGCGGATTTCGGCGGAGGAGAGTTGCACGTCGCTCTCGTCGGCGAGAATGGTGACCACTTCCGTTCGATTTCCAACTTCCAAAGTGAAGTCGCGGCGCTGGCGGTCACTGGCGTGGATTTCGAGGCGCGGCAGGGTGGACTGCTTGAAGTCGGCGGCGCTGGCCGTCAGGGAATACAGGCCGACGGGTAATTGCGGCAGCAAGTATTCTCCGGAGCTGTTGGCGACGACGGAAAACTTTTGTCCGGTGGCTAAGTGTTCGGCGACGATGGCGGCGCCGGGAAGCACGCCGCCGGAGCGGTCCTGCACGCTGCCGGAGAGTTCGCCCGAGTTCATCTGCGCCAGGGCGAGCGAGGTGCTCAGCAACAGCGTAAGGGCGAAAAGAGACCGCATCCGTGAACCTCGCTGAACAAGTCTATCGCAAGCACGGCGGTTGCGGAAGGAGCCGCGCCAAGTTTCTTCCTGCATTCAACGACCAAATGAATCGTTGAATAATCGCTTTGAAAGCCGTACTAGTCCGTCCAGTTGCAACTGATTTGCTTTTTTCGTTGACTTCCCGGAGAGCCTTTCGTAAGATAAACAGCATGTCCCCGCTGCTATCCGGTTTCCTTCAGGCGGGAATTGTGCGACGGTGTCGCAACTAGAAAGAACATCTTGAAATCGCAATTTGAGCGCCGCGCTTTGCTGGAGGAACTGGTTGCCAAGGGTGTTCGTGTGACCTCGCAGCGGCGCGCCTTGGTGGAAGTGATTCAGGAAGCCAGCGAGCATCTGGACGCGGCTTCGCTATTGGAATTGGCGCGCCAGCGGGAGCCCAACATCGACCGCGCCACGGTGTATCGGACGTTAGAACTATTAAAGAAACTCCGGTTAATAGATGAACTCGACCTGATGCATCTGTATGGCGAGAAGCATTACTACGAGGCCAAGACGGAGCGCAATCACGCGCATCTGGCGTGTTTCAAGTGCGGGCGCATCCAGGAATATTCGAGCCCGCTGTTCGAGCGTTTGAAGGCGGAGATCGCGCAGCAGGCCGGGTTCAGCATCCGCGTCACGCGGCTGGAGGTGGGCGGAAACTGCCGCGCTTGCGGCAACGACGTTTCCACTGGGCAGGAGGATCGGGAAAGCCAGACGGCAACAGCACTGCATCATTAAACAGCAAACGGATCCCCACGGAAAACTCTTGCGAAGCACCATGGGGACCCGCGCATCGACAACCCGAGGGCCGGCGACCTCCTCATTATAAGACCGCCGGCGACGTTTTTCGTTCATTCAGGAGAAGGTTTGTAATGAGGATCAAGATCAAGGCGCCACGCCAGAAGAACATTCAGAAAAGTTGGCCGGCGGCTTACCGCTGGGCGGCGATGGGAACACTGGTGGCTTACTCGGCGGTGGGCAGCAAGACTTTCAATGTGGCTCGCGCGCAGGATGCGTCCGGCAGGGGGACGGCGAACGGTCCGGTGGCGCAGACGCAGGGCGCGCAGCCAGTGCGGCGTTTCGAGATCCCGGCTGGGCCGCTCGAATCCGTGCTGGCGGCTTTCGAGCAGATCACGCGAATCAAGGCTGCGGTGGCCCGGGAAGGGATTCGCAGCGTTGCTTCACCGGGCGTCACCGGGCTTTACACTCCGGAACAGGCGCTGCAAAAGCTGCTGGCCGATACTGGACTGACTTACCGCTTTACCTCGGCCACGGAAGTGGCGCTGGACCTTAAAGCGGTGGCCGATTCCGTGGACGTGGTCACCAGCGTGGACGCACTGCGGACTTCCACCGCCAAATTCACGGAGCCGCTGCGCGACACGCCGCAGACTGTCGACGTAGTTTCGCAGAAAACCATGGAGGAGCAGGGCGTCACCACTCTGCGCGACGGGCTGCGCAATGTGGCCGGCATCAGCATCGCGGCGGGCGAAGGCGGATCGCAGGGAGACAACCTGACCATTCGCGGCTTCACGGCGCGCAACGATCTCTACATTGACGGCATGCGCGATTTTGGGAGCTACTATCGCGACCCTTTTAACTTGGAGGAGATCGAAGTGATTCAGGGGCCCGAGTCCACCAACTTCGGTCGTGGGTCGACGGGCGGCGTGGTGAATCAGGCCACGAAATATCCCAACATGAATCGAATGTTCTCGGGAGCATTCGATGGCGGCTCGGATGGAACGCGCCGCTTGACTACGGACTTCAACGTGCCCTTCACGGCGCTGGGGACGCAGTCGGCTTTCCGCCTGAACTTGATGGGCGATGAAGGCGGCGTGGCGGGACGGCCGGTGGCGAACAACAAGCGTTATGGCATCGCGCCGTCCCTATATTTCGGGCTGGGCACGGCTACTCGCATTGTGATCAGCGGGCTGAATCAGCAGGCCGATGATATTCCGGACTACGGGATTCCGTGGCTGTTTAACGGTCCGGCTCCGGTGTCACGCAATAACTATTACGGGTTTGACAACGGCGGCAATTATCTGCGGACACGCGACAACCTGGCGACGGTTCGCGCCGAGCATGACTTCGGCGCGCATTTCACGCTGCGCAATCAGAGCCGTTATGCGCGCTACGACCGCGACGTGCGCATCACGGAGCCGCAGGCTACGTTGACCACGACAGCGGGAATTGCGCCGACGCTGGCGACTCCGCTCGCCAATATCGTGATCAATCGGAATGAGCTGACGTCGAATAGCGTGGAGGCGTTCCTGGCGAACCAGACGGATCTCACGGCGCATTTCCAGACTGGCTTCATTCAGCACGATGCCGTGGGCGGTTTTGAACTGGACCGCGAAGATTCCGATCCGGTGCGGCCTAAGTTCACCAATGTTCCGACGACTAGCCTGCTGAATCCCGATCCGACGCAGGCGTTCTTCGGCACGGCGGCGCCTAGCAGCAATGTGCGCACGCGGGCGAACACCGTGGCCGGGTATCTCACGGACAGCATGAAGATGGGGCGGCACTGGGTGCTTTCGGGGTCGCTGCGGCTGGATCGTTTCGACACGCACTACACGCAGTCGGTCGCGCCGGCGGCGGCTTTTAATCGCATCGACCTGATGCCCTCCTGGCACGGGGCGATTGTGTATAAGCCGATTGCGGCCGCCAGCCTGTATGCTTCGGCGGGGACGTCTTTCAATCCTTCGGCGGAATCGCTTTCGCTGAGCGCCGCCAACTTTAGCCTGCCGCCGGAAAAGAACCGGACGGTGGAAGCGGGCGTTAAGTGGGATTTCGCTCATCCGGGAATTTCCTTGCGCAGCGCCGTATTCAACACGGATAAGTACAACGCGCGCGAGCCAGATCCTAACAACGCTCTGCTCAACGTGCTGGCGGGCAACCAACGCGTGCGCGGGATTGAAACGGCGATGAACGGGCACATCACCAAGCACTGGGACGCGCAGGTCAGCTACGCGTATCTGGATTCGGTAGTGGTGTCTTCGAACGCTTACCCGGGGGCGATCGGCGCGCGGCTGGCCAATGTTCCCCGGCACACGTTCACTTTCTGGCAGACTTTCAAGCTGCCTTACCGGACTACTCTCGGCGCGGGCGGCAATTTCGTGGGGATGCGTACCGCGAGTTCCACGGTGCCGCTGGATCCGGTGACGGGGCTGGTGAAGGAAGCGCCCGGCTACTGGGTGTTCAACATGATGGCGGAGCGTCCGCTGACGGAACATATCACGCTGCATGCCAATATCTATAATCTGGCGGATCGTTATTATTACGATCAATTGCATCCCGGCCACATTGTGCTGGGGCCGGGACGCTCGGCTCTGATCGGCGTGCGATTCCGGTTCTAGGCTGCTATATGCTGCTTGCGATACCGGATGTATTGACGGCCGAACAGGTGATGCGCGCGCGGCAATTGCTGGAGCAAGCCGATTGGGTGGATGGGCGGGTTACGGCGGGGCATCAGTCGGCGCTGGCGAAGGACAATATGCAGTTGCCGGAGGGGTCAGCGGAGGCGCGCGAGTTAGGCGCTATGGTGCTTTCGGCGCTGGAGAAAAACGCGCTGTTCATTTCGGCGGCGCTGCCGGCGCGGGTGTTTCCTCCGCTGTTCAACCGCTATCAGGGCGGGCAAGCGTTCGGCACGCATGTGGATAATGCGATCCGGCAAGTGACGGGAACGCCGCATCGCATCCGCACGGATCTTTCGGCAACGCTGTTTCTGACGAACCCCGATGAATATGACGGAGGCGAACTGGCGGTGGAAGACACTTATGGGACGCACAGCGTCAAACTTCCCGCCGGGCACTTGATTCTTTATCCTTCGACCAGTCTGCATCACGTGCGGCCGGTGACGCGGGGGGCGCGGCTGGCTTCGTTCTTCTGGATTCAAAGCATGGTTCGCGACGATGGCGAGCGCACGCTGCTGTTCGATCTGGACATGGGCATTCAACGGCTGAATGGCGAGGGGGCGGTGCACGCGTCGGCGGTGCAGTTGACGGGTGTTTATCATAATCTGCTGCGGCGCTGGGCGGAGGTGTGAGGTTTTTTATGAGCTTGCGCAAGAGTCTGTTTTGGATTCACCTGGCTACGGGCTGCCTGGTTGGGTTGATTGTCCTGGCGATGTCGGTGACCGGGGTGCTATTGGTTTATGAGCGGCAGATCGTTAGCTGGGCCGATCGCGGGATGCGCTCGACTCCGCCTAGCGCGGGTGCGGCGCGGTTGCCGGTAGAGGCGATGATCGAGAAAGCCGCGGTGCAGAACGGTGGGTTGCCGTCGGCGATCACAGTGCGTGCGGACGCGGAGGCTCCGGCGGAAGTGAGTTTTGGGCGCGAGCATGTGTTGCTGGTGGACGTTTATAGCGGCGGTGTTTTGGGCGAGGGGTCGCAGGCGGCGCGCTCGTTCTTTCAGAACGTAGAGAACTGGCATCGCTGGCTGGGCACGAGTAACGAGCATCGCGCAGTGGGGCGGGCGGTGACGGGGGCTTGTAATTTTGGATTCCTGTTACTGGTGGTGTCGGGGCCGTTTCTGTGGCTGCCGCGGCGCTGGTCGTGGCAAAACGTAAAGGCGGTGGCGCTGTTTCGCGCCGGGTTGAGCGGGCGCGCGCGGGACTTCAACTGGCACAACGTGATTGGAATCTGGTGCGCTGTTCCGCTGTTCGCGATTGTGTTTAGCGGCGTGGTGATGTCTTATCCGTGGGCTAATAATTTGTTGTACCGGATCACCGGAAACGAGCCTCCGGCGCAGCGGGCAGAGAGCGGACAGCGCGGGGGCGAGCGTTTTACTCCGAGCATCGAGGGGCTCAATTTATTGTGGGCTCGGGCGGAACAACAGGTTCCGGGATGGCGCAGTGTGACGCTGCGGCTGCCGGCTCTGGGGCGTGGTCCGCTGACTTTTACGATCGACACGGGGAGCGGAGGGCGTCCGGATCAACGGTCGCAACTTACGCTGGACCGGCGCAGCGCGGAGGTGATTCGCTGGGAGCCTTTTGCGAGTTATAGCGCGGGGCGGAGGCTGCGCTCCTGGTTGCGTTTCCTGCATACCGGCGAGGCGGGCGGAATGGCGGGGCAGACGGTGGCGGGAATCGCGACAAGCGGCGCGGCGGTGCTGGTTTGGACGGGGCTGTGGCTCGCCTGCCGCCGCCTGTCGCGCTGGAGAAAGCGCAACCGCGCGTCGGGCAGTTTCGCCGAAGAGCCTACGGCGGTGACCTTGAGCAGGTGACCACGCTCACTGTTATGCTGATGGCACGAGTGTCTCTAAAGAGAAAGGACGATCTAATTTGATGACGGGAAGTCCCAAGGTTATCGCGCAATTAAACGAAGCTCTCAAGGAGGAACTGACGGCGATCAATCAGTATTTTCTGCACGCGGAAATGTGCGAGAACTGGCACTATCACAAGCTCGCCGTGCACATTCGCAAAGAATCGATTGATGAAATGAAACACGCCGAAGCGTTGATTGAACGGATTCTTTTCCTGGATGGAGCGCCCAGTATGACGGAGCCGATGAAGATAACAATCGGCTCTAGCGTGAAAGATCAATTGACGGGCGATCTGGAGCTCGAACTCAAGGCCTTTGCGATGTATAACAAGGCGGTCCAAGTGGCCCGCGACGAAGCCGACAATACCTCCCGCGAACTTTTCGAGCGAATTCTTAAGGAAGAGGAAGGGCACATTGATTGGCTGGAGGCTCAAATTCATCAAATTAAGGAATTAGGATACGAGCGCTACCTCAGCCAACAGATTCGCGATGAGTCGGCTTAGCCGACGCTCTCTTCGGGTGCAGTAGCATTTGAAGATGAGACATTCGTGGCGGTTGGCTTTGTGTGCGCTACTTTCCGCGGGCGCGCAGGCGCAGTGGATGCACTCTCCCACGCCAGGGACGCCGCGGGGACGCGATGGGAAAGCGAATCTGTCGGCTCCGGCGCCGCGTGTCAAGGGCAAGCCGGACCTTTCTGGATTGTGGCAAGTGGAGCCCACGCCGTTTGAGGAAATGGGCCGTCTGTTCGGGGCGGGCCTGGATACTTTTAGCGTGCCAGGCGATGACTTGCACGGGTTTAACAAGTACAGCATCAGCATCACTGCGGATTTCAAACCTGAGGAGGCTCCGCTGCGGCCGGAGGCTGCTGACATTTTGAAGCGCCGCTTCGCGAATCCGGGGACGAATCCCACTACGCATTGCCAGATGGCGGGGCTTCCCTTCGGGGAGCTTTTGCCGTTTGCGAATAAGTTCATTCAGGCTCCGGGGGTGATCGTCATCCTGCAGGAAGCGGACGGCGGAGTGCGGCAGATTTTCACGGATGGGCGCAAACATACGGCCGATCCCGAGCCGACTTGGATGGGCTACTCGGTGGGCAGGTGGGAGGGCGATTCGCTGCTGGTGGAAACCCGGGGTTCAACGATAAAGCGTGGCTGGATGGCGCGGGGCATCCGCGCAGCCAGGCCATGCATTTGCAGGAACGCTACCGGCGGCGGGATTTCGGACACATGGATGTCGAAGTCACTTTTGACGATCCCAAAATGTATACCAAGACATTCAGCATCAAATACACGTTGGGTCTAGTGGCGGATTCGGAAGTGGGCGAATACGTTTGCGCCGAGAACGAGAAGGACAACGCGCACATCAAATAGCGCGTTAGTGTGACGGGGTTCCCAGCGAGCACAGCGGATCGCCCACCACGATATTCTGCCAGCTCAGCGAGCGGATCGACAGATAAAAACTTTCGGCGAGATTGCGGCCGTTGTAGTAGGCGGTGAAGAGCAGGTCGGGGCGCGGGGTCATCATCAGATAGGGCTCGTAGACGTGGCCGGAGCCTCCGGTGGCGCCTTCTAGTAGGTAATCGGCGAGCAGGGATTGCGGGGAGCCGGCGAACAGGCCGGAGCGGGTGTTCCAATCGCGGCTGGGCATCCATTTATCAGGGGGCTTGTCGAAGGTGCGGCCGTCGCTCGATACATACTCGGTGACGATGCCGCCGGGGAGCCAATGGAATCCGGGGAAGCGGCGGTGGTGTTCGGCATCGTTTGAACCCCAACTGGCGTAGCCGATCACGTCGGTCTGATCCCAGATGGGCTGTGTGGTGTCTTCGAGCACGACGCGATCCTGGGGGAGTTGAATGGCGGCGTCGCGCAACCAGTTATTACCGAGCGCGTCATTGTGATCGCTCAAGTCCAGAATAAATTTTCCGCGGTTGGTGGCGGCGAGCGCGCGGTCGATGATGCCTTTGACGCCGTCGAAATCGTAAGCGGCCAAGCGCGTGACTAAATATATTGGAAACCCTGGATGTGAGAAAGGTTGATCGCGCCGCCCGAAAAACGGATTGGGAATCACGCCATCGATGGCGTGCGGCTTGGCGGAGTGGAGATCGGAATAGAGCAGAGTGAGTTCGCTGTCGACGGAGGCGGCGTTGCCGGTGAGTTCGGGAGTGCCGGAAATTTTGAGGGGCACGCCGGCGGTGGTGACGATGTAGTAGATGCTCTCGACTAATCCAGAGTTGCGCAGGTATTCGGCGAGAGGACGCGCGATCTGGCGATCGAATTCGCCGCGCGAAATTTCTTCTACGATGGGCGCTTTGAGGTGGCAGATATTCTTTGCGGGGACAGCACGGCGGCGGGCATAGTAATCGCCGATCTGGCGTGACAATGATGAATTATCATTGACCACTAACAGGACGCGATCGGCCGGCGATTGGGCCGCGCCGCGGGTTGCGAAAAAGCTGGCCAGCAAGGCTGCGGCGAGTGTAGACAATCGCGGCGCTCGTGGTACCATCGCTTAATCCTAGCAGCGTGAGTGTCCCAGTGAGATACTGGAGTTAGCGGACTGCAAAGGCACTTAAGTATCAATACAAATGGACCTCGATCAGCTCCATACTTTTCTTGAGATTGTCCGCCTGAAGAGTTTCTCCAAGGCGGCGCAATCGTGCTACCGCACGCAGCCGGCGGTGAGCGCGCAGGTGCGGCAACTGGAGCAGGAAATGAACGCTCCTCTATTTGCGCGGCTGGGGACTAAAATCGCGCTGACTCCGGCGGGGGAAATTTTTGCGCAGTATGCCGAGCAGATCCTGGACTTGCGGCGGCGGGCGCAGGATTCGATCAACGAACTGGAGCGGGTGCCGCGCGGGGAACTGGTGATTGCGGCGAACGAGGCCACCTGCATTTACGTTTTGCCGCGGGTGTTTTCGGAATACAAAAAGCGTTTTCCGAACGTGCAGATTCTGGTGGACCGGGCTTACGGAACGCGCGTGGTGGAGGCGGTTGTCGACAACCAGGCCGACTTCGGCATCACGCAATTGCCGGTGACGGAGAAGCGGCTGCAGGTGGCGAAGATTCACTCCGACGAAATCAAGGCGCTGTTTCCTCCGGGACATCCGTTGGCGCATAAGGACCAGATTCTTCCGCAGGATCTGGCGGGGCTGCAATTGCTGCTGCCTAAAGCGGGGCAAACGCGCAACCGATTGAATGCTTGGCTGGAGCCGGTGGAAGATCAGGTGAGCATCTCGATGGAGCTGGATTCGACGGAGATGCTGAAGCGTTTTGCGATGGCGGAGCTGGGCGTGGGCTTCGTGGCGGGAACGCACACGCATGAGGAAGTGGCGGCGGGGCGGTTGTCGGCGCGGTCACTGGGGCCGGAGCCAATGGTGCGGCAGATTGGATTAATCTATAGGAAGGACAAGGCGCTTTCGAAAGCCGCGCTGGGCTTCATTGAAGTGACAATGAGCCACGCGGTGACGGAGGCGGCGGCGATTCCGAAGCGGGTGGGGGCGGTGGAGCGCGGCGCTCCCAAGGCTGCGACGATTGAGAATTAAGTTGAGGGGCGAATGCACCGGGTGACTGTTAAAACGTCCACGATTTTCATCGCGAAGAGCGGGCCGACGCAGGTGTACCGTTCGGTGAGCGAGATTCCGGAGCGGCTGCGCAAGGAGCTGGAGGAATCGACCAACAGCTTTAATTCGGCGACCATTTTGATTGCGGACCGGCGCGGGCGCGAGGAAATTGTGAAGGCGCTGAACGGGCTGCCTTCGAGTCTGCGGAGCAGGTTGGCGAATTCGCTGACGCCGAGACCTGATGCGGAAGCGGAGGCTGAAGCGGAGAGTCAGGGTGGCTCCGGTGCTGCGGTTTCTGCGGAGGAACTGGTTGGAGATCACGCTGCCGGCTACGGTGGCTGTGATTGTTTGGGCGGCGTTTACGTTTAGGTAAGGCTTGTTTGTTTTAGGGGCGTGTAGCGGTCGGCTCTATTTGTGCATAGAACGGCAACGTCGCACTTGTCGTCATGACCCGAGGAAGATTCGATCAACGTCCATTCGCGAAATTTCGCGCCAGCAGGGCCAGCCCCGCATCGTACAGGGCATATCAGTCGATGTTCTATTTTTTATCTACTGACGGTCTTAAGCGGGCGCGAGAGTGGGATTTGTTCGTCCGATTCAGTGAAGCTGGCAAACTTGACGTCGATCCAGCCGAGGTTAATATGCTCGATCCGCCCTGGCCCGATCTGAAGACGGAGGTGTTCGGATGCTGTCACTACTTCGAATTGGCTGAAATTATTCAGCAAGATTGGATGAAGGCGCTAGCGCAACAAAAAAAGAAGCCGATCATTGACTCGCCATTACCGTTGACTGCGGTTTGGAGCCCGATTGAATCGATCATCCAGAAAAAAGTGGCGAAGAAATACGCGCCTGAAGCAAAACCTCTCTCCTTGTTGCTTTATTCTGAGCGGAACGCTCCGCCGTGGGCTGTGATTGAGGCTCTAATTGGGGCGAATACTTACTTCACGCACCCAACTTTGTGATGGGCTTAGTAGATGGCCCTATCGCGACGTTTTCTGCTCGTGCTTATGAGGAGGATCGTTGAATTTTGCCACGGCCAGCAGTTGACGGTCCCGATCGTGTTTTTTGCCTTGTTTGAGATGTGGCAAATAGGGACTCGCCGCTTGACATGGGAATCGTTTCAAAAAAATCCTGGGAATGAAATCTTGCCGTATGTCGCAACAATAGGAGTCTTGTTGATATGTCAAATCTGGCTTGCAGTGAGAGACCTAAACCGAGAATTACTAGAGGAAGCTCGAAAGAATCCTCCTACTATCGTTCATAAAGATAATGTTTTTCGAGAGCCTTCCAAAATTCCAGTTAGGCTGATCGGTTTGGTCATCACTTGCGCAGTGATACTGGGCGAAGCATTCGCCGTGGAGCATTCCTACCCGACCGATACATTAACACTGAATCTGCCGCTTGCCTCAGTTCCCCCAAGGATCGCATTTGAACGACCTTTCATAGCAACTCCCGTAATAGAGTCGGGCTCAATCACGGTTGTCCAGTGGCAACCCTTCCCGTCTGCTACGCCACATCCGATTGGAGTTCACTTGCATTTTTTGAATACATGGCCAACGCCAAAGAGCATTTCCTTCACGCAGGTTACTGTTCCCGTGGAACTGGATGCATTAAACAACTATGAGAAAAAGCATGGAGTCGAGAACTATTTATGGGGAGAAATGAAATCCACTTTAAAAACTCGTCCCCTAACACTATTGGAGATACCAAGCAATTCGCCAACTTGGATTGAGGTGAAGCTCCCCGGAGACACAATCGAGAAGATCAAATCAGGATCGTATGGTGCCGCAATAGCCGTTGCGGGTCGGGATAAGACTGGACAGGTGGTAATCGAGGCGTGCGCCTATCTCACGGAAAGGCCAGATGTAGTGCAGTTCTGCCTTGCGCACAACAAGACAGCCAAGCAGGTTCCGTAACCACATAGAGATTGACAACTCATGACTACCGTAAGAGCATGGAGGCAGGATGCGACCGCGAACCCAGATCGCGATTCCCGAACCCAAGGGTACCGAGTTCGAGAACTTCGACCGCTTGGCCGGAATGCTGATGCGGGTCAAGCCGAAGAAAAAGGCCACACCGAAAGCGCAAAAAAAGAGCAAGCCAAGGCTTAGCGTTTTCGCTTTCCGCGCCCTTGGCGTTTCGCTCCCTTCCCCTACTTCCCTTCCCGGTGAGCCGGTCCCACGTCAGGCGGCGTCCAGCAACTTGCGAACAGACGTGAGTGAATCGCTCTGCATCAGTCAGTTTGCGCCCGTTGTAGCGAAACGATTGTTCGTCCAGATACCGGAACAGGTGGAACGGTTCCACGCTGATATAGGTACCGTGAAGTTGCCGCTTCACCAGACTCCAGAAATTTTCCATCGTGTTCGTATGAACGTTGCCGCGCACGTACTCTACCGCGTGATCGATGACCGCGTGTTGATATTCCCCGGACAGGCCATCGTACGACTGCAGCGCATCGCTGAACAGTGCCGAGCCAGCCTTCACGTGCTCGCGAATGTTGCCGTGAAGTTCATGCTTGCGGCGATTCGGTACGGCGAACGTGCGAACATTTCCGCCCCGCTCCACCATTCCGAGAGCAATGGCCTTGTCCGCTCCCCAGTGCCTGTGATTACTTCGCGCGGCGCTTGGCGTGCATATTGCGGGACTTGCCACCGATGAACGACTCGTCAACCTCAACCTCACCGGCCAGCTTCGTAGCGGTCTTGTCCTGCATCGCTTCGCGGATACGGTGAAGCATGAACCACGCGGTTTTCTGAGTCACTCCAAGTCGCGCGCGATCTCATAGGAGCTAACGCCGTTCCTGCAGTTGGCGACGAGCCACATAGCCGTGAGCCATTTATCCACAGGGATGGGGGATTCATTCAGAACCGTCCCGACCTTCACAGAGAACTGCTTACGGCACTTCGTAGCGCGGCACTTCCAAATGCGGCGCGATTAAGGAACATCGGTTCCTTGGCGGCACAGTACGGGCACTCAACCCCATTGGGCCAACGCTTCGCCGCGAGATATTGCAGCGAGTTGTCAGGATCGCCGAAGTATTTGATCGCTTCGGCCAATGTTTTCGGGGTTTCCATGAACAAAGTATGCCATAAAAACGTGGGTGTGTCAAGTAAGTATTTGCCCT
>CAVVZG010000184.1:0-5382 GCA_963752205.1 Bryobacterales bacterium | reverse complement strand
AACGTTGTTCATACCAACCTACTTCTAGTCCGAGCTGATTCGCCGGAAGAAGCTTACGAAAAGGCGTTGGAATTGGGCGCGGAGGGCGAGCAATCTTGCGAAAATATCGACGGAGCGCGCGTAACATTTCGCTTCAGAGGGCTACGCGAGTTGCAAGTCATCCATGACGAGCTAGAGCATGGCGCTGAGTTGAGCTACAGAGAAGACATCGGCGTGGATGAGTCTACAATCCAGAAGTGGGTCGCCGCTAAAGAGGAACTGGGTGTCTTTCGGCCAATTACACCATCAGCCGGACCCCATTATGGGTCTGCGAAAATTATCGAAGAGATGTACGAACAGTTTCCGCATCTCCGGCCTGAGAAGGACAAATCAAAGCCTAACTGAGCACCGCGTTCAGCGAACCTTGGCGGTAACCTTCTAAATCCAGTGTCACGTAGTGGAAGCCTAAAGGCTTGAAGATGGCGGTGAACTTCTGGGCCATTTCTATGGTCATGGCGCGGTCTAGTTCTTCGGGGGCTACTTCGATGCGGACGATGTCGCCGTGGAAGCGGACGCGGAATTGGCGGAAGCCTAGGGCGCGGATGGCTTCTTCGCCACGGTCCACCGTTTTCACGTTTTGAATCGTCACCGGAGTTCCGTAGGGGATGCGGCTGCTTAGGCACGCCGAAGCGGGGCGGTCCCATGTGGCTGAGGCCTGCTCGTTGGGACAGGGCGCGAATTTCGGATTTGGTCAGGCCGGCGTCTACTAGTGGGGCTTTTACGCCGTGGAGTTTTGCGGCGCCTTGGCCGGGGCGGTAGTCGCCTAGGTCGTCTACGTTTACACCGTAGATCACATGGGCGATGCCGCGGTCGGCGGCGGCGGCGGCCAGGCGGGTGAAGAGTTCGTCTTTGCAGTGGAAGCAGCGGTCGGGGTTATTGGCTACGTAGGCGGGGTTGTCGAACTCGCGGGTTTCTATGTATTCGTGGCGGATATGGTGATCGCGCGCGAAGGCTTCGGCGTCTGCTTTGTGGGATTCGGGGAGTGACGCGGAGTCGGCTGTGATGGCTATGGCTTTGTCGCCGAGGATGCGGGTGGCGGCCCAGGCTAGGTAGGCGGAGTCGGCGCCTCCGGAGTAGGCGACGATCACGCTGCCCATCTCTCGCAGCGCGGCGAAGAGGTGGCGCTCTTTCTGGTCCATGATCCTATTGTAGAGTGGATTCATGAAATCGATTGCTCTATTGCTGGCGCTGGGCTGGGCCGCGTGCGCACAGACTCCGGAAGCCGTGTATCTGGACGCGCGCTCGGCGCTGCAGAAAAAAGATTTTGAAACCGCCGCGAAAATACTGCGGCCATTGGCGGAGGGCGGGCTGGCGCGGGCGCAATCCACGCTGGGAGGCATGTACGCTTCCGGATTGGGCGTTCCGCAGAGTTATACGGATGCGGTGGCCTGGTTCCAAAAATCGGCGGCGCAGGGATTCCCCGAGGGCGAAACCAACTTGGGCATCGCGATGGGCAACGGACAAGGCATTGCCAAGAATGAAGAACAGGCGGCGGTGTGGTTCCGCAAGGCGGCGGACCAAGGGTATGCGCCCGGGGAATATTTCACGGGCAACATGTATCGCTTCGGCACTGGCGTGAAGCAGAGTCCGGCGGAAGCGTTGAAGTGGTATCAAAAGGCGGGGGATCAGGGGTTTGCGAAAGCTTGGACCAGCATGGGCGAGATGTATGACAAGGGCGAAGGGGTGCTGATCGATCCGGTGGAGTCTTACAAATGGCTGGTGATGGCGGCGGTGCGGGGCGACCAGCAAGCGAACCAATACATCGTCGGCGTGTCCGGCAAGATGACGGCGGCGCAGATTGACGACGCTAAGAAGGCGGCGATGGAGTGGTCGAAGAGCCACACCAAGGCTCCCTAGAAGTTCAGATAGAGTGAGTTGCCGTCGGGGTCAGGGAGCTGGGCGGTGCGCGACGGATAGTGAGCGGCGCGGATGGCTCGGCGCAAACCTTTGCGATCGCCAGGCGCGCTTCGAACGCACACGAACATGCCGGCCCCGGGGGAGCCTTGAATGAATCCATCGGCGGCGAGTTCTTCATACGCGGCGATCACGGTGTTGCGGGAAACGCTCAGCAGCTTCGACAAAAGGCGGGTTGAGGGGAGGCGGGCTTCGGCGGGTGCATTGGGAATGCCGCTCGCGATCTGACGGTGGATTTGGCGGGACAGGGCTTCAGGCGCGGTGCGGTCCAGGGTGATCAGCGGGATGAAAAGGTCTTGGCGGCGTCGCAAAGTGGCTCTCCCAAGTGGACCTTTTCATACTAGCTTTTTTGCGAGATGATTGGCCGAGGAGGCGTTATGATTTCTGGCGGTAATGCAACGGTTTTCGTTTCGAACATGGATCGGGCGGTGGAGTTCTATTGCGGCGTCCTGGGGATGCGGCTGAGCAACCGCTTCGGCGATCACTGGGCGACGGTGGAGGCGGGCAAGGGGTTAACGATTGGACTGCACCCGGCTTCGCCGAAGTATCCGGCTCCGGGGACGAAGGGCGCTATGATGCTGGGGCTGGAGATCGATGAGCCGATCGAGGGCGTGATTTTGCGGCTGAATGCCAAGGGCGCGAAGATCAGCGCGGCCGTCATCGATGGCGAGGCGGGACGGTTTGTGCACTTCGACGATCCGGACGGCAATGAGATCTACTTCTGGGAAGTGAATCGCGCCGAGGTTCCGGAATCCGAGTTGGCGGAAACGCTACTGCAGCGGTAGGTCTTCCTGCGGGCCGACGGCTTCCGTTTCCGGAATGAGGCTGGCGGCGGCGACTTGATCTCCGGCTTCTACGTTCACCAGGCGGACGCCTTGCGTGGAGCGGCCGGCTTGGCGGATTTCGCCGGAGTCGATACGGATGATCTGGCCTTGCTTGGTAATGATCATCAGGTCGGAGTCCTCTTTTACGGAGAGGATGCCGACGACTTTGCCGACGCGCGGCGTGGTCTTCATATTGATGACGCCTTTGCGGCCGCGGGCGGTGAGGCGGTAGTCGACGAGCGGCGTGCGTTTGCCGAAACCGTTTTCGGAGATGGAGAGGATGAGGCCGTCCTTTTCGACGATTTCTACGCCAACCAGGTAGTCGCCCTCTTCGAGTTCCATGCCGCGGACGCCGCGGGCGGGGCGGCCCATGGGGCGGACGTCGGATTCCTTGAAGCGGCAGGCCATGCCTTCGTGGGTGCCAAGGAAGATGTAATTTTCACCGTTGGTGAGGCGGGCGGCCAGGAGTTCGTCACCTTCGTCGATGCCTAGGGCGATGATGCCGCGCTGCAGCGGGTTGTCGAACTCGGTGAGCTCGCACTTCTTGATGACGCCTTGCTTGGTCACCATCACGATGAACTTGCCGGCGACGAATTCTTTTATCGCGAGGAACGCGGTTACGGACTCGTCCGGCTGGAGGTTGATCAGGCCGGAGCTGTGTTTACCTTTGCCGGTTGTCGTGGCGTCGGGGATGTTGTAGATCTTGAGCCAGTAGACGCGGCCTTTGTTGGTGAAGATCAGCAGAGTAGGCGTGGGTCGAGGCGATGATCAGGTGCTCGACTACGTCTTCGGCGCGGGTCGACATGCCGATGCGACCTTTGCCTCCGCGAGTCTGGCGGCGGTAGGTGTCGACGGCGGTGCGCTTTAGGTAGCCGCCACGGGTTACGGTTACGGCTACGTCTTCTACTTGGACTAAGTCTTCCAGGCGGATCTCGCCGGTATCTTCTACAATTTCGGTGCGGCGGTCGTCGCCGAAATCTTTTTGGACTTCTTTGAGTTCCTTGACGACTACTGCGCGGAGAACTTTTTCGGAGCCTAGAATATCCAGGTATTCGGCGATTTGTTTCTGGATGTCGGCTAGCTCGTCGATGATTTTCTGCTGCTCCATGCCGGTTAGGCGTTGGAGTTGCAGCTCGATGATGGCTTGGGCCTGGCGCTCGGTGAAGCGGGGGCCGCGCGGGTCGGCGTCGACTAACTTCGCGTAGGCGGCGGCTTCGGCGGGCGTGATGAAGTTCATCAACGCTTCGCGGGCTTCGCGCGGGGTCTTCGACGCTCGGATGAGTGCGATGACTTCGTCGATGTTGGTTAGGGCGCGCTGGAAGCCCAGTAAGATGTGTTCGCGGTCACGGGCTTTGCGGAGGAGGTAATCCGTGCGGCGGCGGATGACGTCGATGCGGTGTTCGATGAAGCGCTTTAGGGCGTCGAGTAAACCCAGCTCGCGCGGCTGGCCGTTGACGATGGCTAGCAGGATGACGCCGAAGTTCACCTGCATCTGCGTCTGCTTATACAGGTTGTTGAGCACGACTTCGGCTTGCTCGCCGCGCTTGAGTTCGAACACGATGCGCATGCCGTCGCGGTCGCTCTCGTCGCGGATTTCGGAGATGCCTTCCAGCTTCTTCTCGTTCACGAGACCGGCACTATACTCGATCAGCCGGGCTTTGTTGACTTGATAAGGGAAGCTCGGTGACGATGATGGCTTCGCGGTCCTTGCCCATCTTTTCTGTCGCGGCTTTCGCGCGCACCTTGATGCGAGCCGCGGCCGGTCTTGAAGTAATCGTAGATGCCTTCGCGGCCTAGGATGATGCCGCCTGTGGGGAAATCGGGGCCCTGCACCATCTCGATCAGTTTGGGGAGTTGGATGGCGGGGTTCTGCACCAAGCGCGATGCAGGCTTCGACGATTTCGCGCAGGTTGTGGGGCGGGATCTTGCTGGCCATGCCTACGGCGATGCCTTCGCTGCCGTTGACCAGCAGGTTGGGGATGCGCGTGGGCAGGACTTCGGGCTCGTACTCGCTTTCGTCGTAGTTGGGCTTGAAGTCGACGGTTTCCTTGTCGATATCTTCGAGCAGCGCGGCGGAGATGCGGGCCAGGCGCGCTTCGGTGTACCGCATGGCGGCGGGCGGGTCGCCATCGACGGAACCGAAGTTGCCCTGGCCGTCGATCAACGGGTAGCGCATGGAGAAATCCTGTGCCATACGGACCAAGGCGTCGTAGATCGAGGCGTCGCCGTGCGGGTGCAGCTTACCCATGACGTCGCCGACGACGCGGGCGGATTTCTTGGTGGGCCGGTTATGGTGCAGGCCCATCTCCTGCATCATATAAAGGATGCGGCGGTGGACCGGCTTGAGGCCGTCGCGGACATCGGGGAGGGCGCGGCCGACGATCACGCTCATGGCGTAATCGAGGTAGGAGCGGCGCATCTCGTCTTCGATGTTTATGGGGATGTGGCTCTTGTTGTTGCCGCCATCGCCGCCGAGGGGGATTTGGCCACCGGGGGGCGGCGGTGGGCCTGCGGGCGGTATGGTGGGGTCCTGCGGATCTGCCAAAGTATGCTCCTTCGGGGGATGCGGCGGGGGCCGCTAAACCTTTATTTTAGCATGAGGTAG
>CAVVZG010000183.1:0-17125 GCA_963752205.1 Bryobacterales bacterium | reverse complement strand
TCCGCTCGACGCCGCCTTGCGCGAGTACCTGGCCATCCGCAGGGGGCGCATGTAAATGGGTTTCTTCACTCCCTGGTTTTTAGCGGGAGCGGTAGCAGTAGGATTGCCCATCTGGCTGCACTTACTGAAGCGCCACAAAACCGATCCCAAACTTTTCCCGTCGCTGATGTTCTTCGAATATCGCGAGACCAGCTCCGTCAAACACCGCCGCCTGGATCACATCTTATTGTTCGTTCTGCGCACGCTGATGATCCTCCTGCTCGCACTCCTCTTCGCCAGCCCCTTCATCCGCCGCTCCGCCGCCGCGTCCGACGGCAAGAAGCTGACCGTAGTCGCGATCGACCGCTCCTTTAGCATGCGCGACGGCGACCGCCTAGCTCGCGCCAAAGAGCAAGCCCTGCAAGTGCTGAACAATCTCAAGCCTGGCGACCAAGCCCAAGTAATCGCGCTAGCAGGACAGGTCCAGTCTTTAACTCAAGTCGTCAACGACCCCGGTGCCCTGCACGCCGCCGTAGCCGCCGTCCAGCCTGGCGATAGCCGCGCCTCCTACGGTGAACTAGCCCGCTACCTGCGCACGCTCAGCGAAGGCCAGAAGATGCCGCTTGAAGTGCATTTGGTGAGCGACATGCAAAAATCCGCCATGCCTCCCGGTTTCGCCGACCTGCGCCTAGCCCCCAGCACCACGCTCATTTTCCATCAAGTCGGCGTCCCCGAAAAGAACTGGACCGTCGAAAACGTAGTAGCCCCGCGCCGCGTCTTCGATCCCAAGCGCGTCAAGATCCAGGCGACCATTGCCGGCTTCGGCACCCCCGCTGCCAAACGCAACGTCACGCTGCTGCTCAACGGCCGCGAACTGCAAAGCAAAACGGTCGACGTCCCCGAGAACGGCCGCGCCCAAGTCGAATTCCTGGGACTTGAAGCCCCCTACGGTTTCAGTAAAGGTGAAGTCCGCATCGACGCCGCCGACTCGCTCCCCGGCGACGATCACTATTATTTCTCCACCGAACGCACCGATCCGCGCAAAGTCCTGTTCATCGACGACGGCCGCCGCCCCCGCGCCGAACTCTACTTCCGCACCGCTCTCGATTCCTCAGGCGACGGCGGATTCCAAATGGACACCCAACGCCCCGAAGCCGCGGCCGCCGCGAATTTGTCCAGCTTCGCGTTCGTGGTCGTGAACGACCCCGCTAGCGTCCCGCAGAATCTCGAAAGCGCGCTCGAACATTACGTGAACGCCGGCGGCTCCGTCTTGGTCGCGCTCGGCCCCGGTTCCGCTGTGCTCCCGCGCGTGCCGGTACTCGACGAAGCCATCCAAGCCTCAAGCTACGCTGGACGCGAAGGCGACCTCTTCCTGACAGTTACCGACATCGACTCCGGCCACCCCGCCCTGCGCAGCGTCGACCGCTTCAACGGCGTCAAGTTTTATCAAGCCATCCACGTCGGCGCCACGAAGTCGCGCGTGTTAGCCAAACTCAACGACGGCACCCCGCTCGTCCTCGAACGCAATATCGGCGAAGGCAAAGTGTTAGCTTTCACCTCGACCTTCGATAACGTCTTGAACGACCTCCCGATCCACGCCTCCTGGGTCCCGTTCGTAGCCCAAACCGCGCTCTACTTAGGTGGTGGCGGAGCCGAGCAACCGGTCAACGTCCCCGTCGATTCCTACGTCGAACTGCGCACCGGAGAAGGCAAAGGCGCCGCCGCCGAAGTGCTCGACCCCGACGGCAAACGCGTCCTCTCGCTCGAAGAAGCCGTCAAAGCCCGCAACTTCGCCCTCGATCGCGAAGGCTTCTACGAAATCAAAACCGCCGCCGGCCGCCGCAGCCTGGTAGCCGCCCACGCCGACCGCCGCGAGTCCGATCTAGCGACCATCCCGCCCGAGACTTTGGACCTGTGGAAAGGCACCGGCAGCAGCGATTCAACGCCCTCCGGCGGAGCCCCCGGCGCGTCCGATGCCGCCGACAAGCCGTGGGGCCTGTGGCCCTACATTTTATTGTTATTGTTAGGAGTAGCGGTAGCCGAATCGGTGGTCGCGGACGGATTTTTGCGGCCTTCGGCGCCTCAGCGGGACGAGATGAAGAGGGAGGCGGCATGAACACGCGCGACCAACTGAATCAATATCTGCAAGGTCTCGAGAAGCGCATGCGCTGGCTCGCCGTGTCGAAAGGCGCCGCCGTCGCCGCCGGAGTCGCGTTAGGCGCCACCATCGCCCTCGTCCTCATCACCAACGCCTTGTCGTTTTCCTCCACCAGCATGACCGTAGCCCGCGTGGTGCTGTTCATCGCGCTCGCCACCGCCGTCGGATTCGCGCTAGTGATCCCACTCTTGCACTTGAACCGCCGCAAAGCCGCCGGCCGCGCCGAAACGTCGTTCCCCGAATTCCAAGAACGCCTGCTGACCTATGTCGAGCAGAGCGAACAGCGCAATCCCATGCTCGACCTGCTGGCCATGGACACCATGTCCGTAGCCGTGCAAACCCAACCCGAACGCGTAGCCCCGCGCAAATCGATCTTCGCGCTGGCAACCTCCGCCGGAGCCGCCGGCGCCGTGCTGCTGTGGCTGATCCTAGCGGGCCCCGGTTTCTTAGGATACGGCGCATCACTCCTATGGGCCGGATCGCCCCGAGCCGGAGCAGGGAAGTTCTACGACATCACCGTCCAGCCCGGCAACAAGCTCATCCGCCGCAAATCGGATCAGGTCGTCACCGCGCAATTAACCTTCGAAGCCCCGCAGGTGCGCCTGTTCGCGAAATACGCCAGTACCGCCAAGTGGGAAGAAGCCCAAATGGTCCCGCGCAATGGCACGGCCTATGAGTTCCTCTTCGCCGGACTCCCCGAGCCCGTCGAATACTACGTCGAAGCCTCCGGCGTGAAATCGAAGACCTACAAGCTGGATGTAGTCGACCTCCCCGGCATCAAGCGCATCAAAGTCACCTATCATTTCCCCAGTTGGCTAGGCACGAAAGACGTCGTCGAAGATCCCGGGCGGCGACCTGCGCGCCGTCACCGGCACCACCGCTGAGCTGACCGTCACCACCGACCGTCCTCTTACCAACGGTCTGATCGAAGTCGACGACGGCTCGCACATCGCGCTCGAATCCCACAGCGACGGCACCCTCACCGCGCAAGTCCCCATCCAGAAGGATGGCGTGTTTCATTTCGCCGCCAAGGAACAAGGCGAAAGCGTGCGCCTGAGCGAAGACTATTTCATCGAAGCCCGCGTCGACAACGCCCCCACCGTGAAGATTACGCATCCCGGCTCCGACGCCCGCGTCAGTCCCATTGAAGAGGTGGGCGTCGCCGTCGAAGCCAGCGACGATTTCGCGCTGCAAGGCGTCGAGCTGCATTACTCCGTCAACGGCGGCACGGAAAAAGTGGTCGCCATGCCGAACTCCAGCGGCGTGAAGAACGCCTCCGGCAAGACCTTGATCGCGCTCGAAGATTATAAGATGCAGCCCGGCGACGTGATCGCCATGTACGCTACTGCGAAAGACGCGCGCGTCACCTCCCGCACCGACATGCTGTTTGTCGAAGCCCAGCCCTTCGAGCGCAACTACACCCAGTCGCAGCAGCAGGGCGGCGGTGGTGGAGGCGGTGGCGGCGGCGACGACGGCAGCGAAATTTCGCAGCGCCAGAAAGAAATCATCGCGGCCACCTGGAACGAGCTGCGTGGCAACGCCAAGGATAAAGCCGCCGAAAACGCCCGTTTCCTGGCCGAAGTGCAGACCAAGTTGAAGGAACAAGCCGAATCGCTAGCCCAGCGCTCGCGGAGCCGCGAGCTCGCCGGAGCCAACCAGGAATTCCAGACTTTCGTGAAGGATCTCGAAGCCGCCGCCGCCGAAATGACCCCGGCCTCCGAGAAGCTCAAGGGACAAAATTGGAAAGACGCCCTCGCGCCCGAGCAGCGCGCCCTCCAATACCTGCTGCGCGCCGAAGCCACTTTCCGTGACATCCAGATCGCCTTTGGCGGTGGTGGCGGCGGAGGCGGCGGCCAAAATGCCGGACGCGATCTCTCCAGCATGTTCGACCTCGAACTCGATCGCGAAAAGAATCAATACGAGACCGGCCAGCGCAGCGGCAGTTCCGCCGAGCAGCGCCAGAAGGAAGCCGACGAAGCCTTGCAGCGCCTGAGCGACCTCGCGCGCCGTCAGAAAGAATTGGCCCAGCAACAGAATCAAAGCAAGCAGCAGTCCTTCGAACAGCGCTGGCAGCAGGAAATGTTACGCCGCGAAGCCGAAGAGCTGCGCAAACAGATGGAGCAGTTGCAGCAGCAAGGTCAGCAAGGCCAACAAGGCCAGCAGGGTCAACAAGGTCAGCAGTCGCAATCGCAGTCGGGCCAATCCGGCCAATCTGGACAATCCGGTCAGTCCGGTCAATCCGGTCAGCAAGGCGGCCAGCAGCAGAGCCGCAACCAGCAGCGCCAGCAAAATCAGCAGAACCAACAGCAGTTGCAGCAGGCGCTCGACCGCTTAAATCAGGCCTTGAATGACATGCGTTCCGCCCAGAACTCCGCGCAGCAAGGGCAGCAGGGTTCCGCCGGAGCCCAAGC
Source organism: Bryobacterales bacterium (assembly GCA_963752205.1). Taxonomy (GTDB): domain Bacteria; phylum Acidobacteriota; class Terriglobia; order Bryobacterales; family Bryobacteraceae; genus Palsa-187. Next base: position 12,577 of record CAVVZG010000183.1, on the reverse strand, counting down.
CGAAGCGCGCCGCGCCGCCGAACGCCTCGACGAAGCGCAGCGCATGTTGAACGGCATGCGTCAGCAGCAGGCGTCCTCGCAGGTTGATGAGCTGTCGCAGCGCGCCGATAGTCTGCGAGATGAGCAGAAAGATTTCGAGCAGCGTATGAAGCAAGCCTTCGGCGACGGCCAGAACGGACGTAACGGCTCCCAGCCTCGCCCCGGCATCACCCAGCAACGTCAGCTCGCCGAAGAAAAAGACAAGATGGCGCAAGCGATCGACCAGCTCGAGCGCGACATGCAGAAATCCGCGCGCGATCTCGCCGGGACGCAGCCCGCCGCCTCCGCACGCGTGCGCGACGGCCTCAGCGACATCCAGCAGAACGAAACCAAAATGCGCATGCAGTATTCCGCGCGTTACATTCGCGAAGGCCAGGGCCAGTTGATGGTGCCGCGCGAAGCCCCCATTACGCAGTCGCTCGAACAGCTCAGCCGCGATCTCAAAGCCGCGCAAGCCGCCGTGAATCCCAACGCGCAGCCCGGCAGCGACAAGAACCCCGGCATGGAGCAGGAACTCGCGCGCCTGGAACGCCTGCGTAGCCAGATGCAGGAGATGCAGCAGCGTGCCCAGCAAAACGGCCAAGGCAAACAAGGTGGCCAGGGCCAGCAAGGCCAGGGTCAAGGCCAAGGACAGCAAGGTGGTCAAGGCCAAGGCGGCCAAGGCCAGGGACAAGGCCAACAAGGCGGCGGTCAGCAGGGCGGCAGCGCCCAAGGTGGTTCGCGCAATGGCGGTGGACGCCTCGGCGGTGGTTTCGGCAACAGCTTCGGCCGCTTCCAGCCGGAAGGGATTTTCGAGCCCAACGGCGGCCCCGGCCCTCTCGAGCCCGGCAATCTGGTCCGCGACGCCCAAGCCCAAATGAACGATCTGCGTGACCGCGTGCAAGGCGACCCCGACCTCACCCGTGACGTCCAAGACCTCAGCCGCGACCTCTCGCGCCTCAGCGTCGGCAACACTGCGTCCGCGGAACTCGAAGCCCGCATCGCCCGCGAAATTCTCCCGAAGCTCGAAGCGCTCGAAGTCCAGTTGCGCCGTTCCGCGGCCGAAACCGAGTCCGGCCAAGTGCGCAGCGGCGGCGCCGACCGCGTCGCCCCAGGCTACACCGACGCCGTCGCCGAGTACTTCCGCAAATTGAGCAAGGGCCGATAACCACCTGTTATCCTGGGATTTCGATCCGAGAGGCAGGTGAATTACGATTGGCTGAAGTACACGTCCAGGATGGAGAAAACCTGGAGAGCGCGCTCCGTCGTTTCAAGCGCAAGGTGCAGACTGAGGACATCATCAAGGAAATCAGACGGCATTCCTTCTACTTGAAACCCGGTGAGAAGAAACGCACCAAAGAAGCGCTAGCGCGCAAACGCAACCATAAAAAGCGGACCCGGGATCCCGAATAGTCCGCTCAACACCAGCAATAAAATAGGGCAGGCCCGAGATCCGGACCTGCCCGTTGTTTTTAGTTCAGCCTCTTCTTACGGATCGATCGGCCCGGTCACAGTCACTGTAGTCTGCGCCGAAGCCGTCTCCCCGTCGGCTGCCGTAGCCGTACAGTTATAGGTGAAGGTTTGGGGCACGTGCACTGACTCCACCGCCGTAGGCGTATTGAACGTAATTCCATTCACATTCACGGAAACGGCGCCTTTGGTCTCGCATACGAGAATCGAAAGCCCCCCCGACAGAACGGTCGAAGGTGTCGCCGTAAACGAGATGATCTGCACCGACGTAATTACCGTTAGCGTCGTCGTGGCCGAAACCGTTCCGTTGGCGTTCGAAGCTGTGATGGTATAGCTGGTAGTTGCCGCCGGGGAGATCGTGTGCGAGCCGGTAAGCCCCACGGTCCCGATGGTGCTGACGTTCACCGTGGTAGCGTTCTGCACCACCCAGGAAAGCACCGAGCTTGCCCCGAAGTCGATCGTAGCCGGCGTCGGCGCGAAGCTGACGATCACCGGTAGTCCGCTGCCGCTAGCCCCGTTCACAGTGACGGTAGCGTTGGCTGTCGCCGTTTGGTTACCGTGCACAGCAGTCAGTGTGTAAGTGGTCGTAGTCGCCGGCGTGACCGCTTGCGAGCCGGTCAACGCTACAGTACCCAAAGTGGTGATCGTTACGCTGTCGGCGTTCGTAACCTGCCAGCTCAAGGTCGACGACTGCCCCGCATTGATGCTAGTCGGATTCGCCGTGAAAGCCACGATCAGCGGCGCCGTTGCTGCCGGAGTCCCCGTAGTTACGCTCGTGCGCGCGATTCCCTGCGCGCCGTAAGGATCCTTCACCGTCAGCCGGAAGCTATAATTCTGCCCCGCCGCCGCGCTGAAGGTAGTAATCGCCGCGGTAGGCGCCGAAAGCGTCACGCCCGGCCCCGCTTCCTGCACCCACTGGAACGTGATCGGATCGCCATCCGGATCGTAAGAAGCCGACCCATTCAGCGTCACCGTCTGCGCCCCCGGCAGAACCTGGTTCGGACCCGCATCGGCCACCGGAGCCGCATTGCCCTTACGCACCGTGCGCGTCAACACTTCATAACGCACGCGCGGAATCTGCACCGGCACCGGGTGCGGCGAATCCAGATAGTCCTTCGGCCGCGTCGGGCTGCCGAACTGCAAACCCGCCACCACGCGCCCGTTATTGTTGGGACCCAGCAGCGTCTCGTTCATCCCGCCCTCGAGCGTGAATGCGATCTTATTGCTCACCGGGAAAATCAAACGCAGCGTTCCACCCAAGCGGTCGCCCGCCGTGGTGCTGCGCAGATAACCCAGATTCCCCTCGGCATAGTTCTTGCCGAACAGCGGAAACGTCCCGCTCAACCCCGCCTGATCCACCACGCGCAGGTAAGTCTCGGTGAACAGGTTGTTCATGATGGCGCCCGCGGGCGTAACCACGTTGACGCTATTCACCAACGCATCATCCAGGAATGCTTTGGTCCCGAAAACGCCCACCTTGCCCCACTTGAACAGGTATTCCAAGGTGACGGCGCCCTCGCCCAGCGTGCCGCCGGTTTGATCGCCCGTCAGATTGACGTGCTTGAAGCTAGAAAACAGCCCCGCCTGAAAGCGTCCGATGCGGTCAACCAGTCCCAGGTCGAACTGCCCCTCGCGCTGGCCTTTGTTATAGAAGTATTCGCCTTCCGACTGGAACGCATAGTTGTTGCCGAAGGGCGCAAAGTACCGCCCCTTGCCGGTGAAGGACACATCGCCGTTGCTGTTGGCGCCGACGTTCATCCCCAACAACTGGAACTTCGGCGGCGTCTTCTTATCGATCGCGTCCGTTACCGCCTTGGCCACTTCCGCGGTAGTCGGCGGCGCCGCCGCTGGTGCGGGAGGAGCCGGAGCAGGCTGATTCACGCGCCCCGCCAGCGCATCCTGATTCGCCCGCAGCCGCGCCACTTCATCTGCCAGTTTCTTATTTTGATCCGCCAGATCCATCAGCATGCGCTCAATGGCGTCGAGCTTATCCAAACGTTTGAGAACCTCGCTGCAGCAATCCGCCAGCCCCGCCGTTGTAGAACCCGGCTGAATCGCGCGAATCGCATCGCCCGCCCCGCCCGCACCCACCGTTCGCCCCTGGTCGTCGAGAACCGTCAGCGCCACGCGCCGGTTCATCCAGCGCGCTTCATCGGTGCGCACGAACGTGCTCTTCTCCCCGGCATATTTGGGGTCCAGTTTGCCGCGCGAGCTCACTTCGATCTGCCCGGCCCGGGCGCCGTACTTCACCAGGAAATCGCGTACCGCACTCGCCCGCGCCAGTCCCAGCTTGTTGTTATAGCTGCTGTCGCCGATGGTGTCGGTATGCCCCTCAATCTTGACTTTGAATCCCGGATTCTTCTGTAGCAGTTCACTCAGCCGCAGCAGGCTAGGAAACCCATCGACCAGAACCGACGAATTGTAGTCAAAGTTAATCTCTTCCCAGTCATCCTTAGTAGCTTGCGTATCAATGCCTTGCCCAAACAGGCTGACCGCAAGTATAGGGACCGCCAGCATGGCGGCCAATCGTTGAAACATAGGTATCCCTCCTGTTACCTCTCTAAATACAATGGCGTGCAATGAAATCGACCATCATCTGCAATGTAAGGGTCGAAATTCGGGAATAAACAGATACTTGGCAGATACGCGAGACCCTGAACACGTTTCGTCATTCTGCGACGATTCCACTAGTCCAGCTTGCCCCTACCTCCTTCCACCCCCCATAATGAATGCGGGCCTGCCGGACGGGCAGCCGCTGGCCAGCGCGGGGCAACCCAAGCGAGGCGGGAGGAAAGTCCGGTCTCCACAGGACAACATGCCGGCTAACGGCCGGGGGGACTCGCTCAAAGCGAGTTTTACGGAAAGTGCCACAGAAAACAATACCGCCGGGCAGGGAACTGCCAGGTAAGGGTGAAAAGGTGCGGTAAGAGCGCACCGCGGCCGCAGTAATGCGTCTGGCAGGGCAAACCCCATGCGGAGCAAGACCAAATAGGGGAGCAGGAGCGGTCCGCTCCGTTACGACTTCCGGGTAGGTCGCTGGAGCCGGGGAGCAATCCCCGGCCAAGAGGAATGGCTGCCACTCTTCGGCAACGAAGAGTACAGAAACCGGCTTACAGTCCGGCAGGCCCGTCTATCCGTACTAGTTTTGCGAATCGGCCCAATCTGCGGTCGCACTTCCGTATGCCCTTCATCCTAGGTTCGGCGAACTGGCACATCGACACGAAACCGACTTCTTGCTCAGGCGCCTTCCTGGGTGGATGTTTTAGCTTAGAATGACCCTGTGGATCCAAGCCAAAAAACCGGAGTATCAGCGAAAGCTTCTTGAACTGGTTCGTGTCGATGCGACAACCATCGGTAACTCACCTCTGCGACAGGGATTGCGGGACGCTTTCCCTAACGACGAGATTACCGAAGATGACTACTGGCTCATTCGGTCCTCCTTGATCGAGGATGGATTACTTCAACCAGGCCAAGGCAAAGGCGGATCGGTTCGAATGGTAGTTCACGAGCCAGTCCAAACGCCGCATCCGGAAGTTGGTACTGCGGCGTAAGCGGTAGCGGCAGCGATCCGTGCGGAGGTCAGCGGCGCTCATCCTCCCGGTGCGGCGGTTTCACGCGGATGATCGCCATCATGCCGTTGTCCTCGTGCCCGAGAATATGGCAGTGATAGACGAAATCGCCGATCAGCGGCCCACGAAAATCCATGCGCACTTTAACACTCGGGTAGGGACCCGACCCCGACCAGTAGGGTACTTGGATCATGTCGAGATACTGCCCATTGTTCACGAGAACGCCATTTTGCTCCACGAGCAGGAAATGAATCTGGTGAATGTGAAATTCGTGATTCTCTAGCGAGCGGTTCTCGATGGTCCAGTCTTCCACCGATCCTTGAGTGGTGACGATCGCCGGCGGATTGTCGGCACTGAAAAGCGCGGGAGTCTGGCCATCCACCGTGATGAAAAAGTTCGTCGGGCTGTTCGGGTCGGTAGGGTCCGACAAGACCTCGGAAAAGTACAGTTTACGTTCCGCTGTAGGCCGCTCCCGGTCCAACTCCGCAAAGCGCTGCTTGTGCGGCAGTTCGGAGACATAGGGGACGCTCAGCGGCGGCGCTGGCGCAGCGTTCGATGCCTGAACGCTGGCGATCGGCCGCGTCGGATCGTTGTCGCCGTCGGGACCTGTATCGACATTCAGCGCCATCAGGGTTGCGTTCCGTACGCTTGCGGAAGGTCCTGTCACAATGAATTCGGCCCGCGCGGCCGGAGCCAACAGAACGTGGGTTTCCTTGACGCTCTTACCTCGCGACGTGCCGTCCTGAGAGCCAGTCGGTACGCCGTCCAGCGCCACCACTTCGAGCGGCTGCGGATTTCCATCGTATTGCAGCTGCAAATCGATGATCGTGTCTGCCGACGCGTTCAATACCCGAAAGAACTGTTTTTCCAGGGGTTTCATGTGAAGTATGGCGGGTGTAAACCCCGGAGACGGAACCGGCACGTAGTTAAGCGACAGGTCCCAAGACGGCACGCTACCTCCGGGAGTCGGGTTGCCAGGCACGGGATTGTCGCGGATAATCAGTAACTGCTGAGGCATTCCCGCGACCTCGGGGTTGATGTTTTGAATCCCTTCTACGATCAGCGCTCCGGAAGCGCCCCCCTGTACGGCCGCCTCGGAAATGCCGTGGATATGCGGGTGATACCAATAGAGTCCAGGTGGCTCGTCCGCGGGAAATTGCACATCGTACTGGAATGTTTCTCCGGAATTAATCATGGTGTGAATCACTTCATCCTGATGACAGGTTGGAGGAGTATTGGTGCCGTGATAGTGGATGTTGACCGACGATGCCGTCATCGTCACGGCGCCGCACGTGCTCGACGGCGTGCCCGAAACGGTCATTCCCGGCATTGCCGCCATCGCAGTAGATGCCGCGGCTGGGACAGCGTTCTTCAGGGTGATGAGGAGCCGGTCTCCCGGATGCACATGGAGCGTGGGCGACTGCGATCCGCTTTCGGTCACGAAACAGAACAAGGTATTGCCGCTCGCATCGACCGTGGTCTCATACGTGAAATGGGCGCGCAAGACGCCGTGCTCGCTAAACAGATCCTGGGGCTGGGTGATCGAGCTTCCCACCGGAAAGCGCGTGCAGGGGCCGGCATTCTGAGCAAAACCACAAATCTGCATAATTGCGAATATAAGCATCCCGGCCACAAGGTTTACGCTGACGGGGAGAGTTCTTTCTGCGTTCATAGATGTTCCTTTCAAAATGTGAACTTCGCGCCCAACTGAACCAAACGGGGAGCCGCTGCGCTCACCACCTGGCCGAACGTTCCACTGCTAATATTTCCGTCGACAGCCTGCGGCCCAAAGAACTGAGCGTGGTTGAAAACATTGAACGCTTCTAGCCGGAACTGCAGGGATTTCGCTTCCGTCAAGCGCAGGTTCTTGAGCAGCGCCATGTCGAAGTTCTCCATCCCCGGGCCATGGAAATAACGCCTGGGAGCGTTGCCCGGAGTTCCCAAGGCATTCTGGCTGAACAGCGCGGCATTGAAGTATGACTGTCCGTTCCGCAGATTGTGATTCAGATTGAGAGACCCCGCCGCCACATCCGGCTGATCCACGCCAAAATTGTTGATCCCGTTCGGCTCCGCGCCCAGCAGGGAATTGTCGCCATAGTTGAGCAGCGTCACCGGAAGACCGCTGCTGAACCGCGTGATCCCGGAAAATTCCCATCCCTTCGTCCAGCGGTTGGTTGCGTTGAACCAACGCTCGAAGGGAATCTGGTAGCTGTAACTCACCACAAAGTTGTGCGTAATATCGAAAGCCGACAGCGCCCTGCTGAGAGACGGATTGAGCGGGTTCACCTCTTCGCCCAGATTCGAAGATTGATCCAGAGACTTGCTATAGGTATATGCCGCCAGCAATTGCAGCGGGCCGCTGGTATGCCGCAGGGTGACTTGCAAAGAGTTGTAGTTGGAGTTGCCAATGGTGGTCTCGGCCGTGTCGCTTCCGAAATTCGATCCCAGCGGCCCCCGCGTCCCGTTGATCACTTGGCCCGAGGCCGTGGTGAAAACATTGCTCTCGCCGAAGGGGCCGCAAGGCGTTTGGCCTGGCGCCAGATTGGCCGGATTGCTGAGTTGCAGACACAGTGCGGGGTTGCCTGGGTTGGCTTCTTCGAGGACCAGAAGGTGATGCGCCTGCGTGCCCACATAGCTGACGTCGAGTACAGTGTTGTTACCGAAACCGCGCTCGATCGACAGCATATATTCTTCGGTGTAGGGAATCTTGTTATCGGCCGCGTAGTTCGGTATCCCGCTAATGGGTTCAAATTGCGACCAGTCGATATTTGCGTCAGGATGGCTCGCCGACGTGCTCAAAGGAGCGAGCTGAACCGGAAAAGTTTGGCCCAGGTTTTGACCGTTGGCCGCGGTTATGAAGGGGGTCGCAAACAACGGCGGAGCGGGACTGGTATAAGTGGTGCCATACGGCGCATTTGCGCTGCTGATGCCGATCGTCAGGGCCTCGATTGCCGTGTAAAACATACCAAAGCTGGCTCGTACACTGGTTTTGCCCGGGCCGCCGAGGATCTTGCCCAGCAGGCTGTCTTTGGGTGAACTCGGCGACCAAGCCAGACCGATACGCGGCGCGAAGTCCTTATTTCCCGGCGGCGCCAGAGTACGCCGAACACCCGGATCGCCTGGAAACAGAATGCCCGCCGGCGCGCCCGGGAAAACCATGGATTGCTTTCCCACTTCGAAGGTGGCGATCTGATTGTATTTTTCATACCACGGCTCGATACGATCCCAGCGCACGCCGTAGTTCAAGGTGAGGTTCTTCCTGACTCGCCAGGTATCCTGCGCGTATGCCCCCACATACTTGTTGCGCCCGTAAAAAGCTTGCAGTTGACTTTGGTTGTATTGGCTCGGAATGCCCAGCAAAAAGTCCGCGAAGTCGGCGCCGGTCTCGCTTCCGAAGAAGATGAAATTGCCATTCAACTGGGCTATAGGATTGGTATTGACCTGATCGTAGTGAAACTCTCCACCCACCTTGATGGTGTGGGTTCCCACGACCTTGGAGAAGCCGTCGCGCCACTGAAAGGTGTTGTTGACCTGCTTCAATTCATTGGTGTTCGTCCCAATGGAGAAGTTATTGAAATCGACGCTCTCCACTCCCTCGGTTTTTGGCGACAACGGAACGATGCCCGGCGTATTCTGGCCAACCGTGAACCCTTGCGACGCCAGGCTCGTTCCGACGCCGCCGATCGGCTGCCCCAGGTCCGTGGCATCGCGCATGAAGCTGACGTGAAATTCGTTGACTGCCGTCGGGCTGAACGTTTTGGTGTCGCCCAACGACAGCAGTTGCGCGCGTCCGGAATTCAATGCGTTGAAACCCGGGACATTCGCGCCGCCCTGCGCCACCGGATATGGATTGTTCTGCGTCCAGCCGTCCAGAAAATAGTAAGCCGACAGCATCCCCCAACGCGTCACGCCATCTAGCCGGATAGCGCCTTTATCGTCCTGCAAAGTCTGGTTAGAGGACGAAGTGGAAAAAGTGCCATCGGAATTGTTGGGAGCCGGAATATACTTCAGCAGATTGCTTGCAGGAGCAGACCACGCCCTCTGCGGAATCATCGCATTCGGCAGAACGCACTGTGCGGAATTGGTGCATCCCGGAAAATAATACGGCTCACCCGCACTCACCCCGTAGCCCAGCTTTTGGGAAAGCTGGCTAGCCCAATAAGGCCCGCTAACAGTAGTAGGAACCGAGTTTCCATTCTGATCGACGGTCGTAAATGAGCTCGCCACATCCGCCAGATTGCCGCTGCGATCCTGCAAGGAAGGAACCGGGATTTGGCCTGTATCCACTCCCTGCGTCGATCGCGTCCCTTGATAGTCGGTGAAGAAGAAAACCTGGTTCTTGCGGATCGGGCCGCCGAGGGTTCCCCCAAACTGGTTCTGGTCAAACGTTCCGCGCGTGGGAGAAAAGAAGTTGCGGGCGTCGAGATCGGTGTTACGCAAGAACTCAAACGCATTGCCGTGGAACGCATTGGTCCCGGATTTGGTCACCACCTCGATCTGGCCTCCGCTGAACTCGCCGTGTTCCGCGTCAAAGTTACTCGTCAGAATCCGGAACTCGGCGATCGAATCCAGGTTGGGCACAATCGCCGCGCCCATGTTGACGTCTTCTTCGACGTCGCTTCCATTCAACACAAAGCTGTTGGCAAACTCCCGCTGGCCGTTAATCGAGATGGTGCCGGGATTCAAGCCGCCGGAGGGAGACAACGCGCTGACGCCGACATCCTGCTGCGTAGCGGACGTCAGGGACGTGACCGGAACGACGCCGGATTGCAGGGCCAGTAAGTCCGTGTAGCTGCGGCCATTCAACGGTACCCCGGTCATCTGTTTGCCCGTGATGACCTGCCCCATCTGCGTATCGGCGGTTTCGACATGCGCGGCGGAATCAGAAACGACGATAGTCTCCGACTTCTCTCCGATCACCAGCGCTGCGTCGATCATGGTCTTGCTATTCACGGCGAGGACCACACCGGTGCGTCGAACGGACTTGAACCCGGAGGCGTCTACCTCGACGTCATACTGTCCCACCGTCAGACTCTGGAAGGAATAGAACCCGCGGCCGTCGGTGGTCACGGTTTGCTTTAGAGCGGTGGACGTTTCCGTTGCGGTGATCCGGGCGCCGGGAACCGCGGCGCCACCGGGATCAACAATAGTTCCCGATAAGCTTCCTCCGTCGCTGGCCCAGAGGGCCGCTCCCAGCAGGGCGATCACAGCAATCTTTCCTGTTTTAGTCACGGCAAAATTCCTTCTTACTTGCTACGCATTAACAATTAAATCCGCAGTAACGTTCGGTATCTTGGCACATGTTATCCGATTTAGCAACTGAGTTGCAACTGAGGGTAAGAGCGCACCGCGGCCGCAGTAATGCGTCTGGCAGGGCAAACCCCATGCGGAGCAAGACCAAATAGGGGAACAGGAGCGGTCCGCTCCGTTATGACTTCCGGGTAGGTCGCTGGAGCCGGGGAGCAATCCCCGGCCAAGAGGAATGGCTGCCACTCTTCGGCAACGAAGAGTACAGAAACCGGCTTACAGCCAGACAGGCCCGATTATTCTCGCTCAGGTGCCTTCCCGGGTGGGCGTTTTAGCTTAGAATAACCCTGTGGATCAAGCCAAAAAACCAGAGTATCAGCGAAAACTTCTTGAGCTGGTTCCCGTGGATACGACCGCGATCGGCAACTCAACTCTGCGACAGGGGCTTGAGGGACGCTTTCCCTAACGACGAAATTACCGACGACGATTACTGGTTCATTCGGTCCTCTTTGATCGAGGATGGATTACTTCAACCAAGCCGGGGTAGGGGTGGGTCAGTTCGAATGGTGGTTCACGAGCCACTCCAAGCACCCCAGCCGGAGGGTGGTACCGCAGCGGAAGCTGTAGCGGCGGCGATCCGTGCGGAGGCCGATTTATACGAGCCGTTTCACAATGCGATTCGTACGGGTTATGCTCCAGCCAACAGTATTCGAAATTTCGTTTCGGAAGTCACCGCACGACAGGGAAGGCGCGCAACTGGCGGTAAGTGGACGCGACCCGACCTTACGCTTTTAGCGGTACGCATGTACACGTTCACTCCGGGCAAGAGACTGGAGGTAATCACGTTTGAAGTCAAGGAAGGCTTAGACGCAGCGGTTGAGGGCGTATTCGAGAGCTTGGCCCACTCGATTTTCGCGCATCGGAGTTATCTGGCAGTTCACGTTCCGGGTTACCAGGATTTAGAGGACGTTGCGGACGACCGAATCGTCCAGGAGTGCGAGAGATTTGGAGTTGGGTACATCATTTTTGATGATCCCAATAACTACGATACGTACGATGTCGTGGTGAGTGCGCGTCTGAAAGAGCCTGACCCGGCCGAGGTAGACAACTTCATAAGGCAGCAGATCAATCTTCAAAATCAAGAACAGATCCGAGACTGGATTCGCTAGTAGAAACCGATTCCTCGCATAGAGCTCGGAGGCCAGTACCCGTTGCCTTACCATAGGCGCTTGCGTATCCTCAAAGCTATGGAACTGCTTACGCCCGACGAGATTGTCCGTTTGTCGCCGCCCGAGCGCCTTGCCCTGATCGCGCAGCTTTGGGATAGTCTCGAACACGAGCAACTTCCCTTGACCGATGCGCAGCACGCGGAACTGGAACGCCGCTTGACCTCACTCGATCAAGACCGCCGCGACGGCGTAACGTGGTCCGCTTTGAAAGCCGAACTAGAACAGCGTTGCCCGTAGTGTTCACGGTCATTTTCACGCAGGCCGCGCGCGCGGAATTAATCGACGCACAGAATTGGTATGAACGGGAAGCCGCTGGGCTAGGGCGTCATTTCCGCGAAGCGATCGAGGCCTTGACCCAACGCTTGAGCACCAATCCACAGCAATTCCCAGTAGTCTTCAAGAACGTGCGACGCGCCCTTTTACGGCGGTTTCCGTACGCACTGTTCTTCGCGGTTGCAGACGATACCGTTCTCGTGATCGCGTGTTTCCATGCCAGCCGCGATCCGTTGCAGTGGCAAAAGCGTACTTGAGTGTTATTGACCCCGTCAGGTTCGCCCAGGGAAGTCCCCAAAAAAGGGGGATTAACGATATTTCCGCCCCCCACATTGAAAGCTCCTGTTAATCGGATCGTTACTTCCCCTTCAGCCCGTCCCGCCAAGCCATCACCTCGAGTTCCCCACGTACCGCGTCCGCCACCGGCACCACTGGCCGCGCCTCGAATACAAATTGCGGCAACATCGAGCAAAACTTGTGCACCGTCAGCGGATCGTCGCACTCCACCAACATATACCCGCCCCAATCGCCCACCCGCACCACGAAAAACTCGATCTTGAAATTGGCCGGCGCCTTCCACTGCCCAAACACCTCCAGGATTCGCTTTTGCGCATTCTCGTATTCGATCGGCGAACCTTGCGGCCGCTCGTTCCAAGTGATCACGTATTTCATTTCATTCCTCCTTATAAAATAGGCTCTGGCCGACTTCAAGGGACAAGAGGTTTCCCGATGATAACCTAAAACGATCCGATTCCAGGAAGCCTTGCATGC
>CAVVZG010000182.1:0-8772 GCA_963752205.1 Bryobacterales bacterium | reverse complement strand
AAGCACTTCGCCACCGATCACAGTTGGTCAGACCGCCGCATCACACTCGAATCCGAGATAATAAACTGGCTAAAAGACCAGCATTTTCAATAATATACAGGTTCTCTGCTTCCCAACGCTTGGACCCGCGTGCGATACTAGCCTTCAGCCGCCATGAGCCAAGTGAGCGAGGCGACAGCCCGTTATCACAAATTAATCGAAAGTGAACCGTACATTGACTTGGCTTGGGCCGAGGCGCTGCAAGCGCGTCTCCGTGCCGAAAAGCTGGTCAGCCGGCCTCTGTCACCGGTGCTGCGTCCACACTTTCTCACCACTCGCGACTATGCCATCTTAGGCAAAGCCGCCGCGACCGTATTCTCCGCCATCGATCGCGCCGAGCAGATGATTCTGGCCACACCGGCCCTGCTCTCGCGCATGCAGTTGCTCCCCGCCGAACGCATGCTCGCCGCCGTCGAGCCCGGCTATTCCTCGCAAGCCCTGTCCGGTTTGCTAGACGCGAATCTGCACAACGGCTCCACGCACTTCGTAGGGCACCGCGTAGGCGCGCCTTCGAGCGTAGTCTACGGCGACCTGCTCGCCGACATCTACTTCGACGCCCCGCCCGTCAAGGAATTCCGTAAGAAACACAAGCTCTCGAAACTAGGCGGCACCAAAGCCCTGACCGCGGCGATCCTGAAGGCCTACAAAGAATTCGGCGGCAAGAACAAGAAACCCTCCATCGCCTTCGTGGAATCGCGCGCGCCCTTCCAGCCCGCCGATGCGAGCGAGAACTCGCTCTTGGCCGAGTACCTCCGCCGCGACGGCTTCCAAGCCGAAGTAGCCTCGCCCGAACAGCTCGAATACAAGAACGGCCAACTGCGCCGCGGCGAGATGGTGATCGACATCGTCTACCGCTGCGTGCGCGTGCAAGAGTTCTTGGTCCGCTTCGATCTCAATCACCCGCTCGTCCGCGCGTACAAAGATCGCGCCGTGTGCATGGTGAACAGCTTCCGCTCCGAGGTCGCCGCCAAGCGCGGCATGTTCGACCTGCTGACCGACGACGCGGTGACCGCCAAGTTCCCCGCCATCGAGCGCAAAGCCATCAAGGAATTCATCCCCTGGACCCGCATGGTCCAAGCCGCGAAAACCACCTACAAGAACCACACCGTCGACCTTCCCGACTTCGTCATGAAGCACCGCAACAAGCTAGTGCTGAAGCCCAACGACGACACCTCCGACCAGAACACCTTCCGCGGCGCCGAGCTCGACGAACTCGGTTGGGAGAAAGCCCTGCGCCAAGCCATGCGTAGCCCCTACGTGGTGCAAGAAGTAGCCGACCCCGCCCGCGCCGTCTTCCCTTTGCTGCAATACGGCAGCCTGGTCATGAAGGAGATGCAGGTCGAAGTTCACCCGCACTTCTTCGGCGGCAAGATCCATGGCGCCTCCACTTGGCTGCACGTCGCCGGCTCCTCCGGCTTCTCCACGCTCTCCGGCCTCGCCCCTACTTTCCTCATCGAAGCGAAATAACCGGAACTTTCGCAAAAAGAACGTCGTATAGTACTTTGAAATTGGAGGAGCCGTCCCATGAAGTCGCTGATCTTTATTGCCGGTGTGCTCTGCCTGGCGCCTCTGCAGGCGCAATGGCTGCACTACCCCACGCCCGGAATTCCCCGCATGGCGGATGGCAAACCCAACCTCTCCGCCCCCGCCCCGCGCACAGCCGACGGCAAACCCGACCTCTCCGGCCTGTGGCGCCAGGATCAAAGCGGCGAAGGTGAAACCGAGAAAGCCATCGAAGCCATCCAGCCGCAGCCCTGGGCCGACGCGCTCTCTAAGAAGCGCAAAGAGGACCTCTTCAAGGACGACATGAGCGTTCTCTGCCTCCCCTTCGGCCCGCGCGCCGGAACGGGCGCGCGCAAAGTGATCCAGACCCCGACGCTGATCGTGATCCTTGCCGACGATCTCACCTACCGCCAGATCTTCCTCGACGGCCGCCCGCTCCCCAGCGATGCGAACCCCAATTGGATGGGCTATTCGGTAGGCCACTGGGACGGCGACACGCTGGTGATCGAGAGCGCCGGATTCAATGACCGCACCTGGCTCGACGACGTCGGCCACCCCCACAGCGAGGCACTGCACGTCACCGAACGCCTGCGCCGCCGCGACTTCGGGCACCTTGAAATCGACAAGACCATCGACGATCCCAAGGCGCTCGCAAAGCCTTTGACGGTTCCCATCAAACTTGAAATCGACGCCGACACAGAGATGATCGAATATGTTTGCGCCGAAAACGAGCGCGACCGCGGCCACTTGGTCGGCAAAGTCGCCGACGAGACCAAGAATGCGGTAACAGTGGCTCCCGCGATCCTGGCCAAGTACGCGGGCGTTTACGATTTCAAACCGCCCGAGCGCCCCGGCCTCACGATCGTTCTAACGGTTTCTCTCGACGGCGATCGCTTGATGGTTGACATGAACGGTGGCGTAAAGCGCCCGCTCACGCCGCTTTCTGAAACCAAATTCTTCTTTCTCGAAGCCGGCGGCAGCGTGGAGTTCGCGAAGAACGATCAAGGCGCCGTGACGGACATGATCATCGGCGCGGTGGAAGGCACGTTCAAGGCGATCCGGCGAACGCCTTAATGGCAGTTTTGTCTATATATAGACAAAAGAGGCATTTTTTAAATCATGCGCTATGTAACCGCCACCGACGCCAAGCCACGGCTGGCCGCGCTTTTGGATGCGGCGCAGCGCGAACCCGTGGTCATCCGCCGCCAGAAGCGTGATGTCGCGGTGATCCTCTCGGCCGAAGAGTACGACCGCCTGCGCTCGTTCAACGTCGCTGAATTTGACCGCTTCTGTGACCGCGTAGGAGCCAAAGCCACAGCCCGCGGCCTCACCGCGCGGAAGCTCCAACAGATTCTCCGCGACTGAAACCGCGCTGCATGGTTCAGCGCATCGTCGTCGATACCAACGCGCTCGTCAGCCGGTTGCTGCTCCCGCGATCCGTTCCAGCTCAGGCTGTTCGCAAGGCGACCGCTAGCGGACAGTTGTTGATATCCGAAACAACCTTCGCGGAACTGGCCGACGTCCTGGCTCGCCCCAAGTTCACGCCCTACGTCTCGATGAATGACCGCCAGCAATTCATCCGCCAGCTCGGCCGCGTGAGCGAGATGGTCCCTATCACGCGTATCATGCGCGAGTGCCGCGATCCCAAGGACGACAAGTTCCTGGAACTCGCCGTGAATGGCCGCGCGGACGTCATCATTACAGGTGACAAGGATCTGTTAGCTCCCAACCCATTTCGCGGCATTCCGATTTTGACGCCGGCCCAGTATGTGAAATAGCGAACAGCTACTTCCCCACCAAGTGCCGCACGTCGGATTCGTTTTCATTGCAGATGTATTCGAGAATCTCGCCGTGCAGGCGCTTGGGATACGTCGTGAACGACCACGGCTTGCTGTACATGCTGCTGTCGTCGATGGTGCTCACGATCTCCATGTTCTCGGCGTCCAGGCGGCGGATGCGCTCGGTCACCTTCATGTCTTTCGAATGCGGCACGCCCGCGGCGTCGATCCAAGTCTTCTCGTTGAAGCCGGTGGTCTCGACCACTAGCGTGTCGTCTTCCCAGTGGCCGATCGAATCGCCGTTCCACAGCTCTTCGGCGAACTTGGAGTGTCCGCGCCCATCCGTGAAGATCTGGCGGAAGGTCTGCGACCCGCCTTCGTAAATGATCACGATCAATCCCGGTACCTGCAGGAAGCGGAACGGATAGGGAGTGGTGGTCAAGCGCGGGACTCCGGGCGGAAGACAGCGCGCTTCCGGGTCATCCTTCCCCAGCGTTGGCCAGGCGTTGATCGTAGATCGCTTTGGCTTCGGGACGGAACGGAATCACTACGCCTGTCGCGTCCAGACCGCACGTTCTCGCGAATCGCGTTGGGCTCCCACGGCCCCGATAGATCCGGTTTGCCATCCGCCAGGCGCGGCGCCGGACCTGCCTTGCCGAGAACTGGCTTGCTCTGCGGCAGCGTCTGAATCACCTTCGAATCTTCGAGCCCGAAGGACGCTTGCTTCGGCGGGTCGGCCGTTGGTTTCGGAGGCGCCTGCGCCCACGCCAAGCCGGCGCTGAGAAGAACCGGGAACACTCCCGCACGATACGTCATAGCGCCTCCTGTTTCTCCGCCTCCACGGTCACTTTCGCTCGTAGATTCGCGACGCCCGGAGTCCCGCGCTCATCGGCCACCGTGACAGCCACCGCGTCATCCAGCCAGTCGTGCGCCGAGCCGTCGGGGTCGTGCGCCACCAGCGTCAACGTATAAGGCTGCGGACACAGGTCGCACAGAAATTGGAACACCACCGTCACCGTCTCGCCCGCTTTGCGTGGACCGATCTTGACGTGTTCCAGCTCCGTGTTGGTCCCATACACTTCGAAGCCGATCTGCGTGCGGATCAGCATGCCGATCACCGGCTCGCTCACCGCTTCATGGAAGCGCACTGTCGCGCGCACGCTCACGTATTCGCCGCTCTTCCACACGATGGTGGAGTTGCCGTTCGCGCCCAGCGTCTCGATCGACAGCACCTCGGCCTTGCCCGTCGCCGCGCCGCGCGGAGGGCGCGAGGCGCGGCGCAATGGTCTCGCCCCAGGCGCGCACTTGTTCCGCCACGAAGCGCCGGTAGCGCGTCATGGTCTCGCGCGGATCACCCTTCGCCGCGATCTCGCCGGCCTCCAGCCACCACACTTCATCGCACAGCGTTTCGAGCAGCCGGTCTTCGTGCGACGCCAGAAGCACGGTGGTGCCCGCGCGCCGCAAGCGGTCGAGACCGAGCAGCGTGCGCGCCCGCACCAGCGCGTCCTGGGTGGCCAGCGCCTGATCCAGTGCCAGCACGTCCGACGGCGCCAGATTCAAGGGATCGCCCAACGCCACGAACCGCCGCTGCTCGCCGGCTTTCACTTCGCCCTGCTCTGGCGCAATCGCGCCGGAGGCCAGCTTCAACAGCTCGCTGACGCCCGAGTTCTTCCCTCCGATCACGCCGATAATGGCGCCGGCAGGGGCACTGGCAGTAAGAGCCTTTAAAGGCCCGGCGGTGACGTTGCGAAACTCAATCGGCATTCATCAGATAGAATACGCCAGCCAACCCAGGCAAGTTAAGGGTATACTGCTAAGGCTGTCGGGAATCGACGAACGAGGAGGAACTCAATAATGCCGTTGTCAAAAAGAGCATTCGCGGAATTCATTGGAACATTTTGGCTGGTTTTCGGAGGTTGCGGTAGCGCTGTACTGGCCGCCGCTTTCCCTGCGCTGGGCATCGGCTTCGCCGGTGTCGCGCTGGCCTTCGGGCTTACCGTGCTCACCATGGCATTCGCCATCGGGCATATCTCGGGCTGCCATCTCAATCCTGCCGTTTCGGTGGGACTCGTTGTGGGCAAACGCTTTCCGGTTTCTGAATTGCCGGCTTACGTGATCGCGCAGGTATTGGGTGCGGTAGCGGGTTCAGGCATCCTATATTTGATCGCCAGCGGCAAGGAAGGCTTCAGCCTAGCCGGCGGATTTGCTTCGAACGGCTATGGCGCGCACTCGCCGGGCCTCTATTCGCTGGGCGCTTGCTTAACGGCCGAAGTGGTGCTGACCTTTATGTTCCTGATGATCATCCTGGGCGCCACCGACAAACGCGCGCCGCAGGGCTTCGCTCCGATTGCGATCGGACTGGGCTTGACGCTGATCCACTTGATCTCGATTCCGGTGACGAATACCTCTGTCAATCCGGCGCGCAGCACGGGTCCGGCTCTATTCGTGGGCGGCTGGGCACTGGAACAATTGTGGCTCTTCTGGGTGGCGCCGATCGTGGGCGCGGCTATCGCCGGAGCGGTCTACTCGGTCTTCGCCGAAGCCTCCGAGCCAGCGTCCAAACGCAGCACGGCAGCGGCGTAAAGTTTGGGTGCACAATAACAGTATGCGAATTCTAACAGCTCTACTCTTGGCCTCGTTGACGTGTGCGGCAGCGGACACGGGAAAGCTCAAAACGGAAGTGGACCCGGGACGCGCCGGCGTTTTCATCGATGGGAAATATGTGGGTCCAGCAGCCAATTTCAAAGTGGCGCGCACCTATGAAGTGGCCGCCGGCGAGCACGAAGTCAAGCTGGAGGACCCGCGCTATCAGGAGATCGTCAAAAAGGTAACCATCACCGCCGGCAAGAAAACGGTATTGAAGGAAACCATGATGGCGCTGCCTCCGGCCAAGCCGCCGTTCGGCAAGCTGCGCGTCGAAAATCCCGACCACTTCGCCGCCGTTTACGTCAACGACCACTTCATGGGACACGTCGACGAGTTCAGCAACTTCGCGCAGTGGCTGCTGCTCAATCCCGGGAGCTATGAAGTGAAGGTGGTTCCCACCAATGGTCCGACCGTGACCAAGACCGTGACGATTGAGGTGGATAAGACCGTTCTCGTCAAATAGCCTTAGTGGCCGGCGAACCAGGCCAGCACGCGGCGGCGAAATTCAATCGGCGCCGCGGAGTAAGCTGAGGTGTGTTCCGCATTCGGGACCAGCCATAGAACAGATCGAGCGCCGGCCCGGGCCAATGCCTGCGAGTGCCAGTAAGGTGTTCGCGAATCCGCCAAACCATGAATGAGCAAGATCGGCGTCGCAGTGCGGCGCATGCTTTCGATGGGTGAGACCTGGCGCAGATCGAGCCCATAACGATACTTCGCAAACGTCATCGAGTTTGACACCACAAACCACGGCGTCAGAGGGAGAATCTGTTGCAAGCGCGATTCTCCGATCGCCTGCAGGTCCGCGAACGCGGACTCCGCGACAAGCGCATGGAAGTCATCGCTGAGTGCCGCCGCCTGGATCAGGACGGAGCCGCCGAGAGACTCGCCTAGCCCGTAGAGCGCTTGGCAATTCTGTTGCCGCAGCCAGCGCGCCCAATCGCGGACATCGTATTTCTCCCATAGTCCGTAGGTGACCAACTCGCCTCCACTGGAGCCGTGGGCGCGGCTGTCGGGCAGCAGGACTGAGTAGCCTTGGTCGAGAAACAGGGGCGCGTAGCCAGCGCTCCCTTGGCGTGAGTCGCCGATTCCGTGCAGCACCATGACGCAATTTCCGTTGGGGCTTGCGGGTCGAACGAACCAGCCGTCGAGCGGCACGCCATCGAAAGCGCGAATCGACGCTGTCCGCCAAGCCGTTCCGGGGGGAGGCGCGGGCGGTACGCGCCGTACGTGCAGCGTGAATTGGCAGACGACAGCCAGCGCCGCGAGGTAGCAGGCGAACGCCAACACTACTAGCGCCACTGAAATCGTGATGCGCCACGATCGAGAGAGCACTCCGATAGAATACGATGCGGCCTGCGTTAGAATGGAACACCGTGGCCAAGCCGACAATCAAGTCCCTCGTGTGGATGTTGCTGGCGGTGGTCGCGTTCTACTGGAACATCGTCTTCACGGGCCAGTATTCGATGATGACGGATCCGGAAACCGTCACGCAGGCTTATACGTGGTTCCATTTCTGGGCGGACAGCATTCGCCATGGAAGCTGGCCGCTGTGGGACCCTTACGCTTTCGGCGGACGCAGCTTCGTGGGCGAGATGCAGACGGCGGCGTTCTATCCGCTGCATCTGATCTTCGCGTTGTTCCCGGCGAACCGCGCTGGGCTGCTGGCGCCTCCGCTGTATCACTTCTACTTCGTCTTCGCGCATGTTCTGGCGGCGTATTTCATGTATGCGCTGATTCGCGAAATGGGTCTCGACCAGTTTCCAGCGGTGCTGGCGGGCGTGATCTATTCGCTGGGTGGATTCGTGGGCGTGGTGCCGTGGCCGCATCTGCTGGAGAGCTCGGTGTGGCTGCCGCTGCAGTTTCTGTTGACGCTGCGGGCGCTGCAGGCGGCGGAGCTGCGGCGGGCTTTACTGTACGCAGGTCTGGCTGGGTTGACTCTCGGGATGTCGATCCTGGCGGGCGGGCTGCACATCGTCATGATGCAGGCGATCGTGCTGGTGACGGCGTCCGCGTACTTCGTGATTCGCAACCGCAGCGGATGGCTGCGGCCTGCCGTGGTGGTGGGAGCTGTGTTGATCGCGGGCTTGGCGGCGGGCGCGGTGCAACTGCTACCCTCGGCCGAATACAGCGCGCGGGCGGTGCGCTTCGTCTCCGGCACTGCGCTGCCGGCCACGCAGAAGATCCCTATCGCCTACATGATCGATTCGATCTTGCCGCGAACGCTGCTGGGGTATTTGTTCTCCTGGAATTTTCAGGGGAAGTTTGGAGCCGGCGAAGTGCTGAGCCCATACATGGGCGTCTTCCCGCTGCTGCTGGCGGTGATCGGATTCTGGAAGTGCCGCGAACATCTCTCGGTGCGTTATTCGGCGGGGCTGGCGGTGGCCGCGTTCTTGTTTTCGCTGGGGGCGTCTTCCCTGCTCTACGGCTTGATCTACGCGCTGGTGCCGCTGCTGTGGATGGCGCGCGAGGCCAGCCGCTTTCTGTATCTGGCTCATTTCGGATTGGTGATTTTGGCGGCCTTCGGCGCGCAGGCTTTGTTTAGCGGCACGGAGACGCTGCGGTCCTGGCGCGTTCTGAACTGCGTGCTGATGGGGATGGCGATTGCTTCCGCGATCGTGCTGGCGCAGCCGTTGATCTTCGGGCGGCCGGAGTTGCGGCCGTGGACCGAATGGTCGCTGCTGCTGATCATCCTTACTTATCCGCTGTTCCGCTTCATCGCGGGTGGCGGCCGCGGGGCCGTGGCGCGTTTTCTGGTAATCGCATTCATCGTTTTCGATCTGCACTCGTTCACCAGCCTTTATCAAAA
>CAVVZG010000181.1:0-29137 GCA_963752205.1 Bryobacterales bacterium | reverse complement strand
CGCCAGCCCATCCAGCTCCTCCGGGAGCATTGACGTTTATACCGTCCGGATTCTTCTCATCGAAATCCTCACTGCATTCGTCAAAAGGCAAGGCCGAGTTGCTTTACGTTGGAAAGACATGCGGTCTGTCGGGCCTTGCACCTTGGCGAAAACGGGAAAATATTGCTGCCAAAATCGCGATGGTTATCACGACGAGTAATTCAATGAGAGTAAAACCGGATCGCCGTGGATTGCTGTTCATAACTATTTCTCCTGGATCACTTAGAACAATTGTATCAGTGCTTTTACCAAAGGACTTTCTGGCCGGAATGGGTCATATAAAAAAATGGTTCCTGGTGTTGCTGGTTGCGCAAGCCGGCAATCGGTGTCAGCGCCGGGTTGGATGTCTCCTATAGGTGGCCTATATAGAGTTACTCATAAGACTACAGACACGGAGAACTACAACGACTGAGTGTCCGACGAGGGTTTTTAGAGAGGGCTGGCTAATCACCGAGAGGGTAACTGGACTCAGGGGCAGCTAGTGATATGGCCTTATCGTCGGGCAACGGGCGCGGTTTGGCGCACCGGGATCTTCTCTCCCTGCTGGGACACCAGCCAAACGGGTCCGACCTTTTCGGTGATGAGCATGCGCCCATCCGGAAGGAAGGCCAGCCGCCAGGGCAGTTCAAAGGTGCTCACCGTGGTCATGGTGAAGGGCACGCTAGCTTCGGGCTTCTGTTCGCCCACATTGACCTGAGCCGAGGCCGCCGCCGACGCCAGCGTGAAAAGCAACGCCGCTTTCGTCAATTTCATCGTCATTTCTCCTTGCTTTGCACGCGCCCGATCTTAGGTGATTCGGGGCGTCGTTGATAATCGTATTCTACTATGGAGATCGTGCCGTTTGACAGACGAATCGACTTGTATACTAGACTAAGTCTTTTAAGCGCGGCTTCCGTTGTTTCTCGGAAGCGGCAAGATATATCCTGAGGAGATTTGACGATGCCTATTTTGAACCTTCGCCGGCTGGCCGTTTACGTTGCTATGGCGACGGCCTTTGCGCAAGGCGCGTCCGCCGCTGAAATTCTGATCGCCGACGCGAAATCCCAGCCGGAAAGTCTGACTGTGGCGCCCGGCGGAGTGTTGATCCTGGGCAGCGCCAGCACGCCGTTCGTCTACAAAGTGCGCTCCGGCGCCACTACCGCAGAGAAGTTCGTTGACGCCAGCGCCGAAGGTGCCGGCACCTTTTTCTTCGGCATGCTCGCGGACGCCTCCTCGAACACGTTGTGGACCTGCCAACTCACCCCGGTGCCGGGCAAGACGCCCGTGCAGCGGCACACTGCGCTGCGGGGCTTCGATCTCGAAACCGGCGCGCCGAAGTTCCGCTGGAACCTGCCCGGCGACAACAGCACCTGCAACGATTTCGCGATTGGACCGGATAAGGCCCTTTATCTTACCGACACCGCCAACAGCAAAATTTACAAACTGCCGGCCGGTGCTTCCACAGCCGAACTTTTTCTGGAGCATCGCGCCCTCTACGGCATCGACGGCATCACCTTCCTGAACGGCACGCTTTATGTGAACAACGTGTTCTCGAACAATCTCTACCGCATCCCCGTCGATGCCGCCGGCAAGGCGGGCGAGCCTGTCGATATTTGGATGGATCAACCGATTAAGGGGCCGGATGGCATGCGCGCCGCCAATGGCAAGCTGATCGTCGCCGAGAACGGCAGCGGCAAAATTTCCGTCATCACCGTCAATGGCGACAAGGCCAGTGTCACCGTGATCAAGGAAGGACTCAATACTCCGACCGGGGTCGAGCCTGCGGGAGACACGATCTGGATCGCCGAACGTGGCGCCGGCAAAGCTGTGTCGATACCCATGCCGAAATAAATGCCATCCTTGGGATATGCCCATCTCAGCAAGAAATCAGTTAGAAGGAAAAATAGTCGAAGTAACACTGGGCGACATCATGGCGCATGTCGTCGTACGCATCGGGAAAAGTCAGATTGAAAGCGTGATCACGCGCCGCAGCGCGGAGCAGCTTGCGCTCAAAAAAGGCGACAAGGTCACGGTGGTGATCAAATCGACCGAAGTGATGCTGGAAAAAGATTAGTGAACAACTGCTTGGACCGGCCACGGATCGCTCCAGCGCGGATCGCGGAGCAGTTCATCGTCGGTAAGTGACTTGAGGAACTCGACTAGATCGTGCTTGTCGCCGTCCGTGAGCCGGAATGGCCGCAGGATGCGCGATTTGTTCGGGTGATCCAATTTGCCGCCGGCCGCGTAATGATCGATCACTTCGTCGAGCGTCGCCAGGCTGCCGTCATGCATGTAAGGCGCCGTAACCGCGATGTTTCTCAGGGTGGGTGGCCGAAACTTGCCGACGTCCCCGGCACGTTGCGTGTGCTCGAAGAGGCCGCGGTTCGGCGGTAAATAGAGCGAGACCCCCGTATTGAAGAAACCGTCGCCCTCTTCGCTTCGATCTTTGCTGCCCTCGAAGCGAACGGCGCTGAAATTCCAGCCTCCATGGCATTGAAAGCATCCACCATGCTCGCTGGATGAAAAAAGAATCTCCCCCCGTTTAGCCGAATCCGAAATCGCCGCAGAGTCGCCTCCCCAGCGATATCGATCGTACGGCGATCGCATAGAAACGATCGAGCGTTCGAACGCGGCGATTGCTTTGGTCACGTTTTGCAGCGTGTAAACGTCGCCGCTTTCTAGGAATGCCTGGGGAAACAGACGCTGGTAGACCGGATCGCGGCGCACGGCGTTCAGGAACTCCGGTTCACGTCCCTTTAAACCGAGTTCAACCGGCTCTTCGCCCAGCATCGGAGTGAGCGCCTGTTCCTCCAGGGAATCGAGAGTAGGATTCGCCCAGGTCAGCAAAGGCACGTAGGCAACGTTGACCAGACTCATGCTGCCGCGCGGATGGGCTTGTCCGGTTGTGCCCTCCGCATGAGCCTTCCCGTCCGTAAAAGCCAGTTCCTGCCGGTGACAACTTCCGCACGATTCTTTTCCGTTTACGGACATTCGCTTGTCGTAGAACAAGTAGCGGCCGAGCTCAACCTTCGCGACGCTCATCGGATTATCGGCAGGGACCGCCGGACGGGGGAATCCTTTGGGCAGATTCCACTCGAAGTCGCCGCCCAGCAACCTCACCGCGATGGCGAATCCAACGGCGACGCGTCTAAGCGACCAGCGCACCCGTTTCCGAGGTGTCATACCCGGCGAGTACCTCCAACTTCCGGCGCAGCGTGGCGCGTTGCAAAACATCCAGGAACGCCTTGACCGCAGGCAGGTCCGCGCTCCGCTTGCGCATCACCAGGTCGTAGCGTTCGCTGCGCAGTGGAATAAAATCCAGTCCGAAAGTCTGCGCCGCGGAGCGGGTTGCCAGGCATACGTCGGCATCGCGGGAAACGATGCAATAGGCGGCCGCCAGGTGACCGAAGGCGATCCTGTCGTAGCCTTGGATCTTAGTCGCGTTCATCCCGGCCTTCCCCAAGAGCTCATCCAACAGTCCACGGCTTCCAGAACCGGGCTCGCGATTTACAAACTTGACGTTCTTCCGCGCCAGATCCTCAATCTTGCGGATGCGCTTGGGATTTCCCGCCGCCAGGACCAAACCCTCTTCCCAGCGCGCGAAAGTGACGACGATGAACTCCTCGCCGGGAAACTGCTTGCGGATGTAGGGCACATTGAATTCACCGGTCTTCGGATCCTCCAAATGAGAGCCGGCAATGTGCACTTTTCCTTCCGCCAGCCACGTGAGCGCGAGCTTGCTGGAAGCGGCTGCGGACACCACTTCCACTCCGCTGATCTTTTCCACCATGCCGGAAAGAAGACCGGTAGCCGGGTCGCACCCCGCCAGCACCAGCCGTTTCTGCGCGGCTTCATCTTTCGCAAACACCACTAGCTCTGCGCGCCGGTTCGTCCGCCCGGTTTTCTTGATGATGCCGTCGGCTTCCGGCATGTAATAAGGAGTGGCGCTCACGGGGACGCTCACCCAGCGCGCTCCGATCTGGCAGATGCGCACCGGCTGGCCCTTGGCTGGCTCTTCCGCGCTCAATACTTCGGCGGCCAGAGACTCGGGCGATTTGTGACTGCCCTCATGCAGCGAAAACAGCTCGTCGATGGTTACTTCCAGCTCGCGCGCAAGGTTCAACGCAACTTCGGTATTGGGAACGTAGGTGCCGGCTTCAATCGCGTAAATCGTTTGCCGGCTCACGCCGACCCGGCGCGCCAAATCCGAGGCGCCCACGCCTCTGCTCTTTCGAATCTGGCCCAGCCGGTTTTCGACGCGAGTCTTCACGGCGGCTATTTCCTTAGCTGAACGACTTCGAGCTTAGTCAGCATGCGGACGGAGCGTGCTCCCGGTTTATCCTTGGGCACCACCAGCCGGAACCGCCCCTGGGCGCCAAACAGCGGTTTGCCGTTCGCGGTATCGGCCAGCAGAATTTCGTTGTCGATAAAGGCGGGGTCCACTTCCCCCAACGAGAACACAACCTGATAACCATCTTGAGCCTCGGCGAGCACATATCCCGCCAGCGCCTTGCCGCGGAGTTCGCCGCCTTGCGGGACGCCCGCCATCTTCAGTACGTCATGTAGCCAGACGCCCTCATAGACCGTCTCCATTCCGGCGTTGCTAGTGCGCACCGATGCGCGCGGCATTTTCGCGAGATCTTCCGCGGATAGCGTCAATGCCTGCTTCACGGCGCCTGTAACCTGAACCGTTGGCGGCGCATCCTGTGCGGCCAGAAAGCTTGCCGCGAGAAGCCCCAAAACCAAAGAGCGTCGTGTATACATGACTACCTCATATTGTAGGCTGCCGCCGGCTAAACTACCACAGCAGCTTCAAGCCGAATTGCATCTGCCGCGAAGGGGTTGACGTCGACGTGATCAGCCCGGCGGTGGGGGAAAGCGCCGGCGTGAACGTTACCGGATTCGGCGTGTTGAAATTAGCGCGGTTTAAGAGATTGTAGACTTCCGCGCGAAATTGCAGCGACAGGCGCTCATTAAGCCGGGTGTCTTTCATCAGGGACAAGTCCCACGTAGCGAGCCCCGGGCCGATGAGCGTATTCCGTCCCAGATTGCCGTAAAAACCGCTCGCAGTCGGAGGCGCCAGAAACGCGGCCGGGTTGAACCATTGATTCGGGGTGCCCAGAATCACCGGGCCGGTAAATGCAGGATTCACGAACGGGCGCACCGGATTGCGCGTGTCGCCGTTGTTCGAAGGATTGTAGCTGAGCAGCGGCGAGAACGGGAATCCGCCTTGCAGCGTGACGATCGAGTTGATGGTCCAGCCACCGGCCAGTTTGTTTCCGAACCCAGGCCCTTTTCCAAACGGCAGCGCATAGGAAGCGCTGATGACAGCCGCATTGCGAACATCAAAGCTCGCCAGCCCTTGATCCGCCCGCGGGTTGAACGGGTTCGAAAGCAGTGCGGGCTGATTTCCCGAAGTCGTGGCGTTGAGCGAATCACCGTCATCAATGGTCTTCGACCAGGTGTAGACTCCACGCAATACTAACCCGCTGTTGAAGCGGCGGTTCACATCGACTTGCAGGGCGTTGTAGGTGCTTTCGGCTACGGAAAAGTACGTCCAGGTATTGTTGAGAGCAGGATTCGCCCTGACGGACGTCGGGACATAATAAGTGCCTGGCGCCACCGCGGTGCCGGCAATGCCCGCCGGGAAAGCGGATGAGTACGTCGCCGGGCACGGAGACGCGGGGCAGATCACGGGAAAAGGCTCATTTGCATCCACGCCGGTTATTTCGTGATAGCCGTGCGAGCCCACGTAACCGACGGTCAGCGTCGTGTTGGCAGTCAGTTCCTGCTGCACGCGGAACGACCAGGAGATCAGAGTCGGCATCTGCAGATCCGGCTGCACTCCTCCCGCCACGAGCTTTGCGCCGGAGGGCACGGCGGAAATGGGAAAAGTGGAAACGTTGGTGCTGACGCTGTAAGTAGGATTAAATGGGGCGTTCTGATCCGTTCGGTAGCCCAGCGCGTCTTGCAGTTCGTTGTACATCCCGAACCCGGCGCGCAGCACCGTTTTCGATAACCCGAACGGGCTCCAGGCGACGCCGACGCGCGGCTGCGGCAGGAACTTGGCGTTGTTCACGGTGAAGACCGACGAGCCGACCTGCGGAGTGGTGTTGATCACTCCATTCGTGTACGTATAATTCGCCGCTCGCCCGTTCACTTCGTTCCAACCATTGCTAAACTCATCGCGGAATCCCAGAGTCACCTTGAGGTTTTGGCCGAAGCGAATGGAGTCCTCGACGTACCAAGCTCCCATCAACGAACGCCAGCCTAACGGAGTGGACGAGGGATCAAAAAGAAGACTGGCAGTTCCTTGGAGGAATGTCTGCAAACCCGTGAAAGTCGCTTGGCCGAATTGGCTCAGAGCGATATTCTCGTTCGATCGCAGACGCTGAAACCACACCCCTGCACTGAGCTGATGCCGTCCTTTCGTTAGAGGAAACGCGATCTTCATAAGTGAATAAATTCCGCGCGATATGCAGATTGCTTCCGTTGTTGCTGCCGGCGAGAGCGATCACCGCGGCCGGATTCGATGCTGCGCTGCCGCCCACCGACAACGCGCCAATGGGTTCCCCTGACAGGAAACCGGGGAGGCTTGCCGCTGGCGTGCCGGGGGTGGGTTCACCGGTAAAGAAATAGAACGCTCGCGAGAAACCGGCGCGGGCGGTATTCAGCAAGGTGGGTGAGAAAATGTGAGTTTCCTCGATACTCACCACTTGCTCGCGCAGGTCTTCGGCATTGGCGCTATAGGCATTGGTGCTGAGCGGCGTGAAGTCGTTGCTGTCGTCGATGGTGTAGACAACGCCCAGGGTATCTTTCGGCTGAAAAGTTGTGGTCCAGCCGGGCCGTCCCGAAATTGTCGTGAATGATTTGCAGTGGATTGTTGAATGCTTCCGAAATCCCACCGAAATCGGGAGCCCCCGGGCTCGCCGCCGGCCAAGCGTTAATTAAGGGTGAGACCTTTACGAACGCTACTCCTGACGCCGGACAAGTTGTGGGCGCGGGCGAAATCAGTTTGCAAGGCAGGAACCCGTTTCGCATATTGTCATCGGGAACCAGATCCACGCCGGTTTGATGCAAGTTCTTGCGGAACCCTTCGAAGTTGGCAAAGAAAAACGTTTTGTCTTTCTGCAGGGGACCTCCCACGGATGCCCCGTATTGATTCTGCGTAAACCCTGGCACTGAATTCCCATCAAAGAAATTGCGGGCATCGAAGATATTGTTCCGTATGAATTCGTACGCCGACCCGTGAAACTGATTGGTGCCGGATCGCGTAACAATCAAGACCTGCGCGCCTGGCCGCTTGCCATATTCGGCGCCGTAGGAATCGCGCAGCAGGTTGAATTCCTGAACCGCGTCAACGCCCAACAAAAGCTGGCTGGTGCCTCCGGGCTGCATGTTGTTTTCAGCCGCTCCCGTGAATTCGATCCCATTCAGCAAGAACAGATTCTGCTGCGGGCGATTGCCGGACACCGCAAAGTTATTCCCCACCGTCGAATTAGAACCGCCGATACCGCCGAACTTCTCGAACGTGAAATTGACGACGCCGGGATTCAGCGTGAGCAATAAATCGAAACTGCGCCCATTGAGCGGCAAATTCTCCACCTGCTGTTGGCCAACCAAACCGGAAATGTCAACTGTGCTCACATTGACCGGAGGAGCGTCCGCATCCACTGTAAGATGCTGGCTGACCTCTCCCAAACTGAGGGCAAAATCTACAGTGGCGTCCTGCCCCACAACCAAATGGACACCAGTCCGAATGGCCTCCGCAAACCCGCCCTTCGTCACGTGAATCTCATAAGCGCCTACCGGCAAAGAGACCACTTGGTAGTACCCGGCGTTGTCGGTCGCCGTGCTGCGGACTGCCCCCGTGTCTGCATTCTTGACAGTCACCGTGGCGGCGGAAACCAAGGCGTGCGTTGGATCCGTGACCGTTCCGGAAAGCGCGGCACCGACCTGCGCCCATACCGAAGATGCTGACAACAGGCAGAGAGCTAAAGAGAACGCAAACTTGCTAATAGCGTCGCGCTGCTTCGTGAAAGTATCCCTGAGCATTTGTAAAGTATACACGATGGCGTAGTTCAAGCACACCCGCCGGCCATACGTGAGTAATCCGGAGTGGCAAGTGGTCCCAACGCGATGCAACCCGCGCGAACGTGGAAGGCCCTGTAGTGGAATTGCGGCCACTTTGCAGTTGCCGAGATGCTTGAAAGGTTTGGTGAGCGCGGTAGGAATCGAACCTACAACCTACTGATTAAGAGTCAGTTGCTCTGCCAGTTGAGCTACGCGCCCTTTTGGGGAATGGCTATCGGCTTCGAATACTTTGGCGGGGGAAAACCAACAGCCGAGTTATTGTATCTCGTATCAAACCAGCATCGTCGCGACGTCCACCGTCGAGCGATGCCCCTCCACCACCACGATCCCGCTTTCCGTCACGTGGTACAGCAAACGGTCCTGCGCCGGGTCGAAACCAATTGAAGCGTCCTCCGGGACACGCACGTTCTTATCCAGAATCGCCCGCCGCACCCGCGCCCGCCGGCCGATGACGCAGTTGTCGAACACGATCGAGTCCTCCACCAGCGCGCCGGAAAGCACGCGCACTCCGCGCCCGATCACCGAATTGCGCACCGTCCCCCCGGATAGAATCGATCCGCCCGAGACGATCGAATCGGTCGCCTGTCCCGCATGCCCCGCTTCGTCGAAAATAAATTTCGCGGGAGCGTCGAAGTATCCGGCAGTGCGCAGCGGCCATTGGCGGTTGTATAAATTCAACGCCGGAGTCGGCGAGCGCAGATCCATGTTGGCGTCGTAATACGCGTCGATGGTCCCCACGTCGCGCCAGTAAGGTTCCTGATTCAGCGGATCGCCGGGAATGTGGTTGGTCTGAAAATCGTAGGCGAACATTTCGGCGCGGCCGACCAGCCCCGGCAGAATATCGCGCCCGAAATCGTGCGAGCTGATTCGGATTCGCGGCATCCGCGTACAACTCGCGCAGCAGCAGGTTGGTGGAAAAAATATAATTGCCCATCGACGCGTAAACCCGGTCGGGATCGCCCGGCATGGTGGGCGCGTCGGCGCGCTTTTCGTGAAAGCCCGATAACGCCGCCCGTCGTTCTTCGCCTCGATGACGCCGAATTCGGCGGCCAGTTCCTTCTCCACCGGGATCGCCGCGATGGTCGCCGCGAGCGCTTGTGCATGTGAAACTCCAGCATCTCGCGGATGTTCATGCGGTAAATGTGGTCCGCGCCGAAGATCACTCACGTAGTGCGGATCGGCCTGCTCGATCAGGTTGATGTTCTGATACATGCGCGTCGGCCGTGCCGCGATACCACTGCTCGCCGGGCGAGCGCATCTGCGCCGGAACCGGAATGATGAAGTGCTGCCGCAGCAGGCCGCTCACTTCCCAGCCGTCGCGCAGGTGCTGCAGCAGGCACTGGCTCTTGAACTGGATCAAAACGTAAGTCGAATAAATGCCTGAATTGATCAGGTTGCTGAGCACGAAATCGACAATGCGATAGCGGCCGCCGAAAGGCACCGCCGGTTTGGCGCGTTCTTTCGTCAAAGGGTACAGCCGGGTGCCTTTGCCCCCGGCGAGAACAAATGCAAGAACGCGGGCTTCCATGGGTATCTTATTGTATCTGGCCCGAAGCCAAGGCTTCGACGAACCCACGTTCGATCGGCCAAGTGCCCACGACAGTAGCCGCTCGCTGCTGAAAACTTCCCGCCACCAGCACCCCGCTCAGATCGCGCGGATTGGGAGTCATGTGCGCGCGCCCAATCATGTCCTTCAGCAAGCCGGTTACGCCTGAAAGCTGCTTCGTCAAGTCGGCCGCAGCCTCAGGAGTCGCGCACGCCACTTCCAAGCGAAGCTGCAAACGTTCGCCCTGCGGCCCCGCCGCGAACGTAATTTTCTCCGCCCGCGCCAGCGGACTTAAGAACGCGCGCGTTCCATCCGGAAACGCATCCAGCTTATTGAAAACCGCCGCCGGAACTGAAATCCAAACCGGGTCGAGCGCCGCCGGAAGCTCGATCTTGCGCCCATTGGGCCCAATGCTCGTCACGCCGCGCGCATCGGGAGTCACCGCCAGCGCCAGCACATTCGACGCCACCTGGTAATAGGAAATGTTCCGCTGCGGACTGCTGCCCGCCATGCTGCACACCGCGTCACGGCATTCGCCGCCCTGGCTCTGCGCGTACGCCGCTAGCTTCGCCCACTGAAACCGCCCGCGCAGGGTAGTGTAAACGCGGCCGTCCACAAATGCTGCCGCGACGGCGTCCAGGTCTGTTCGGTAATCGAATCCCGTTTGCTCGACGAACTTGCGATAGTCCGCTTCCTCGGCCGCCTTCGATCCCGCCAGCAGATCCAGCAACCCGCTCTTGCGCAGCGATCCGCTATCGATATAAACCAGCGTGGCCCCGTCCACCGGAAGCATCGCCAGCAAACGCCCGGCGCCATAAGGAGGATTTCGCAGCCAGAAGAACACTCCCGCTGCGGCCGCGCACACCAGAACCACCGCGAGCGCAATCCGCCAAGGCTTTGAGCGAAAGCTCACAAGGAGCCTTAGACGGCGACGGCTTCCCGCACCCGCGCCTGTTTCCACAGAGCGATGTACGGTTGCAGATCCTGCATCATGTTCGCCCACTGCGTGGGATTCAAAGACTGCGCGCCATCGCTGATAGCCTTCTCCGGCTGCGGATGCACTTCGACGATGATGCCGTCCGCGCCGATCGCCACTGCCGCCCGCGCCAGCGGCGGAACCAGACTGCGCTTGCCCGTCGCATGGCTGGGATCCAAAATCACCGGCAGATGCGTCATCTCGTTCAGCACCGCGACCGCAACGATGTCGCAAGTATTCCGCGTGACCGTCTCAAACGTGCGAATGCCGCGCTCGCACAGCATCACGTCCGGATTCCCGTGCGCCACAATATATTCCGCCGACATCAGCAACTCTTTAATAGTGGAACTCAGTCCGCGCTTCAGCAAAATCGGCCGCCCGCATTTGCCCAGCGTCTTCAGCAGCGAAAAGTTCTGCATGTTGCGCGCGCCGATCTGCAGAATGTCGGCGTATTCCGCCACCATCTCCACATCGCGGTCGCTCATCACTTCGGTGATGATGCCCAGGCCCGTTTCGCGCCGCGCTTTGTCGAGAAGCTTCAGGCCCTCCAGTTCAAGACCCTGGAAGTCGTAAGGAGAAGTCCGCGGCTTGAACGCTCCGCCGCGCAGCAGCTTGGCGCCGTGCTTGGCCACCAGTTGCGCGGATTCGATGATCTGCTTTTCGCTCTCGACGGAACACGGACCCGCCATGGTGATGAACTCGTCCCCGCCAATCACCACGTCGCGTACCTTGATCGTGGTTTTCTCCGGCTTGAATTCCTTGCTCACAAACTTGTAAGGCGCGGAAATGCGCATCGCGCGCTCCACGCCCGGCATCGCTTCGAGCGATTCCAGGCAGGCCGTCACGTCGCCCACTCCCACCGCGCCGATCACGACCCGCTCCTCACCCGCGATCGAATGCACCTTGTAGCCGAATTCCTCAATCCGTGCCCGGACATTGCCAATCTCCTCTTTACTCGCATGCAGCCTCATCGAAATGATCATCGGGGTCTCCTAAAAATCAAAAAACCCACTCTTTCGAGTGGGTTGCTTATAAACCTTATTGCTCCAGCCCACTCGTCACGATTCAGACGGTAAAATACCACCAATAGCTAAATCGAAACGAGTTGAATCGGGCAGCCGACATGAAACATCACTATATCACAAATCCTCCGCCGTGGGACTGTGCTAATATAAAAATTCCCAAGGAAAGTTTGAGAGCTTCGCCATGAAACCTGGTATCCACCCTGCCTACGAAGAAGTGAATGTGACCTGCGCCTGCGGACACAAGTTCCGCACCCGTTCGGCCCATAAAGGCGACATCCGCGTTGAAATTTGCTCCAGTTGCCACCCGTTTTTCACGGGCAAACAGAAGCTGATCGATACCGAAGGCCGCGTCGACCGTTTCCAGAAGAAGTATCAGAAGGTCCGCGACGCCGCCGAAGCTAAGAAGAAACAGCCGGTCGCGTAGAACCCCGTGCCGTAAAGACGCCGTAGAGACAAGGTCTACTGCGGCGGGGGCTGGCGGTTTTTCTTGCTCTCGCGCTTGCGCTGCCGCTCATCCTGAATCTTTTGCCATTCCACCTGCTGGCTGGGCGATAACAGTTCGCTGATCCTCTGCTTTTGATCGTCGCGAATCTTTTGCAGCTCCGGTTCAATGGTGACCCGCGCAGCCCGGACCCGCATGCGGGTTTCATCCAAGATGACGCTCAGCTTCGCCGCTTGGTCGTCGTTCAATTGCAGGCGCGACTTCAGATCCGCCAGGAAGCGCTTGCGGAATTCTTCAGGATTGCGCTGACTGACATTCGCGCGGACTTCGGAAACCATGTACAGACGGTATACAAAGGCGCCCACTACCCCTCCGCAAGTGAATACCAATGCCATGTAGAGAGCCACTGTCCAGCGCGTGGGCTTCATTCGGTTTCCCCGCTGGGCAGCACTGCCGCGTCATTGGCGGAATCCGCCGCCGTCAGCACGTCCACATAACTCGCCTGATAGGCCGGTGGATTTTCAAAGCGTGGAATCAGAATGCCGCCGATCACAATCGCCAGCGTCACCGTGGCCACCAGCCACACCTGCGCCCACAACCGGAACCAGGAGGAGGACACCGCGCTGCGCCGCGCTTCGATCTGCGCCCATAGGTTCGGCATGAAACCGGTGGAAGCCTCCCGGTCGGGCAACGCCTCCCGGTATTGGGCAAACAAAGCGTCCAGTTTATCGTTCATGCCGCCCTGATCCATGGGTTCCATTGTATACTCCTCGCCGCCCTGCTGCCGTCGTCACTCTTGCGATTCAAATGCCTTCAAAACTCGCTGCCGCGCCCGGAACAATCGCACCTTCAAGGCGTTCTCGTTCACGTTGTAAATCTTCTCCAACTCCTTCAGCGAAAGCCCTTCCACTTCCTTCATCATCAGCAGAATCCGGTCTTCGTCGGAAACCTTGCCCAGGAGCGCTTGCACCATCTCGCGAACCTTCGTCCGCCGGTCTTCCTCGGCCTTCTGCTTGCCGCCCGCCGACGCATCCGCCATCATCACCTGCTGCTCGCTCAGGTCCGACATGCGATGCTCATGCCGCCGCTTCTGCCGCCGCAAATAATCGTAAGCCGCGTTCACCGTCAGCCGGTGGAGCCACGGTTCGAATACTTCCGCCGCCCGCAGCTGATCCAGCGAATAATACAGGCGGAGAAACACCTCTTGGCCCACATCCTCCACGTCTTCCGGTTTCCCGATCAGCCTCGCAATGGTCCCTAGGATGCGCTTCCGGTACGCCTGCACGACCTGATTGAACGCGCTATCGTCGCCGTTTTTCGCTTTTTCAATGAGCTCGAATTCAATCAGCATTGCGCCCGCCCGCTGCCTTTTCGCATCGCCCGGCGGTGGCGCAAACCCGATTTATCCACAAGAAAAGGCGCACGTATCCCCCCTCAGGTTACAACACAGCAAAAGGGGTTGGACGCCCCGCAGCGGAAATGGTTCACCTAGCCTTAGGCGGCGCCGGCCCAGCGCGTGTCGCCTTTCATCTGCATCACTTTCGCCGACCGCCGCGCAGCCGCCGCTCCCGGCGGTCGGCTATAAGCCGCATAACGCTCCAGGCTAGCGATGGCCTCGTCTAAGGTCGCTTTCCTATTCCGTAGATCGTTTAGTCTGGCCCGGATCGCTCCGGATACCTCGGGGGAAGTCTTCGGAATCATACACTTACTCTATCTTTGAATTTCACCAACCGCAGCGGGCCGTGAGGAGAGACGAACGTCTTCAAGTACTATATCCAAATGGTAGTAATGGTACCTATACCCCCAAATGAGGGTGCAGGGCACAACCGTGCTAAAATCGCATATTCATGGATTTTCTTGAGGGGTTGAACCCCCGCCAACGGGAGGCGGTCGAACACTCCGAAGGCCCCCTGCTGGTGCTGGCCGGCGCCGGCAGCGGAAAAACCCGCGTCATTACCCATCGCATCGCCCATTTGATGACCGCCTTTCGCGTCCC
Source organism: Bryobacterales bacterium (assembly GCA_963752205.1). Taxonomy (GTDB): domain Bacteria; phylum Acidobacteriota; class Terriglobia; order Bryobacterales; family Bryobacteraceae; genus Palsa-187. The sequence goes on along the minus strand of CAVVZG010000181.1, from coordinate 15,040 downwards.
CGGTTGGGCTGTCCTAGCCGTAACTTTCACCAACAAAGCCGCTGGTGAAATGCGCGACCGCGTACGCTCCCTCGTTTCCACAGGCCCTGAAGGTGCCCCAACAGTAGCGACGTTTCACTCCTTCTGCGTCCGTCTCCTCCGCCGCGAGGGCGCGCCCCTGGGACAACTCCGCCGCGGCTTCACCCCGCTCTTCACCATCTACGACGATGACGACCAGATCTCCATGATCAAGTCGATCTACAAAGCTCTCGGCTTAGACGACAAGTTCATGCAGCCGCGCGCCGCCCTCTCTCGCATCAGCAACGCGAAAAGCCACGCGCAATCCCCCGAAGAAATCGCCCGCGCCGCCACCGACCCCACCACCACCCGCTTCGCCACCGTTTACGAGCGTTACGAAGCCCGCCTCCGCGAATCCAACGCCCTGGATTTCGACGATCTTCTCTTAGAAGCCGTCAACCTCCTGCGCCACGACGACGCCACCCGTCAGCGCCTAAATCAACGCTACGAATTCGTGATGGTCGACGAATATCAGGACACCAACCGCAGCCAGTACGATCTCATGCGCCTCCTCAGCGAACAGCGCCACAACATCTGCGTAGTCGGCGACGAAGACCAATCCATTTACGGCTGGCGCGGTGCCAACATCCGCAACATCCTCGACTTCGAACGTGACTTCCCCGGCGCCACCATCATCCGCCTGGAACAAAACTATCGCTCCACCCAAACCATCCTCGAAGCCGCCAGCGCCGTAGTAGCCAACAACACCGAACGCATCGGCAAAACTCTGTGGACAGACTCGGGAGCCGGTGAAAAAATCACCCTCTACGAAGCCCCCGATTCCGAAAACGAAGCCCTGTGGATCGCCGACACCGTTGAGTCCCGCCTGGCCCGCAACCCCCAAGAGCGCGTGGCCGTGCTCTACCGCACCAATTCGCAATCCCGCCAGATCGAAGAAGCCCTCCGCCGCTACGGCCGCAAATACATCGTCGTCGGCGGCTTCAGCTTCTACCAGCGCGCCGAAGTGAAAGACCTCCTGGCGTATCTCAAGGTCCTGGTCAGCCCGCACGATTCCATCGGACTGCTGCGCGTGATCAACACCCCCGCCCGCGGCATCGGCCGCACCACGCTAGAACAAATCGAGCAGTACGCCCTGCAACACGAACTCTCGCTCTGGACCTCCCTTGAGCAAATGCTAGAAGCCCATGCCTTCCCCGGACGCGCCGAAGCCGCTCTAGCCGCCTTCCACCGCATGATGACCGAGCTAGCCGGACAACTCGACTCGCGCCCCATCGGCGAAACTCTAGCCGATGTCCTGGAACGCACCGGCTACCGCAAAATGCTCGAAGAAGAGGGCACCGAAGAATCGCGCCAGCGCCTGGCTAACTTAGACGAACTTCTCAACGCCGCAGCCGACGCCGGTGAACGCGGCGAATCTCTGCGCGACTTCCTCGATCACGCCGCCCTGGTCTCCGACGCCGATTCCAATGACTCCCGAGCCCCCGTCTCGCTCCTCACGATGCACAATGCGAAAGGCCTCGAGTTCCCCGTAGTCTTCATCGCCGGCCTCGAAGAAGGCCTCTTCCCCCACAGCCGCTCGCTCGATTCCGAAAGCGGCATGGAAGAAGAACGCCGCCTTTGCTACGTCGGCATGACGCGCGCCGAAACCAAACTGTACCTAAGCTGGGCCCGCTACCGCCGCCGCTTTGGAGGCGCACAGCCCGAAGTTTCGTTAGCCTCGCGCTTCCTCCAAGAGGTCCCGCGCAACCTGGTCGACGCCGTTCGCGGCGACGCCCCGCAGGCTCGCAACGTCGACCTTTTCTCCGAACGCTACCAGGTCCGCGAATCCGCGCAGCGAAACCTTTATACTGGGAAGACTTACAATTCTGTCGATAACATCCGGCAGTTTTTTTCGGAACGCGGCATGCCGGCGCCTCAGGGGATCGCCCCAGCGGCGGCAGCAGCAAGCGCGGCCCAACCAGCAGCGCCCGTTCCTCAATTTAAAAAGCCGGTTGCCAAGAAACTGGGACCGGGCTCGACGGTGGAACACACCAAATGGGGCCGTGGCACGGTTCTGCGCCTAGAAGGTACGGGCGAAGATACAAAAGTAACAGTGAGTTTTCCCGGTTACGGGTTGAAGAAATTAATCGCGAAATACGCAGGGATCAAGGTGGAATGAACACAAAAAAAGTTACCGACAAAGACGAACGCAAGAAGCTCAAACGAACGGCCCGCAAGAAAGCCGCTCCCAAGCCCAAGCGCGCAGCCGACGTGGCCCGCGGTTCGCAAAAACGCAAAGTAAAGAAGATGGTCAAAGGCCAGCGTAAGCGTTAGTCGCTAACCTATAAGGTAGGACCGGTCCCCAGGCCGGTCCCTCCCCTGGCCGCATGTCCACGCTCTTCCGCACGAAAAGCATCGCATCCCTGATCGCGGCCAGCGACCACCCCTCTCATCGCTTAAAAAAATCCCTGGGGCTTGGCAGCCTGATCGCCCTGGGCATCGGCGTCGTCGTCGGCTCCGGCATCTTCACGCTAACCGGCACCGCCGCCGCCGGGCTCAAGTTCGACGTACCATCCATCCTCAAGGCCCCGGTCCTCGATCTGCTGATCGGCGGCAGCCACGCCGTGGGCACCTTCGGCCGCCCCGGAGCCGGCCCCGCCATCTCCATCTCCTTCCTCCTAGTCGCCCTAGCTTGCAGTTTCGCTGCCCTCTGCTACGCAGAACTAGCCTCGATGATTCCCGTCTCCGGCAGCGCCTACACTTACGCCTACGCCACCCTGGGAGAAATCTTCGCGTGGATCATCGGCTGGGATCTCATCCTCGAATACGCCGTAGGCAACATGGCCGTAGCCGTCGGCTTCGGCGCCTACTTGAACGATCTACTAGACAACGTCTTCGGCTTCCACCTGCCCTCGCAACTCACCGAACCCATTTTCATAGAAGGCAAAGCCACCGGAGCCTGGTTCAACTTGCCATCGTTCCTGATGGTGATGCTGCTGACGTGGCTGTTAGTCCGCGGCGTGCGCGAGTCGGCCCGCGCGAACACCATCATCGTGATTGTGAAAGTCGCAGCCATCTTGCTCTTCATCTTCGGCGCCGCCCGCAGCGTCGACACCCACAACTGGCATCCGTTCATGCCCAACGGATACTCCGGAGTCCTCACCGGCGCCGCCATCGTTTTCTTCAGCTACATCGGCTTCGATGCGCTCTCCACCGCCGCCGAAGAATGCCACACGCCTCAACGTGACCTGCCGCGCGGCATCATGTTCACGTTAGTCATTTGCGCGATCCTCTACGCCGCCGTAGCGCTGGTCCTCACCGGCATCGTGCACTGGGACACCCTCAACAACGACGCCCCTGTAGCCAACGCGCTAAAGGCCGTGGGACTCAACCGCCTCCGCTTCATCGTGACCGTCGGCGCACTGCTAGGAATGTTAAGCGGCGTCCTGGTCTCGCAATACGGCCAGTCCCGCATCCTCTTCGCCATGTCCCGCGACCGCCTACTTCCCGGCATCTTCTCCCGCGTCCACCCCACCTTCAAGACCCCCGACATCAGCACCTGGATCGCCGGCATCGTGGTTGCGATCCCCGCCGGCGTCTGGGACATCGGCACCTTCGCCGACCTCACCAACATCGGCACCCTATTCGCCTTCATCGTAGTCTCCGCCGGCGTCATCATCCTGCGCCGCTCGCAGCCCGCTCACCCGCGATCCTTCCGCGTCCCTTGGGTCCCGTTCCTCCCGCTACTCTCCATCCTCTGTTGCCTTCTGCTCATGCTAAGCCTCCCGCTAGAAACCTGGATCCGCTTCTTCGTCTGGCTAGCCATCGGACTCGGCATCTACTTCGCCTATAGCCGCAAGCGAGTCGCTGCAGATTTCATCCAATCCTAAATCCAATCGTCCGTTTCCTTTTCCGCTCCGGTTCCATCAACTGGCGCACCATCGTGTACACCGCCGAAAGTTGTTGCCCATGTTGCTTCTGCTGCCTCTCCAAATCAATCATCTTGTGCGCCAAATCCTTATGACTCGCCAGCATCTCGCGCAACTTCACAAACGCTCTCACCACCAAAATATTCATCTGCACCGCACGTTCACTCTTCAACACCGACGACAACATCACCACTCCATGCTCGGTAAACACGAGCGGAAGATAACGCCTCCCCCCGCGTCCCGCCTTTGAGGTGCCAATTTGGCACCTCAAACTTTCCGCTTCTTCCGGCGTCAGGCGAAACATAAAATCCTCGGGAAATCTCGCCAAGTTCCGTTGCACCGCCCGATTCAGAAACTTGGTCTCCACCTGCTACAACTTCGCCAGATCCGCGTCGGTCATAACCTTCTGCCCGCGAACCAAATAAATCCGCCGTTGGATCACCTCAACAGCAACCGGCATTCGACGTACCACAACCTTCGTTTTTGTAGCCATGTTTATGAGTGCGTTTACGGGGCAAAAATTCTGGCTTGACTTTGGGCGAACAAAAGGCGAAAATGTCCCTGTGACACCACTCGTCGGTATCGCGCGCCTGGCCGCCGAAAGCCCCTCGCTCGAAGCCAAGCGCCGCACCGAATACTTCGAGCTTCCCACCCGCAAATATCTATCGCGGTGCACCAGTCCCCGCATGCCCTTTCGCTGGATGATCAACCCCTACCGCGGCTGCGAATTCGGCTGCAAGTATTGCTACGCCCGCTACACTCACGAATTCATGGAACTTCGCGAGTCCGACGACTTCGAAAAGAAAATCTTCGTAAAACATTTCGATAGGGAGGCGTTCAAATCCGAAATGTGCGCGCTTCCCACCGGGGAAACCATCGCCATCGGCACCGCCACCGATCCCTATCAGCCCGCTGAACGAAAATACCGTCTGACCCGCGCGATTCTCGACTTGCTGGCGCAAACCGCTGGATACCGCATCGGCCTGATCACCAAATCGGATCTCGTCGCGCGCGACATCGATCTATTCCAGGAAATCAACCGCCGCAATCATCTCACCCTGGTCATTACCATCACCACGCTCGACCGTGAACTCTCGCGTTTGCTCGAGCCGCTCGCTCCCCGCCCCGATCTACGCCTGAACGCCGTCCGCAAGTTAAGCGCGGCTGGCCTTCGCGTGGCCGTCAACTTGGCGCCCATCATGCCCTTGATCAACGACGCTGAACCAAACCTCGACGCTGTCGCGAAATCCTCTGCCCGCGCCGGCGCCGCGCAGCTTGGAGGTAATGTCGTCTTCCTAAAAGACTGCGCGCAAAAAGTTTTCTTTCCGTTTTTGCGCGAACACTTCCCCGCCTATTTACGCCGCTATCGGGAACGCTTCGAACGGAGCGCCTATCTCAAAGGCGAGTACCCGGAAATGATCCGCGAACGCCTCCGGCGCATCCGCCGCCGCTATGGCTTGGATGAGCGCAAGTTGGAACCAGATCCCGAACTCTGGCCGGAAGATCCGCAAATGACGCTATTCTCGTGAAGTGAATCAAGAGAGCAAAGTGAGTCACGAAGCCTACATGCGCATGGCGCTGAGCCTCGCCCAGGAAGCCGAAGCTCGCCGGCGAAGTCCCCGTCGGCGCTGTGCTGGTTTTGGACGATCAAGTCATCGGCCGCGGGCGTAACGCCCCCATTGAGCGTAGCGACCCTACTGCGCACGCCGAAATCCTTGCTCTGCGTGAAGCGAGCGCCTTCACCGGCAATTACCGCTTGGAACGCGCCACCCTCTACACCACCCTGGAACCCTGCGTCATGTGCGCCGGCGCCCTAGTCGCCGCGCGCGTGGAACGCCTGGTATTCGGCGCCCGCGATCTGCGCTTCGGCGGCGTGCGCAGCAAATTTCGGCTGGCCGACGCCGAAGTATTGAATCACCGCCTCTTGATCGAGGAAGGTGTGTTAGGCGCGGAGTGCGCAGAACTGATGCAGAGGTTCTTCGCGAAACGGCGCGAACCCAGCGCGAAATAAACTACGCCGCTCGTCGCACCGGCTGCGGAAATCGCAGATGCTCGGGGCGCAGCGGAATCGCAAGGCACTCCGCCGCTTTCACGCGCCCGGCCACAAACCGCGAAGGTCCATTGAAGTAATCGTCCAACGGGAACAGCGGATAGGGCTGCAACTCCCGGAACACCCGCCCTAGCTTCTGCTCAATGCGATACACCGCGTGAAAGAAGTTCCCCCGGCTCATGCTCAGCTTGCGTGCACACAAAGCCCACTCTGCTCCTAATAGAAAATGATAGCGAAATAATTGATATTCTGATTCAGTAAGGGAACGTCGCGATACTAAACAAAAATCTGCCATATATTCTTCATGCTTTCGCCCAAATGACGTAGGGCGACGATTCCCCGTGGGCGGCTCCACGGAAATATGGCTGACATGCCGCTCCTCCTCCGCGCAACGCATGAAACGGTCGTGGCAGATACGAAACATTGCGCGCAGGACGCAATTGCAGGGCGTCCATCCACCGGTATTTCTGAGCCGCAGTCCACACCCGTGGCATTGCGTGCAATTGTGCATGGCGAGCGCCAGTGTTTCTGAGCGTGTCCATTCCATTGCTGTTCACTTCCTTCCACTTCTTGTGCTTGGGACGTGCGGTCGGCCCACCGGTGACCGCATAGGTATAGTACGTCTAGTCCCATGCTAAGTCAAACCCTATTTGCCTAAAGTATTCTAATTGCCCGTTTTATTGGCCGCGACTTCCCGATAAATGGCAAGGACTTGTTGGGCAGTTGACTCCCAGTGGAAACGCTGCGCCTGCGCCCGTCCTGCCTCCTTCAACCACTCGCGGCGCACGTCGTTGAGCAGGACTTCGCGCAACCCGCGCTCAATATCGAACACGTTGTCCGGGCTCACCAGTTCCGCCGCCTCCCCCACCGCTTCCACCAATGACGGCAGATCGGACGCCACCACCGGAGCCCCGCAGGCCATGGCTTCGAGCGGCGCGAGACCAAAGCCCTCGTACAGCGTCGGGAAGGCAAAGGTTTCCGCGGAACTGTAAAAGACTCGCAGAGTTTCAATAGGGACGAAGCCCAAGAACCGTACCGCGGATTCAATGCGCGAATGTGCCACGGCGCGGCGCACCGCTGGATTCTTCGAGAGCTCGTCGCCGATAATAACCAGTCTCAAATCATGATAAATCGGATGACTTTCCAGTTTATGCCGCAGCACCGCGAATGCTTCCACCAGTCGCGGGACATTTTTGTGCACGCGCACAGTTCCCGCATAAAGGATGTACGGATAGGTGATCGAGTAGCGATCCAGGATCTGGCGCTGTTGCGCCGGATCGTCCTGCACCGTAGTGAACGCCGGATCAGGAGCGCTATGAATGGTGGAGAGACGCTCGTCAGATATGCGCAAAACTCCCTGTAAATCCCGGCGAGTCGCATGCGAGACAGCGATCACGCGCGCCGCTCTGATCACCCCGCGCCGGTAGCGCTCCTGATGCAACGTGTAACGAAAATCGCGCCGCGGCGGAAACAGTAGCGAGCTCATATCGTGGATGGTGACCACATACGGACGCGGCATCCACCACGCCACTGAATTCAACGGAATATGATACAAGGACGCATTTATTGACTTCAGAAAGCGGGGAAAATAGAAGTTGTGTTTTAGCCCGCGGTCACTGAGAGGAAATGGCGCGATGCGGAAGTTTGGCCCCAGACCCGTGAGTTCTCCAGCATCACTGGGATGCGCCACCAGCGTGTACTGGTTCTCCGCATCGAGAGCCGACAGCGCCCTCGTGATGTTGCGAATATAGGTGCCGATTCCAAAATCACGAACGCGCCGCGCGTCGATGACGATATGGAGCGGCATCCCGTTCAGCGGGCCGCAGCCGCCGTCAGCTTCCACGCGTACAACGGAAATTGCTCCGTGAGCGCCGCTACGCGCCGCCGCACCTCGGACAGGACATTTTCATCCGCCACATTTTCCAGTACCCGTATGATCAGGGCCGCCACTTCCCGCATTTCCGCTTCGCCAAACCCGCGCGTGGTGACAGCCGGGCTCCCAAAGCGCATGCCGCTCGGGTTGAGCGGAGGATTCACGTCGAAAGGAATCGCGTTCTTGTTTGCCGTGATGTAGGCACGGTCCAGCGCCGCCTCGGCTTCCTTACCGCGAACTCCCTTGGCGAACACGTCCACCAGCAGCAGATGCGTGTCCGTGCCTCCGGAAACCACGCGGAACCCAGCCGCGCTTAATTCGCTCGCCAGCGTTTTCGCGTTCGCCAGCACTCGTTTGCTATAAGCCACGAACTCCGGCGTCATCGCCTCCTTATAGCAGATGGCCTTGGCCGCAATGATGTGCATCAGCGGGCCGCCCTGCGCCCCCGGGAACACCGACTTGTCGATGGCCGCGCCGAATTTTTCCTTTGCCAGAATCATGCCGCTGCGCGGACCGCGCAGAGTCTTATGCGTCGTCGAAGTGACGATATCCGCCCACTCACAAGGGTTCGGATGCAGCCCCGCCGCCACCAGTCCCGAAAAATGCGCCATGTCGGTCATGAACAAGCGCGCCCGACGCGTCCGCGATCTGACGAAAACGAGCGAAGTCAATAATCCTCGGATACGCGCTGCCCCCCGCCACGATCAGCTTAGGATGATGTTCCATCGCCAAGCGCTCCAACTCGTCGTAATCGATCTGCTCGCCTTCCTTCTTCACGCCGTACGGCACAATCTTGTACAACTTGCCCGAAAAATTCAGCGGATGCCCGTGCGTCAAGTGCCCGCCATGCGCCAGATTCATCCCCAAGATGGTGTCGCCCGGATTCAACACGCTGGCGTACGCCGCCTGGTTCGCCTGCGAGCCGGAATGCGGCTGCACGTTGGCATATTCCGCGTGAAACAACTTCTTGGCGCGATCGCGAGCCAGATTTTCCACCTCATCCACGAACTCGCAGCCGCCGTAATAGCGCTTTCCCGGGTAGCCCTCGGCGTACTTATTCGTCAGCGTGCTGCCGGCCGCTTCCAGAATCGCTTCCGACGTGAAATTTTCGCTGGCAATCAGCTCCAGACGCGAGCTTTGCCGCTCGGTCTCCTTGTGAATCAGCTCGAAAATTTCTGGATCCACCTGCGACAACGGGCGCGCCAGGCGCTTCTGCTCGTCGTATTTTTCAGTGACGGGTTGGGTCATGTTTTTCTCCCGCTTAGGATGACCCTTGATTTTACCACTGCGACGCATGTGTCACACTGAAATTCACAACCATGAGAGAGCGAATTCGATCCACGACGATCCTGTGCGTCCGCCGCGACGGCAAAGTGGTCATGGCCGGCGACGGCCAGGTGACGCTGGGCTCGGAAGTGCTGAAAGCCTCCGCCAAGAAGCTGCGGCGCCTGTATAACGGCAAGATTCTGGCCGGATTCGCCGGCGCTACCGCCGACGCCTTCGCGCTGTTCGCGCGCTTTGAATCCAAGCTCGAACAATAACGGCAACCTGTCGCGCTCCGTGGTCGAGCTGGCCAAGGATTGGCGTACGGACCGCATGCTGCGCCACCTCGAAGCGCTGCTGCTGGTGGCCGACCCCGGCAACACCTTCATCGTCAGCGGCAACGGCGACGTGATCGATCCCGACGATAACATCGCCGCCATCGGCTCCGGCGGCGCGTACGCCAAGGCCGCCGCCACGGCGCTCATGGAGAACACCAAGCTTTCCGCGCGCGAGATCGTCGAAAAATCCATGACCATCGCCGGCAAGACCTGCATCTATACCAATGACAACGTGCATTACGAGGAGCTGGGCTGAGGTATGCCAAACTGGAAGGTTAAGCACAAGTAAATGGTTATCTATCTCCCTGCCCAGGCCGCCGACGATCCGCCCGTGCTCGACGAACTGACGCCGCGCGAAATCGTCCGCGAGCTGGATAAATACGTCATCGGCCAGGCCGACGCCAAGCGCGCCGTCGCCATCGCCCTGCGCAACCGCATCCGCCGCCAGAAGCTGGACCCCGAAATGGCCGAGGAGGTGATGCCCAAGAACATCCTCATGATCGGCCCCACCGGCGTCGGCAAAACCGAGCTGGCGCGCCGCCTGGCCAAGCTCGCCAATTCGCCGTTTCTTAAAGGTGGAAGCCAGCAAGTTCACCGAAGTCGGCTACGTCGGCCGCGACGTCGAATCCATGATTCGCGACCTGGTCGAAATCGCCATCGACATGGTGCGCGAAGAGCGCCTCAACGAAGTGGGCGAGCGCGCCGAACGCAACGCCGAAGAGCGTCTGCTCGATCTGCTGATGCCCCGCGCAGCCCGAAACCGCCGAGCTCGAGAGCGTCGACCGCACGCGCGAAAAACTGCGCGAGAAGCTGCGCGCCGGAAAACTCGACGACCGCATGGTGGAGATCGACGTCAAAGAGCGCGGTCCCATCGTTCGAAGTCACCACCGCCGACCGGCATGGAGGAGATGGACATCAACCTCAAGGATGTCCTGCCCGGCCTGTTCGGCGGCCGCACGCGCAAGCGCAAAATGCGCGTCGGCGAGGCGCTGGATTACCTGGTCCAGGAAGAAGAGCAGAAGCTGGTCGACATGGATCAGGTGACGCGCGTCGCCATCGAGCGCGTGGAGCGCAGCGGCATCATCTTCCTGGACGAGATCGATAAAATCGCCGGCCGCGAAGGCGGCCACGGCCCCGACGTCAGCCGCGAAGGCGTGCAGCGCGACATCCTGCCCATCGTCGAAGGCACCACCGTCAACACGCGCTACGGCTTCGTGCGCACGGATCATATTCTGTTCATCGCCGCCGGCGCGTTCCACGTCTCGAAGCCCAGCGATCTGATTCCCGAACTGCAAGGCCGCTTCCCCATCCGCGTGGAGCTGAAATCGCTCACCGAAGCCGATTTCATCCGCATTCTGAAGGAGCCGAAGAACGCGCTGATCAAGCAGTATCAGGCGCTGCTCGATACCGAAGGCATCAAGCTGGTCTTCACCGAAGACGCCATTGAAGGAAATCGCCGCCTTCGCCGCGCAGCGTGAACGAATCGACGGAAAACATCGGCGCGCGCCGCCTCCACACGATTCTCGAAAAGCTGCTCGAAGACGTATCCTTCGACGGTCCGGACCTGAAGAAGAAAAACGTGAAAGTGGACGCCGTCTACGTGCGCAAACAACTGGCCGACATCGTGAAGGATCAGGACCTGAGCCGCTACATTCTGTGATCCGCGCCGCTGCTCTTCTTGGCATTCTGTGGCTGACCGGTTGCGCCTATGTTGGCGCGCCCAAGCCGCCCGCGCTCGACATCCCCACGCGCATTACCGACCTGCGCGCCGCCGAGTACGGAGACAAGATCGTAGTCGAGTTTACGATCGGCGCCGACACCACCGAGGGCCTGAAGCTGAGCGAAGTGAAAGCCGTCGAAGCGCGCGTGGCTATAGGCTCCGCGTCGCAAATTGTGCCGCTGCAAGCCAAGCCCCCGGGCCCCGTCGACGACGATTTCACGGCGGGCGCTTGGATCGGCAAAAACGTCGTAGTGACGGTTCGCGCGACCGGCCCCAAGGGCAAGGCCGCGGACTGGTCGAACCCGGTGTCGCTCACCGTCGGTGCACCCCTCGCGACGCCCGCGAACCTCCAAGCCGTTTCCGATCCGCAAGGTGTGCGCCTGACCTGGCTAGGCCCAGCGAACGGCCGCTACCGCATCTTCCGCGGCGCGGGCGAGATGATGCCGCAGCGTTTAGCCGAATCCGACAAGCCCGAATACGTGGATACCACCGTCGATTTCGGCTCTCCCTACCGCTATTTCGTGCAGGCGCTCGCCGGAGAGCTGCAGCAGAGCGAAGTATCCGCCACCCTAGCCGTTACGCCCACCGACACCTTCCCGCCCGCGGTGCCCGTAGGCCTGATGGCCGTCGCCGGAGTGAACTCCATCGAGCTAGTCTGGCAGCGCAACACTGAAGATGATTTCGCGGGCTATCACGTGTATCGTTCGACCGACGGCGGAACGCCCCAACCCATCGCCGGACCGCTCGATGCGCCCACCTTCAGTGACCGCACCGTGGAAATAGGCAAGAAGTACAGCTACACCGTGACCGCCACCGATCGCAACGGCAACGAAAGCGCCCGCTCCGCACCCGCCGAAGCCGTCGCGCAATAGCTATTTCGCTTTGCGCCGCTTGACCAGCCGCTTGCGCCAGCGGCGCGCAATGCTAGGCGGCGCGAAGGCTTGATCTAGCAACTCGGCCTGTTCGCGGGCATGCACTTTCGTCGACCCAGGAGCCGTCGAAGCACTCTCCGGACGTCCCGCGTAACCGAGCGCCCGCGCCTCATTCGCCATGATGCGTTGCAGCCGCGTACGCATAAACAGCCAAGCGCCCATGTTGCGCGGCTCTTCCTGCACCCAAACCACGCCGCTCGCCGAAGAATAGCGCGCGATCACCGCGCGGATTTCCGCCTCCGGGAATGGATACAGTTGCTCCACGCGCACAATAGCCGTGGCCGCCGCCGTCGCGTCGGTAGCTTTACGAGCCTCGCGGGCCGCCAGAACTTCGTAGTAAACTTTGCCGCTGCACAGCAGAATCTTGCGAATCGCCGTTGGATCGGACACCGTCGCGTCGTCCAGCACCGGTTGAAACGCACCGTTGGTGAAATCCTCGACCGTCGAGATCACCTGTGGATGCCGCAGCAGGCTCTTGGGCGACATCACGACCAAAGGCTTGCGCAACCCGCGCCGGTCCGGACCGCCGCGCATTTGGCGCCGCAGCAGATGGAAGTATTGCGCCGGAGTGGTGCAGTTCGCCACCTGGATATTGTTTTCCGCGCACAGTTGCAGGAAGCGTTCCAGGCGCGCGCTCGAATGCTCCGGCCCGCCGCCTTCCTGCCCGTGCGGCAGCAGCAGCACCAGGCCGCTCGGCTGCCCCCATTTCGATTCCGCCGACGTCACGAACTGGTCGATCATGATCTGCGCGCCGTTGACGAAATCGCCATACTGCGCTTCCCAAACCACCAGACTCAGTGGATCGGCGACGCTATAGCCGAATTCAAAACCCATCACCGCGTATTCGCTCAGCGGACTGTTAAAGACTTCAAACTTCGCGAGGCCGGGCACCAACTGCGCCAGGGGCACGCACACCGCGCCGCTTTCGTAATCGTGATACGCGATATGCCGCTGGCTGAACGTGCCGCGCCCCGCGTCCTGCCCGCTCAAGCGCACCGACGTTCCCTCCAGCATCAAGCTGCCGAAGGCCAGCGTTTCCGCCAGCGCCCAGTCGATGGAATTCTCGCGCAGCGCCGCCGCGCGCTTCTCCACCAGGCGCGCCAGTTTCGGATGAACCGTGAAGCCGCTGGGAAATTCCGAAATGGTTAAGATCACCTGTTCCAGCGCCAACAAGCTGGCGCCCGTAGGCGGCAGGTCCTGCGGCATCGACCCGGGAGCGATGGGACTCAGCTCCAGCAGTTCCCACTCTTCCTTGCTCTTCTGCGTCTGATCGTAAATTTCGTAGAGATACTTCTTCTGCGCTTCCTGCCCGGCCGTGATTTCTTCCGCCGTCACCACGCCTTCTTTTTGCAGGCGCGCCCCATACAGCGCGGCCACTGACTTGTGATCTTTCAGTTGCCTATATAGAACCGGTTGAGTGTAGCTAGCATCGTCGCCCTCATTGTGCCCGTGCTTGCGCCAGCAGAGCATATCGATCACCACGTCGCGATGGAACAGCTGCCGGAAATCGTAGGCCATCTGCGACGCGCGAATGCAAGCCTCCGGGTCGTCCCCATTGACGTGGAACACCGGAGCCTTCACCATCAGCGCGACATCGGAACAGTAATTGGTGGAGCGCGATTCGTGCGGATCGGTGGTGAAGCCGATCTGGTTGTTGATCACCAAATGCATGGTGCCGCCGGTATTGTACCCATCGATCTGCGACAGATTCAGCGTCTCCGCCACGATGCCTTGCCCAGACATAGCAGCGTCCCCGTGAATCAGCACCGGGATGACGCGTTCGCGCGCTGCATCCTGTAGACGATCCTGCTTGGGACGCACGATCCCTTCGACAACGGGGTTGACAGCTTCCAGATGGCTGGGGTTCGCCGCCACCGAAACACGGATCGCGTTGCCGCCCGGCTGCTGCCGCCGGTTGCTGGCGCCCAAGTGATATTTAACGTCGCCCGAGCCCTCGAAATCCTCTTCCCCAAGTTCCCCTTCGAACTCCGAGAAAACTTGCGCAATGCCCTTGCCGATCACGTTGGCCAGCACCGTGAGCCGTCCGCGATGCGCCATCCCAATAATGCACTCATCGACATGCTGCGCGGCCGCGCGATCCAGAATTTCGTCCAGAATCGCGATGGTGGATTCGCCGCCTTCCAGCGAAAATCGTTTGTGTCCCTTGAAGCGGTTCTCCAGAAACGATTCGAATCCTTCCGCGTGCGCCACGCTCATGAACGCGCGCCGCTTCGCGTCATTTTGGGGTGTGGAGCGCACCGACGACCCGAATATCGCGGGGGACCTACTGCAAGAATTTGGACTGTGGCTAGATCGACGCCGCGAATTTCCGCGGAGATTCGCCGAAATTACGGTAGGAACGGAAAAACCGGTGGCTGCTTCAATGCTGGCGCCTTTGCGCCGCGTGCTGGCTGACTCGGTATCGCAGGAAAGAGTTTTTACCGCCGTTGCTGGCGACTAAGCCCCAGGCTTGGTTTACTGTTCATTGCCACGAATTACAACCTCACCCTGCGCCAAAACCACGTCGTTGAGCGACATGCGGTAGCGGTAGGAGCCTGGGTTCAGCCCGGGTCGGGTAGGCCCGCTGACCAACCGAACGCCCGGAGGCGCCTGAAAGACGTTGGAGCCGAAGGGCGAGCGTTTGGCGTCAAATTCGACCTTCAAGTTGCCAGCATTCGAGATCCACTCCACCTGTTCGCCGGCGTCGATTACGATCACTTCCGGTATCATCCCGACCAAAACCCGCTTTTCTGCCAATGACTTAACCTCGATTGGTTTCTTGTGGAACGATTCCCTGCCAACACCCTTGAAAACATGCGTAGGCCCGACCGCCGGGCCCGCGTACGTCGATTTCGGGGCTAGATGATGGTCTTTACGGCGTCCGCGATGTCGCGGGCGGAGATGCCGAAGGCATCTACCAGCTCTTCGGGCTTGCCGG
>CAVVZG010000180.1:0-7186 GCA_963752205.1 Bryobacterales bacterium | reverse complement strand
GCGATCATACAGGAGCAAGTCTTGAAAAAAATCATTAGACGATGGGCCTTCGCTGGGCTGGCGTGTGCCGCCGCCGCTGGGATTGCAGGCATCGGACTCGCTCAGCGTCCCGCGAGCCTGCGCAATGAGCCTTCGGCGATCGAGATCATTCCCATTCGTGATCACATTTATATGTTGGCCGGCGCAGGTTCGAACATCACCATTTCGATCGGCCCCGACGGCGTGCTGCTGGTTGACTCCGGCGCCGCCGAAGTAGCCGATAAAACCCTGGCGGCCATTCAGCGCCTGAGCCGCGAGCTCGCCACTTTCGCGCAGCCCGTCAAAAGAAACGAAGGCGGCGGCGGTTCCGGCGAAGTGCTCACCAGCAGTCTGCCTCCCAAGCCGATTCGATTTATCCTCAACACCAGCTCACTCCCTGACCACACGGGCGGCAACGTGGTCCTGGCCGAGGCCGGCAAGACTTTCACCGGCGGCAACGTGGCCGGCGATTTGGGCGATGTCGGCGAAGGCGCCGCGGTACTGTCCCACGAAAACGCGCTGCAGCGCTTGAGCGATGCGAAAATGCCGATCCGCGGCCAGCCTACCGAAACTTATTTCGGCAACCAGATGAAGTTGAGCCACCACTTTAACGGCGAAGGCGTCCAGCTCCTGCACGTTCCGAACGCGATCACCGACGGCGATACCTTCGTCATGTTCCGCAGTTCGGACGTCATCAGCGCGGGCGACATCTTCTCTTTCACCAGTTATCCGCCCATCGACATGGCACAAGGGGGCAGCATTCAAGGCGAGCTCGCCGGCTTGAACCACATGGTGGACCTAGTGATTCCCGAATTTCGCTCCGAAGGCGGCACCTACGTTATTCCCGGCCACGGCCGCATCTGCGACACCGCCGACTTGGCCTACTATCGCGACATGGTCACCATCATTCGCGATCGCATTCAGGATTCGATCAAGAAAGGCATGACGCTCGAGCAAGTGAAAGCCGCCAAACCTACCGAGGACTGGGACGGGCGCTTCGGACAGCTCTCTGTCATGACGCCGGATAAGTTCGTCGAAGCAGTCTACAAAGGTCTCAGCGCCAAGAAATAGCCGACCCTCATGTCCAACAAATTCTCACTTCTAACCGGCGTCGCCGCAGCGGCCCTTATGCTGGCACCGGCGCTGCACGCGCAAGGCCGCGGGGCTCCCGGCCCGATTATTCCAACCACGCCTAAAGCGGCCGCCCCCATCGATCTCACTGGCTACTGGGTTTCGCAGATTGTCGACGAGTGGCGCTTCCGCGTGAAGCCGGAAAAGGGCGACATCGCCTACATGCCCCTCAACCCCCTCGCCCGCCGCACCGCCAACGCCTGGGATCCCGATAAAGACGCCGCCGAAGGCAACGCCTGCAAAGCCTATGGCGCCGTGGGCGTGATGCAGCGTCCCGGCCGTCTGCACATCACTTGGCAGGATGACATGACGCTTAAGATCGATGCCGACGCCGGCACGCAAACCCGCCTGCTGCACTTCGGCCCCGTGCCCGCGCAGAAGGGCCCACCCAGCTTGCAAGGTTATTCCGCAGCGCAGTGGCTGGTGAACGGACGCGTCCTGCTCGACACCGGCGGCACCGGATTCGTCCCGGGACTCGGCCCGGCTCGCGGCACTGCCCGTGGCGGTACGCTGCGCGTCACCACCGATGATCTGCTCCCAGGCTACATCCGCAAGAACGGCGTCCCCTACAGTGACCACGCGGTGCTGAACGAATATTTCAACCTCGTCATCGGCCAGCAAGGCGAGCAGTACTTCGTGGTTACCGCCATGGTGGACGATCCCATGTACCTGAACGGCCCCTTCGTTCGCACCTACAACTTCAAAAAACAGCAGGACGCTTCCGGCTGGGACCCGACTCCCTGCTTGCCCAGGTAGTGATGAAATGACCAGCCTGGCTCGCTACGGACTGGTTCTAGTCTTCTCGCTCCTAGCTAGCTCTGCGATCGCCCAGCCGCAACGCGTCGCCCTCTACGCCAGCGTTGGCGCGGAGCTCAGCCAATACGACGTGAACGTCGACGACGCCACCCTGACCAAGCGCACGTCGGTCACGCTCCCGGCCAACGTCCAATACGCCTGGCCGCATCCCGCGAAGCAAATTCTCTACGTCGCGTGGAGCAACGGAGGTCCCGTCGGCGCGGGTTCCGCTCCGCCGCCCAGCGGCAGCCAGCACGGAGTCACCGCCTTCCGCATCGATCCCGCCTCAGGTGCGCTTCATGCTCTCGGCCAGCCGGTAGCGCTCTCCGCGCGCCCCATCCATATCTCGGTCGACCCAGCGGGCACTCACGTGTTGATCGCCTACAACGATCCCAGCGGCGTCACGGTCCACCGTCTCAACCCGGACGGCACCCTCGCCGAGCAAGTAAAGCAGTCCGCGGGACTCGACTTCGGCATCTACGCGCATCAAATCCGCGTCGATCCTTCCGGTCAAATGGCGACCCTAGTCACGCGCGGCAACGGCCCCACGGCCACGAAACCGGAAGACCCCGGTGCGATCAAAGTTTTCGGCTACCACGATGGCGTGCTCAGCAACCGCCTGTCGATCGCTCCCAACGGTGGCTTCAACTTCCAACCCCGCCATCTGGACTTCCATCCCTCCCAGCCCTGGGTTTTCGTCTCGCTGGAGCGCCAAAGCAAGCTCCAGGTGTATCAAAAACTGGCGAACGGAACGCTCGATCCCGTCGCCCTCTTTACCAAGGACAGCCTCACGGACCCCGTCCACGTCCACTCCGGGCAGCAAGCCTCCACCGTTCACGTGCACCCCAACGGACGCATCGTCTATCAAGGTAACCGCGCCAGCGACACCGTCGATTTCCAAGGCCAACAAGTTTTCGTGGGAGGCGAAAACGCCATCGCCGTCTACTCCATCAATCAGCAAACCGGCGAGCCCACGCTGATCGAGAACGCCGATACCCACGGCATGAGTCCGCGCACCTTCGCCCTCGATCCCAGCGCCCGCATCCTGGTAGCCGCCAACCAGGTTCCCTACCTGCTTCGCGAAGGCGCCGAAGTCACTCCGGTACCCGCCAGCCTAGCCGTCTACCGTATCGCCAAAGACGGCAAACTGACTTACGTCCGCAAGTACGACGTTGAAGCTACCAATCCCCACAGCCTGTTCTGGATGGGCCTGATTCCCCTGCCTTAGGGCCCCCGCACCCTCCCCATTCGGCCATTCCAAGCCCCCACCCGCCGGACTAGAATAATAGAACCATTTGTTAGCCCGTTCGTAACGGCCAATGAACATTACTGAAGTCTTCATCAAGCGCCCGGTAATGACCGCGCTGGTCATGATCGGTATTATCTTGTTCGGCATCGCCGGCTACCGCGCGCTGCCGGTGAGCGATCTCCCCAACGTCGACTTCCCCACCATTCAAGTCAGCGCGAACCTGCCCGGCGCCAGCCCCGAGACCATGGCGTCCGCGGTCGCGACTCCTCTCGAACGCCAGTTCGCCACCGTGGCCGGCATCGATTCGATGACATCGTCCAGCGGCATCGGCAGCACCAGCGTCACCATCCAGTTCACGTTAGAGCGCTCGATCGACGGCGCCGCCGCTGACGTGCAGGCCGCCGTCGCCGCGGTGCTGCGCAAACTCCCGCCGGGAATGCCGGCGCCGCCCACGGTTCAAAAAGTCAATCCAGCGGATCAGCCCGTCGTCTTCATGACCATGAGCGCGCCCACCATGCAGCTCTCCGCGCTCGATGAGTACGCCGAGAACCTGATGGCGCAGCGCGTCTCCATGTTGAACGGAGTCGCGCAGGTTAACGTATTCGGCGCCCAGAAGTGGGCCATCCACGTTCAGCTCGATCCCAACATGCTGGCAGCGCGCCGCATTGGCATCGATGAAGTTCACGCTGCTTTGCAGATCCACAATGTCAACCAGCCCACCGGAACGCTGTGGGGACGCAGTCAGGCTTTCACCGTTAAGGCCAACGGTCAGTTGATGACCGCCGACGCATACCGCGACATGATCGTCGCTTTCCGCAACGGTTCGCCAGTGCGCCTGCGCGACCTGGGCAACGTGATCGACAGCGTCCAGAACGACAAGTCCGCGATGTGGACTTACTACAACAAGGTCGGCGGCCGCTCCATCGGCCTCTCCATCCAGCGCCAGCCCGGCACCAATACGGTGGAAGTCGTCGACCGCATCAAGGAATTGCTGCCCACCTTCCGAACGCTGATGCCGCCCACGGTAACGCTCGATATCGAACAGGACCGCTCGCAACCGGTTCGCGAATCCGTCAACGACGTGAAGTACACGCTGCTGCTCACCATGGGCCTGGTGGTGCTGGTGATCTTCCTGTTCCTGCGCAACGTTTCGGCGACCGCCATCCCCAGCTTGGCGCTGCCGATTTCGGTGATCGGCACGTTCGCCGCGATGTATTTGCTGGGCTACTCGCTCGACAACCTGTCGCTGATGGCGCTCACGCTTTCCGTGGGCTTCGTGGTCGACGACGCCATCGTAGTGCTCGAGAACATCGTGCGCCATATGGAAATGGGCAAGCCGCGCATGCAGGCGGCGCTCGAAGGCGCCAAAGAGATCGGCTTCACCGTGATGTCGATGACGCTGTCGCTAGCCGCCGTGTTCATCCCGGTCATGTTCATGAGCGGCATCATCGGCCGCCTGTTCCACGAATTCGCGGTCACCATCATGGTGGCGATTCTGATTTCGGGCTTCGTCTCCGTCAGCCTGACGCCCATGCTGTGCAGCCGGTTCCTCAAACCGCCGTCCGAAGAACATCACAACGCGCTCTACCGCGCTTCCGAACGAGTGCTCGATGGCATGCGCGACGCCTATGCCTGGATGCTGCACGGCGTCATGCGCCATCGTCCCATCACCATGCTGGTGGCGCTCGGCACGCTGGTAGCAACCGGCTACCTGCTGGTGATCACGCCCAAGGGCTTCATCCCTCCACAGGACACCGGCCTTTTGAATGGCACTATCGAAGCGGGCCAGGACATCTCTTATGACGCCATGATGGCGTTGCAACAGCGTGTCGCCGCCATCGTCGCTGAGGACCCCAACATCGACGTGTTCGGCTCTTTCATGGGAGCGGGCAGCAATCAGCCCATCAATCAGGGCCGCTTCTTCATTCGTCTCACGCCGCGCAGCAAGCGCACTCTGACGCCGGAACAGATTATCGAAGAGCTGCGCCCCAAGCTGGCTGCGGTCCCCGGAGTGCGGGTATATCTGACCAATCCTCCCATGGTGCGCATCGGCGGCCAGCAAACTCGTTCGCTGTATCAGTTCACTCTGCAATCCCCCGACCTCAAAGCGCTCTACGCCGCGTCCGCCGATTTCGAGCGGCGCATGCGCACCGTGCCCGGACTCGCCGACGTCAACAGCGACTTGCAGATATCGAGCCCCATGCTCAGCGTGGACATCGATCGCAACCGCGCGTCTTCGCTGGGCGTCACCGAAGAGCAAGTCGAAAACGCGCTGAATGACGCTTACGGCCAGCCGCAGATCTCCACCATCTATACGCAGGTGGATAGCTACTGGGTGATCCTCGAAGTAAAGCCCGAATATCAGCGTGATCCCAACGGCCTGGGGTTGCTCTACCTGCGCTCCACCAACGGCAGCCTGGTTCCGCTGAACGCCGTCGCCAAGCTTACCGGCGGAGTGGGCCCGCTCACCATCCAGCATTTCGGCGAACTCCCCGCCGTCACGATTTCTTTCAATACCGCCCCGGGCGTAGCGCTGGGCGATGCCGTCGACCGCGTGCAGGCTCTCGCGCGCGAGACTTTGCCGGATTCGATCAGCACCAACTTCCAGGGCACCGCCGCGGCATTTCAATCCTCGCTCCGCGGCATGGGACTGCTGCTCGCGCTAGCCGTGCTGGTCATCTACATGGTGCTGGGCATTCTCTACGAGAGCTTCATCCACCCCATCACGATTCTCTCGGGACTCCCGTCAGCTGGCCTCGGCGCTCTGGCCACGCTCCTCATCTTCCACGACGAACTTAATATTTATTCCTTCGTCGGCGTGATCATGCTGATTGGCATTGTCAAGAAGAACGCCATCATGATGATTGACTTCGCGGTCGAAGCGCAGCGCGTGCACGGGACACCACCGGCCGACGCGATTGTCGAGGCATGCTTAGTCCGCTTCCGCCCCATCATGATGACAACCGTGGCCGCGCTGGTGGGCACTCTGCCCATCGCGATGGGTTTAGGCGCCGGAGGCGAAGCTCGCCGTCCGATGGGTCTTGCGGTCGTGGGAGGCCTGGTTGTTTCCCAGCTCCTCACGCTCTTCATCACGCCGGTTTTCTTCACCTACATGGAACGTTTCCAAGGTACCGGAAAACGGCGCAAAGATCGCAAGGCCGCTGCAAAAGACGCCCGCGCACAAGAGCAAGTGCCTCTACAGGCTTAATTGCATCTACGGTTGTACCCTTGGTCGATCCTTGCGGCGATTTCTTCTTGGGGATTTTGGCCCTGCTCGCCGGGCTTCGCTCAGAGCAACCGCTACAGCCTGTTTGCGGTTCGTGATCTTCTGTCCGCTCCCCGACTTTAATTCGCCTTCTTTATACTCGTACATTACTTTCTCGACCTTGCCTCTGCCTTTGAGTGCCGTTTTTTCAGCCATCGACCATCCTTCCACGGGTTAGATTCCCTACGAAGTCAATCTGTTTCGGCCCCGCTGGCACCGTGAGGGCTGTAACCCCGTTATCGCGCGCGCTGGTAACCATTTTTCATACAACAGAGTTCACTCCCAGGTCGTAACAAACTGGTGGCTTCGTAATCCGCAGGTTCGAGCGGGCGCGTGCGGAAGTCGTGCGCACTGGCTGAAGATGCAGGTACAGGGATAGAACAACTACGGCGTAAGCCCATGTTCTGATCTCAGAACTGCCCTAAAGTGGACCCGTATGTCCGCCGATCAGCGCCTTGTGAAGGTTGTACTCCCTTTTACTCCGGTAAGAGGCGACTTAGATGGTCAAATCGCGACTCGCGCGTTGGCAATCGTGCCTAAACCAATGAAAAAAGTTGGAGCGGGAGACCGGGGTCGAACCGGCGACGTCCAGCTTGGGAATTTGAACGTCGATTGAAAATAGAGAACAATGGCGTCTAAGGCGACGATTTCAGGTCTACTGGATTCAGCAACTTCCTAAACTTCGTATGCAGACTGGTTCTTAATGGAGTGGAAATGGAGTGGAGAAT
>CAVVZG010000179.1:0-9983 GCA_963752205.1 Bryobacterales bacterium | reverse complement strand
GCCGTGCGGCGCGAGCGCTAACGCGGTGGCGTTGGGGAACGAGAAGCCGTTGCAACTGACGAATACGAAGAGCGGGATAAGGATGCCGGGGAATCCACCGAAGCCGGTCTTCGCGGTGATGAAGAGTACGATGCCGGAGGTGGCGGCCACCATCAGCACTACCCGAAAAATGTCGTGCGGATGGATGCGGCGCACCAGGAATCCGTTCAATTGCGAGGCCAGCACCAGGCCCACGGCGATGGCTCCGAAGAAGTAACCGAAGTGATCGGCGCTCACGTGGTTCAGTTCGATGAACACCAGCGGCGATCCTTCTAAATAGGCGAACATGCCGGCGGCGATGAAGGCTCCGGAGAGCGCGTAGACCATGAAGACGGGGTCGCGCAGCAGGCTGGCGTAGAGGCGCAGCGTTTTCGGCAGGCTGCCAGGCTGGCGCTTCTCCGGCGTCAGACTTTCCTTTAAGAACACGGCTACGCAGATCAGGATGATGGTGCCCATGGTGCTCACCATCCAGAAGTTGGAGCGCCAGCCCATGTGCACCACCAGCCATCCGCCGATCATGGGGGCGATCATGGGCGAGACGCCAACAACCAGCATCAGAAACGAAAAAATGCGGGCGGCTTCGCGCGGGGGGAAATAATCGCGCACTACGGTGCGCGAGATCAGCATGGCGGAGCAGCCACCGATCGCTTGTATAAAGCGGAACACGGTGAGGGTGGCGATGTTGGGGGCGAACACGCAGCCGGTGGACGCCAGGACGTACATCACCAAACCGACGTAGAGCGGAGGTTTGCGCCCCAGGGTATCGGCGAAGGGTCCGTAGAATAATTGCCCGAAGGATAAGCCGACGAAGTATACGGCCAGCGTGATTTCTACCGCGCCTACGGTGGTGTTGTAGGTTTGGGCGATGGCGGGGAACGCCGGCAGATAGGTGTCGATCGAAAACGGGCCGAGTGCGGCTAGGGCTCCCAGCAACACTACCAGCCAGAACATTTTGCGCGGCGTAAGCACCACCGGCGCTGCCTGGCTGGCGAGCGGAAGAGCCTGGGAACTCACCGTAAAAAGCCTAGCGGCTGGCCGATTGCGCGGCTGGCGGGGTCAGGCCCTCGGTGAGCTCGATATACGTTCCCCACGGATCGGTGATGTAGGCGATGCGCAATTTTGCGGCGTTCGCGCTGTTGCGTATGGGCGCTTCGGTGTGGATTCCATTGGCTTCTAGAGTCTTCACGAATTGATCGATGTTCTTCACTTCGAAACCGATGTGATCGACCGAACGGCCCTTGGTGGGCGCTTGCGGCATATCGTTCTTGGTGAACGTAAATTCGGCGCCGGGGACGGTGGCGGTATCGAACATGCCGCGCTTGCCGGCGACGGCTCCGAAGTTCTTGCCGTACCAGGCCTGCGCGGCCAGAGGGTCGGGCAGGAACATATGAATATGATGCATGGCGACGGGGGTGGCGATGGTCGCGTCTTCGATGATCTCAACGCGAACGTCGTCGGGTCCGGTCAGGAACATCTGCTTGGGGTTGTTGCCGGGCTCGATGGGAATGCCGGCGGCTTTCCATTTGGGCATGAAGTCGTTGAGGTTCTTCACGTGGAGTCCGAAGTGGTTGATCACCGACCCTACGGTACCCCCGGTAGAATCCTGCTTCCTGAGAACGATGAAGATTCCGGGGAACTGCATCATCTGTAGCTTCTCGTTGTTGACGGAGGTACCGCCAAGCAGGGTGAAGAAGCGCTGCTGGGCTTCGATATCCTTCACGTTCAGGTGAACGTGTCCAATGGCGTCGCCGTTCGCGTTGGGCGAGGCGAGCTGCGCCGCGAGCGGGGCGATGGAAATAACGGCGAGAGCGACGAGGCTTTTGATACTCATAGGAACCCACTATATCAGGCGGCAAGGGAAAAACAACGGGGCCGCAGGGAGGGCGTAAACTCGTTCGCCTCGCGTTCGCCGGGTACGCACGGGACCTCATTACCGTAATTCGTTATGGGGACAATAAAAACTTTCTTGTATCGGATTGCGCAACTCTCTGCCATACTAGCGGCATGTTAATTGCGGCTCCAGGCCGTACTGCACGTGCGCATATTGCAATACACGTGTTTTTACGCCTGACCGCGATGGACGTTTGCTGCGGTCCTCCTTCGACCCTTTAAGCAGTTTCCTCAAAACTGTGACGCCCTCTTATTCATTAAAAGGGGGGCGTTGAATCCTTGTATGTATTCAAAAAGGGAGAAGTGTAGCCATGAGCGAAACGTCCGTCCTTTGGGAGGAGACGGTGGAGCCGGGGTCCGCTTGGTCGCATGTACTGAAGCGTGGTACCTCGCTGCTGATCACCGATATGGAGGGTGGCGCTAATGTAGGCGCTATCTTTTACAACTTTGAGTGTCCTGCCGAGCGGTTTAATCTGCCGGACACACTAAAAGCGCAGCACGTGGCGCGCCTGACGAAGGGGTGCGTGCTGTATTCGGATATGGGTAGGATTCTGTGTTCCATCACCGAAGACACGGTTGGCTGGCACGACCCGCTGGGCGGATGTTCGAACGCCCAGTCGGTGGCGTGCAAGTACGGCGCGGCGCCCTACCAGCAGTACCGCAACCACTTCCACAGAAACGGGCGGGACAGCTTCCTGGTGGAGATGGAAAAGTGGGGGCTGGGGCCGCGCGATCTGACCGCCAACGTGAATTTCTTCAGCCGCGTCACGGTGGACGACGACGGCGGCATGGCCTTTCATCCGCGCAACTCCATGTCGCGCTCGCATGTGGAACTGCGCGCCGAGATGAACGTGCTGGTGATTTTGAACACTTGCCAGCATCCGCTGGACACCAATCCAAAGTACGAGCCCAAGCCGGTGCGGTTGTCGGTGCGCAAAGCGCGGCCGGTGGCGGCAACCGATCCCTGCCGGCGCTTCCGGCCGGAAAATCTGCGCGGATTCGCGCTCACGGAAAGGTATTTTGCATGAGCGCCTTTCTGGTGGAGAGTGAACGCGAGGCGGCCAACGCTACTTATCGCTTCGTGGTCCCGGCGGGCGAATCGTGGATTCACGAAATTCCGCAGGGGGCGTACTTCCGGATTGTCGATCTGGAAGGCAATCAGGCGGTGGACACGCTGTTTTATAACGCGCACGATTACGGCGACCGCTACTCCGCGCAAGACACCATCCGCAACCAGCGCAATATTTATCTCACTACCGGGACGCGATTGATGTCGACGGCAGGCCACGTGATGATGACCATTGTCGCGGACACCTGCGGACGGCACGACACCTTGGGCGGGGCCTGCGCCGCGGAGAGCAACATGGTGCGCTACGCTCTCGAAAAACGTTACATGCACGCCTGCCGGCAGAGCTTCCTGAAAGCGATTGTCGAATGGGAGCACGGCATGGACAAGCGCGACATCACCAGCAACATTAATTTCTTCATGAATGTGCCGGTGACGCCGGAGGGCGAGCTGAACTTCGAAGACGGAGTTTCGGCGCCGGGGAAGTACGTTGAATTGCGCGCGGAGATGGACGTCCTGGCGTTGATCAGCAATTGCCCGCAACTCAACAATCCTTGCAACGCCTATAACCCGACGCCGATTGAAGTGCTGATCTGGGATGGACAGGATAATTGATGTTCCGCAAGGTCCTGATCGCAAATCGCGGGGCGATTGCGTGCCGCATTATTACGGACCTTGCGGAATATGGGAATTGGTTCCGTGGCCGTTTATTCGGAGGCGGACCGGCATTCCTTGCATGTACAGCAGGCCGACGAAGCGCTGCTGATCGGGCCGCCACCGGCGACGCAGAGCTACTTGTCGGTGGGGGCGATTCTCGAAGCGGCGCGGAAATCAGGGGCGGAGGCGATTCATCCGGGCTACGGATTCCTGAGTGAAAACGCCGATTTTGCGCAGGTTTGCGCGGATAGCGGGGTGGTGTTCATCGGCCCCACGCCGGAGCAAATGCGCGTGTTCGGATTGAAGCACACGGCGCGGGCGATGGCGCGGGAGTGCGGCGTTCCGCTGCTGCCGGGGACGGGATTGCTGGCAGGCGCGCAGGAAGCAGTAGAGGCGGCCGAGCAGATCGGTTATCCGGTGATGCTCAAGAGCACGGCGGGCGGCGGCGGGATCGGCATGCGTTTGTGCCGGACGGCGGAAGAGCTGGCGGAATATTACGAGGCCGTGGAATCGCTGAGCCGTTCGAGTTTTGGCAGCAGCGAACTGTTTCTAGAGAAAGTTCGTGGTGTCCGCACGGCACATCGAGGTGCAGATTTTCGGCGATGGAGCGGGCGCGGTGGTTCGCACTGGGGGAGCGCGACTGTTCGCCGCAACGGCGCAATCAGAAAGTGATCGAGGAGACGCCGGCGCCGGGGCTGCGCCAGAGCCTGCGCGAGAAGATGTTCGCGGCGGCGGTGGGGTTGGGGAAGGCGGTGGGCTATCAATCCGCCGGAACCGTCGAGTTTATCTACGACAACAAGACGGAGGATTTCTACTTCCTCGAAGTGAATACGCGGCTGCAAGTGGAGCATGGCGTTACCGAGCAAGTCACGGGCATCGACCTGGTCGAATGGATGGTGCAGCAGGCAGCGGGCGAACTGCCGGATTTGGGTCAGGCCCACGTTCGTCCGGCGGGGTGTTCGATACAGGTGCGGGTATATGCGGAGAACCCGGCCAAGAACTTTCAGCCGAGCTCGGGAAGGCTCACGCACGTGGAGTGGCCGAGCCAGGCGCGCGTGGAAACGTGGGTAGAGGCGGGGACGGAAGTGACGCCGTTCTACGATCCGATGCTGGCGAAGATTGTTGTCGATGGGGCGGACCGCGCGGCGGCGCTGACGCATCTGCGCTGTGCGTTGAAGCACTGTAGCATCGCCGGGATCGAAACCAATCTTTCGTACTTGCGCCAGGTGACTACCGATCCCAGTTTTGAAGCGGGCGGCATCACGACATCGTTTCTCGAAGCCTTTGAGTATCAGCGCAGCGCGATCGATGTGATCGAGCCGGGAACGCAGACCACGGTGCAGGATTATCCGGGCCGCTCGGGCTACTGGCATGTGGGCGTGCCGCCGTCGGGTCCGATGGACGCGCTGGCATTTCGCATCGCTAACCGGCTGGTGGGGAACCTGGATTCGGTCGCCGGTCTGGAGATTGCGGTCACGGGACCAGCGCTGCGTTTCGCGAGCGACACGGTTATCGCATTGACGGGCGCGGATTTCGGTGCACGTCTGGATGGGACGCGCGTTCCGTTGTGGCGATCGATACAGGTATCGGCGGGCTCTACTTTGGAGATGACAACGGCGCAGGGTGCGGGGAGCCGCGCGTATCTGGCGATTTCGGGCGGCGTGGATGTGCCGGAGTATTTGGAGAGCCGCAGCACTTTTATCCTGGGCGGTTTTGGCGGACATGCGGGACGGGTGCTGCGCGCGGGGGACGTGATTGGAATCACGGAGGACGGGCCGCCATTTTGTTGCACGCGGAAGGCGCCGGCTGAACTGGTCCCGCAATATTCCAAGGAATGGGAAATCGGGGTGCTGTACGGGCCGCATGGCGCTCCCGATTTCTTCACGCCGGAAGATATCGAAATGTTTTTTTCGACGGCCTGGAAGGTGCATCACCATTCAGACCGCACGGGGATCCGGCTGATTGGTCCCAAGCCCTCGTGGGCGCGGCCGGATGGCGGCGAGGCGGGGCTGCATCCTTCGAATATCCACGACAACGCTTACGCCATTGGCACGGTGGATTTCACGGGCGACATGCCGGTGATTCTGGGGCCGGATGGCCCGAGTTTGGGCGGATTCGTTTGTCCCGCGACTATCGTGCAGGCGGAGCTGTGGAAGATGGGGCAGCTGAAGCCCGGGCGATCTGGTGCGCTTCCGCGCGATTTCGCGAAGCCAGGCGTCGGCGATGGAAGAGGAGATGGAGGTGGCGATCGCCGATTTAGCGGGCAGCCTGCCGCGGTTGCCGGACGCGCCCGTCAGGGAAGAGCCGGTGCTATCGCGGCGCGAGGCGTCGGGAGAAGGTTCACCTGCAATCGTGTGCCGCGCGGATGGCGACCGGCATCTGCTGATCGAATACGGGCCTAATGTGCTCGACCTGAATCTACGATCGCGCGTGCATGCGCTGGAAGAACGGCTGCGCGCGGCGATACTGCCGGGGATTTTGGATATCACGCCGGGCGTGCGGTCGCTGCAGGTGCACTACGACGGGCGGGTTCTGAGCCGCGACCATTTGCTCGAAGCGCTGGACGCTTGCGAGGAGCAGATCCCGGATCTGGATAACTTGGTGTTGCCGTCGCGCGTGGTGCATTTGCCACTGTCCTGGGACGATCCGGCTACGCGGCTGGCGATTGCAAAATACATGCAGTCGGTGCGGCCGGATGCGCCCGTGGTGCCCGAGCAACATTGAATTCATCCGGCGGATTAACGGGCTGAATTCGATTGACGACGTGCATCGCATCGTCTTTGACGCGAGCTACCTGGTATTGGGCTTGGGTGATGTTTATCTGGGCGCGCCGGTGGCGACGCCGATCGATCCGCGGCACCGGCTGGTGACAACCAAATACAATCCGGCGCGCACTTGGACGCCGGAAAACGCGGTGGGCATTGGCGGCGCTTATCTGTGCGTTTACGGGATGGAGGGGCCGGGCGGATATCAATTCGTAGGGCGCACGCTGCAGATGTGGAACACGTTCCACTCGACGGCGGAGTTTCAGCCGGGCACGCCGTGGCTGCTGCGCTCCTTCGATCAGATTCGTTTTTTCCCGGTGACGGCGGATGAGCTGGTAGAGATCCGCGACGCATTTCCGCACGGCCAGTATTCGCTGAAGATGGAGCCTCAGCAATTCCGGCTCAAGGAGTATCACGAGTTTCTAGCATCCATCGCCGGGAGCGCGGCGGACTTTAAGCGCTGCCAGCAAGAGGCGTTTTTGGCGGAGCGCGAACGTTGGGCGCTGGCGGGGGCGGATCAGTTCGAATCGCCAGAGGCGGATGAGTTCACGGTCGAAAGCGAAGCGGCCATGCCAGAGGGGTGCAGGGCGGTGCGGTCTCCAACTACTGCCAGTGTTTGGAAAGTCGCTGTCGAGCTGGGCCAGCACGTCATGGCGGGGGAGAAGCTGATCGTTCTCGAGGCGATGAAGATGGAGATTGCGGTGGCGGCTCCGATTGCGGGCGTCATCGAAGTCTTGAACTGCGTCAAGGGCGCGATGGTTTTGGCGGGGCAGAACTTGGTGACGCTGCGGCAGGAGGTGGGGTCGTGAAATTGGCGATCGATACTCTGCGCACGCTGTATCGCGAGGGACAGGCCACGCCGTCGGATGTCATTGCTGAGATCTACGAACGCATTGGGCGGGAGACGCAGCCGGTGTGGATTTCGTTGATTCCGCGCGAACGGGCGCTCGCACGGGCGCGGGAACTGGAGAGCGATCCGGCCGCGGCGACGCTGCCGCTCTACGGAATTCCGTTCGCGATCAAAGACAATATCGATCTGGCTGGAGTGCCGACTACGGCGGGGTGTCCAGCATACGCCTACACGCCGCAGCGCAGCGCGACGGTGGTGGAGAAGTTGCTCGCGGCGGGCGCCATCGTGATCTGCAAAACCAATCTCGATCAATTCGCCACGGGACTGGTGGGGACGCGCTCGCCTTACGGGGCGTGTTCGAGCGTGTACGATGCGCGTTATATTTCGGGCGGGTCCAGCTCGGGCTCGGCGGTGGCGGTGGCGAAAGAGCTGGTGAGTTTTTCGCTGGGGACCGATACCGCAGGGTCGGGGCGGATTCCGGCGGCGTTTAATAATCTCGTCGGGTTGAAGCCTTCGCGCGGGTTGTTGAGCGCGGCGGGCGTGGTGCCGGCTTGCCGCTCGCTCGACTGCGTTTCTGTTTTTGCGACCAACTGCAGCGACGCGCAAACGGTGTGGCGGGTGGCGAAGGGCTGCGATCCGCGCGATCCTTATTCGCGCGCGCCGGGTCCGGGAGATGGCGCTGCGCCGTGGGCTGGCGGGAGTTTCCGCTTTGGCGTGCCGGCTCCGTACCAGCTTGAGTTTTTCGGCGATCAGGAATACGCGGGGATGTATCAGGAGGCGGTGGCGCGGCTGGAGCGGATGGGCGGCACGCGGGTCGAGATCGACTTCTCGATTTTCCGGGCGGTGGCGGAACTGTTGTATGCGGGGCCGTGGGTGGCGGAACGGCTGGCGGCGATTCAATCGTTTTTCGAGTCACAAGCGGATCAAATGAATCCGGTAGTGCGAAGCATCATCGGCGGAGCGAGGAAGTATTCGGCCGTCGATACTTTCGAGGCGGAATACCGGCTGCGGGCTTTTCGCCGGGATTCGGAACGCGAGTGGTCGCGCATGGACGTGCTGGTGGTCCCGTCCGCGCCCACCATTTACACGCATGAGGAGATTGCAGGCGACCCGGTGCGGCGCAACACCAATCTGGGTTACTACACGAACTTCGTCAACCTGCTGGATCAGGCAGCAGTGGCGGCGCCGGGGGGATTCCGTTCCGACGGGCTCCCCTTCGGCATTACTTTTATTGGTCCAGCGTTCAGCGATGAAGCGCTGCTGGCGGTGGCGGATCGTTTTCATCGGGCGCACGCAGAGGTTGCGGGACCGGCGGTCGATTTGGGAGCGTGTCCGCCGGGATGCATTGCTGTCGCGGTGGTTGGCGCGCATCTTTCCGGGCAGCCGTTGAATCGTCAACTGACGGAGCGTCATGCGCGTTTGTTAAAGACGACGAAAACATTGCCGTCGTACCGGTTTTACGCGCTGCCGGGGACGCAGCCGCCCAAGCCGGGGCTGGTGCGCGAAGAAGGATATCAAGGGCCGGGCATTGAGGTTGAGGTTTGGGCGGTACCGGAGAACGAGTTTGGAAGTTTTGTGGCGGGGGTGCCTCCGCCGCTGGGAATCGGCAGCGCCACGCTGGAAGATGGCGAGGTCGTGAAGTGTTTTATCTGCGAACCGTATGGACTGCAGGACGCCCTGGAAATCACGCAATTTGGCGGCTGGCGCGCGTTTCTGGCCAGTCAGTCGTTGCCGGCGAGTGTATAATCGGAACTAGATTGGCGGTGGCTCCGTTGCCACCCGAATCACCCCCTCGAAGAATCAAACCGGCCCTGTCGCCACGCGCTCATAAATTATCTGGTGGTGACAATGCTGCGTATTCTTTCGATTTTTCTGGCGGTAGCTAGTTTTCTCGCGGCCGATACGCCGGGCGTCAAGCCTAGCTTCACGGTGGGCTGGTCTGTGTATGCGGGGTGGACTCCGTACCACTACCTGATGCAATCCGGCATCATGCGCAAGTGGGCCGACAAATACGGCATCACCATCAAGATTCAGCGCTTCGATTACGCGCCTTCGCTCGACGCTTTCGTCGCGAAGAATATCGATGCTTGCACCATGACCAACATGGAGGCGCTCGATATGCCGGCGGCGTCCGGAGTGCCCACCACGGCCGTTATCATTGGCGATTATTCGAACGGCAACGATGCGCTGCTGGTGCGCAACGGCCTGCAGATGAAGGATCTGCCGGGGAAAAAACTGCTGCTGGTGCAGAAAACGGTGTCCGAGTATTTGCTCGACCGCGCCATGACTATGAACGGGATGCGGGACCACATCAAGCAGGTGCGACTGATCAATACTTCGGATTCCGATATTGCCACGGCGTTTTTGAGCGACGCGAGTGCTTCGGCGACGGTGACCTGGAAGCCGCTGGTGTCGCAGATCGTCAAGCAGAAGGGCATTACTTCGCTGTTTAACTCTTCGCAGATTCCGGGGGAGATTCTGGATTTGACTGTGGTGCGCACGGAGATTCTGAACCGGCCCGACGGGTCCGGGCAGCGCTTCGCTAAGGCGCTGGCGGGCGCCTGGTACGAGATGATGGCGCGCATGTCGGCGTCGGGTCCGGAGGCGGACAAAGTTTTGACGGCGATCGCCGGCGGTTCACAGGACACGCTGGCGTCTTACAAAGAACAGCTCAGCACCACCAAGATGTTCTACACGCCGCAATCGGCGATGGAGT
>CAVVZG010000178.1:0-9293 GCA_963752205.1 Bryobacterales bacterium | reverse complement strand
CTGATCGCCGAAGTCCACGCGGAGCAAGTGTCAAAACGCAAGGTCAAGCAATCTGCTAAATGATCCGCGTGGTCCTGGACACCAACGCGGTCGTCTCCGCTCAGCTCAAACCCTCAGGATTAGAAGCCGCCGTGCTCTTGCTGGCCTTGCTCGGCGTAGTCGAGCTCTGCGTCTCGGCGCCAATCTTAGCCGAGTATCAAAGGGTACTTTACAAACCCAAGCTGAAGTTCAATCCGCGCCGGGTAGAATCGGTTCTCCTCGATATTGGTCCTCGTGCACCTTAAGTGCCTTGCGATACTCCGCGTTCTCGCGTTGTAGTCAGAACCGCTTTCAACCGATTTCTGCTAATGCAAGCAGACCATCTTAGGCGTGTTTCCTGGTCGCGGGAACCCCGCGACTCTTCGCCTGTAACAGTGGGGATTATCAAAGATCGTGAACACCCGCGAATTTCTAGACAATTAAGCGCTGCCGAATTTGCCATTCGACGACCCTACCGCACCACCCCCACCGCCGGACTACTAGCCGAAGCGTACAACTTCTTCGGCATCCTCCCCGACAGAAAAGCATGCCGCCCGGCCTGCACCCCCAAGTTCATCGCCGTAGCCATCTCCACCGCATCCTCCGCCTCCGCGATAGCTGTATTCATGAGCACTCCCTCGTACCCCAACTCCATCGCAATCGCCGCGTCCGACGCCGTGCCGACCCCCGCGTCCACAATCAGCGGCACCTCCGTAATCATCTCGCGCATGATCCGCAGATTGGTCAGGTTCTGAATCCCCAGCCCGCTGCCGATCGGCGCCCCCAGCGGCATCACCGCCGCCGCCCCAGCATCGATCAGCCGCTTCGCGTTCACCAGGTCGTCGTTGGTATAAGGCAGCACCACGAAGCCTTCCTTGCTCAACACTCGCGTCGCCTCGATCAGCCCCTGGTTGTCCGGAAACAGCGTCCGCTGATCGCCAATCACCTCCAGCTTCACCCAGTGCGACAACCCCACCTCGCGGCCCAGCCGGGCCGTCCGTATCGCCTCATCGGCCGTATAACAAGCCGCCGTATTCGGCAAGATGAAAAACTTGGAGCGGTCGATATAGTCGAGTAGCGACTCTTTGGATTTGTCCGTCAAATTCACCCGCCGCACCGCCACCGTCACCACCTCGGCGCCCGATGCCTCGTGGCACCGCGCCATTTCAGCGAAGCTGCGGTACTTGCCGGTCCCCACAAACAAGCGGGATTTGAACTCGCGTCCAGCAATAGTGAGCTTTTCCATGACTCCATTTTAAGGCCAACGCCCTAGCCGTCTTAGATCGCCCTGTAGAAACCCCCCTTGCCAACCGATATTTCTTATTAGGAGAGCCATGAAAAAAGATAATATGGGCAAGCTGCTCGGTGTGGCGCTGGTGGTCGCCATCATCTGTACCGGCCTGTTTTACATGCTGTTTGCCATGAAAGCCAACAGTCAGTCCGGGACCACCATCGTGGTCGCGGCAAAGGCGCTGAAGGCCGGCATGGTGCTGACACCCGCGGACCTAAAAACCATCGCATGGCCCGTTCCCCAGCTTCCCCCGGGCGCCCACCGCGACCCTCAGGAGATCGTCGGCAACACCGTGTTTGACCCCATGGCGCAGGATGAGCCGGTCTTGAGCGCTCGCTTGGCCACGCAGCAATCCGGCGGCGGCGCGGGCGTGCCCGTAGGCATGCGTGCGGTATCGATTCATTTGACCGATTCCACCGGCGTTCTGGCCCTGCTGCGCGGCGGCCAACGCGTGGACGTACAAGTAGTGACCGCCCGCGGCACCAAGCCGGACGAAACCGAAGTGCGCACGGCGCTCGAAAATCTCGCGGTGCTCTCGGTGACCATGCAGCCGGAACAGAGCTCGCAAGGGCAGGACCTTCCTGTCGTGACCTTGCTCGCGAAACCCGCCGATGTCGATATTCTGGCGGCGGCCGATTCCGGCGGGCGCGTGCGCCTGTCCCTGCGGAATCCGCTCGATCCGGCAACCCATAGCCGCACTTCGGTGTCGCTCGGCAGCGTAATACACGGCGGGCGAGTCGACTTCGCCGACAATCGTTAGTCCTCTCGAGAACCTTTCATGTTCTTAGCCAGTTCACTCGCCTTCTTCCTCGTCATCTTCCTGGCGGCGTCGATTCTGACTGCCATCGCCTACCTGGCGTTCCTGAAGATGAAGGCGGACGAGTCCGATGCCGAGCGTAGCGACCTCACCCTTTCGAGACCGCTTACCGCCGACGCGCCGGACCAACCCGCCGAGGGCCGCGAAGAACTGGGCTTTGGCATCGAGCCTTCCGTCCTCCTGCAGGACGGCCGCCTCAGCAGCATCACCTTCTGGGATACCGTACTCGCTCACTTCGATTTCGGAGCCCGCATACAAAACCGCCTGGATCAAGCCGACCTGCACTGGTCCGTCGGCCGCATCACCAGCATGATGTTGCTGGTGGGCGTGATTGTGCTGGCCGTGCTGATGCGTTTCCTGCCCATGTGGACGGCCTTGTTGGGAGCTGCTGGTGCCTCCATGGCGCCCTACGGCTACGTACTCCATCGCCGTAACAAGCGCTTTATTAAGTTCCGCGAAAATTTCCCGGATGCCCTCGATTCGCTGGCGCGCGCCCTCCGCGCCGGCTATCCGCTTTCCGCCGGCATGGAAATGATCACTTCCGAAACCGCGCCCCCGGTGTCGGGCGAACTCCGCCGGACCTCCGCCGAAGCCAACCTGGGACGCGGCTGGCCGCATGCCCTGGAAAATCTTGGCAAGCGCGTCCCCTTGCTCGAAGTCAACCTGTTCATCGCCGCCGTGCAATTGCACGCGCGCACCGGCGGCAAGTTGAGCGAAGTGATGACCGGCCTCGCCGAAAACATGCGCGAATCGAATGCCCTCCAAGGCGAAGTGCGGGCTCTCGCCGCCTACGGCAAACTCACTGGACTGATCCTCACCATCCTGCCCATCGGCATTTGCATCATGATGCTGGTCGTCAGCCCTGGCTATATGCAGGTGCTGTTCAACAATCCCCTCGGCAAGCAGTTAATTGCCGCGGCCATCGTGTGCCTGGTTCTGGCGCATTTCGTGATTCGCAAGATTGTAGATATACAGGTATGACATTCGGACTTCTAGCGGGAATGTTTTTATTCGTCCTGGCGGCGGTAAGCGTCGCCGGCTACGTCTTCGTGCTGCGCCCGTCCAAGGCCGAAGGCGGCGAAGTCCAAATCCCGCAAGCCATCTCCATCAACCAGCGCGATCTGCCGGCCGCACAGGCAGCCTTTGCCGATACCTTCCAGGTGTTGGGCGAATCCCTGCCGTTACCGGGAGATCACGAAGCCCTGCGCCGCCAACTCGTGATCGCGGGCTATCGCTGGCCCGCCTCCGTAGCGATCTTCTTGGGTATCAAAGCCGCCTCCGCCGTTTTGTGTGGAGTCGCCGTCGTGTGGGTGGCCTTGGCCACCGACACGGAAGTTTTTGGGCTGATCATGGGACTCGCCTGCGGCCTGGGATTCGGCTATATGATTCCGGATCGCGTGCTCGACCGCCTGGGCCACGCGCGCGTCGCCAAACTCCGCCGCGCCCTGCCGGCCGCCCTGGATCTATTGGTCCTGGCCGTCGAAGCTGGGCAGGGTCTCGACGCCGCCATCCTCGACACCAGCCGCGGCCTGCGCGCCACACACTCCGAGCTAGCGTCCGAGTTCACCCAGCTGCATCTGGAGTTGAAAGCCAATACCTCGCGCGCCGATGCTCTCAAGAATTTCGCCAACCGCACCAACGACACGGAGCTGCGCAAATTCACCAACCTCCTGATCGACACCGAACGCTTCGGCACCAGTGTAGGCCCGGCGCTCAAAACCCATGCCCGTTACCTGCGCATCCGTTTCCGCCAGATCGCCCAGGAAAAAGCCCGTAAAGTGGGCGTGAAACTGATCTTCCCGGTGTTCTTCCTGATCTTCCCCTCGGTGATTCTGGTCACGCTAGGCCCTGCCCTCATTCTCCTCTTCACGCAAATGAAGAGCCTCCTCGGCAACTAACCGAAAATAGGGACGGAGCCTGATTTCGTCCGTGCCCGCCAACAAATCAGGCTCCGTCCCTATTTTCCCAACACGCAGAACCTATGTGCAGCCTGCAAACTCCGCACCCCCCCGTTGTAAAATCCAGGTATGGCGCGAGTAGACCGCCGTACCGTCGACCTGTCCACATACCCTGACCTGGTAGTCGTCTACCTGGGCATGCGCGTGAACGCCCTCTACGGACTGAAGCGCCTCTTCGGCCTCGGCCCGCAAATCGCCGACTCCGTCAAAGCCCACCCCGACGGCCTGTTGCTCCACGAAAACTTCACCTTCTCCCTGTTCCCCCTGCACGCCGGCATGCGCCAATACTGGCGCGATTTCGAATCGCTAGAGCGTTGGACCCGCTCCGAGCCGCACCGCGAGTGGTGGAAGAAATTCCTGCGCAACTCAGGCGGCACCGGCTTCTGGCACGAGACCTACGCCCTGCGCGGCGGCATCGAAGCCATCTATGACGACATGCCGCAACCCATCGGCATGATGAAATTCGCGCCGCTCCAGCCCGCTCGCGGCAGCAGTTTTTCCGCGCGCCAGCGCCTCCGCCGCGAAGGCACACAGGACTCTCCCGCGCCCGCCCCCGAATCCGACTTGTATCGCGACTAGCCCTCCACGCCCGCTGCCCGCTTGCGCAATGCGTCGGCCTCATCGACCGACGCCACCGTCACCTCCAGATCCCGCAGCCGCCCGTCGTGCAAAGCGTAAATCCAGCCATGCACCGCAATCTCGCGACCCCGCGCCCAGGACCCGCGAATGATCGTCGTTTGCGATACCGCGATCGCCTGCTCCATCACATTCAGTTCGCACAACCGGTCCCAGCGCGCCTTCGTCGAAGGCAGCCGATCGAACGCCTCCTGATTCCGCCGCCGGATCCGCCGCACCGGCGCCAGCCAGTGATCGATCATCCCCAGCCCGCCTTCTTCGAGTGCCTGCCGGACCCCGCCGCACCCGTAATGCCCCACCACAATCACGTGCCGCACTTCCAGCACTTCGACAGCGTATTGCAGCACCGACAAGCAATTCATGTCCGACGAATGCACCACATTCGCCACATTGCGATGCACGAAAACCTCACCCGGCAGCAGATCCACAATCTCATTCGCCGGCACACGGCTATCGGAACAACCGATCCACAAATACTGCGGATTCTGTTGCGTAGTCAGGCGCTCAAAGAAATGCGGGTCGCGCTCCCGCATCCGCGCGGCCCATTGCAGATTCTTTTCAAATAGCGGTTGGAGGAGGCGCATACACGTCTCTCTATTAGAATGAATATTCACCGATCAAAGCAACGAAGGAGCATCCATGGGCCGCTTAGCGCACGTTTCGAAAGTCAAAATTCACAAAGAACCCGGCAAGGATAAAGTGAAGCAAGCCGAGTTCGAGGGCTTCCCCGGAGTCACCCGCATGGGCGTAAACGGCGGCATCGCGGAATTTTTCAAGGTCCAGCCGTCTGAGCCCCTGCCTTCGACACTCGATTACGTGGTCGCAGCCGTCGGCGGCTGCCTCGCCGGCACTCTAGCGGGTGCCCTGGAAGGCCGCGGCATCGCCACCGGCCCCGAAAAATTAGAAGTGGTCGCTGAGGGCCGCATGGAAGAAATCGACGGCAAACTTCTGCTCACCCACGTAGTAGTGAAATACCGGATTAACATAAGTAAGGATCAGCGCGAAGCCGCCGAACGCGCCCTCCAGCATCACGCCGAACGCTGTCCCGTGTCAGAAAGCGTCAAGCGTGGCATCACCGTCGAGTGGCTCAGCGAAATCGTCGAAGAATAAGGCCCGCATTGCCACGCAAAGCGATTCTCTCCTTCGAACTGCTAACCACCGCGGTGTGCCTGTACTTCTGTTGGCACGCGGTCAGTTGGGCCCTGCAGCCTGGCCTGTCCATGATTCTCGACGAAATCGGCAATCTCCACATGTTTCCAACTGGACTTACCTGGAAGCTGATCACAATTCTGCCGCACTTCGCATACAACGATCGCCCTGTAGGATTCGCCCTCGAACGCTGGTGGTTTGAAGCCTTCGGATTCAACTACCGCCCGCAGTTGCTGTGCTTCTTGTCGATCCACCTAGCGAACCTGGTGCTGGGCTTTTTCCTGTCGAGACGCCTGGGAGGAAGCGTGTTAGCCACCCTAGCCGCGCTGTGCGTATTCGGTACGCTCGCTACCACAGCCCAGACAGTGACGTTTGTAGGAGCCATCTTCGACGTCCTCTGTCTGTTCCTCATCCTGGCGAGCACCCTGGCGTTCCTGTCCAAGAAACCCGGCACCGCCGCACTCAGCGCCCTCCTGTTTTTTCTAGCGCTGCGCACCAAAGAATTCGCCATCGTGCTGCCCGTGCTCTTGCTGGCCATCGCCTATTTCGAAAAAACCCTCCGCCGCCTGTGGATTCACGTGAGTATCTGGGCTGTATTCCTAGTCCAGTACGCCCTCTTGATCCGCCGCATGATCCCATCCACTCCCGCCGGCAACCCCTACACAATCCATGCCGACCCTAGAACCATACTCACATCGTTCTTGTATTTCACGTCCCTGATATTTCACGAAGAAGGCCATCCTCGCAGAGCCGCCGTAATTTTGGCGCTGGTCGTAGCGATGGCGTTATACGCCGCTTACCGCCGCCGTGGATCGATCTTGTGGATGCTCTCCGCCTATGCACTCACGCTTCTTCCCGTGACCATCATTCCCGGAAATCGCGCCCAGTTTTACATATACGCCCCCGCGATGTTTTTGTTATTTGCCACAGCTCTAACGATTGAGGACATCATCGGCCTGCTAACCGCAAACCAACGAACGCGATGGGTAACCGTAGCAGCCGCAACGGCAGTGGTTTTAATCTCCGTAGCACTCTTTCAGAAAGGCCCGTATTTCAAAAATCGCATCGGCTTCACCCTCCTGCAGCGCCGCAGCGCACAACGAACCGCCACCGACTTAGCTAGGTTTCTCCCCACAGTCGCGCCCGATTCGCAATTGCTCGTGTACCACGGAGAAAATAGACCCTGGCTCCTGCTCCCAGGGCCCTGCAATTACCTGAACCTTCCCCTGTACCGCGAGGCCTACAACTGCATCCTAAGCGATTCCCTCGACGACCTCCGCAAACAATACGCCGCCCAAAAGCCCCCGAAATATTATTTGGTTTATAGCGCCGACGGTTCCCTGCGCCTGGAAGATGGTGGGCCCTGATGGATTCGAACCATCGACCAACGGATTATGAGTCCGCTGCACTAACCGCTGTGCTAAGGGCCCGCTCCTAACGAGTTTAGCCGAAGACCACGCGCCCCTCAAAAAGTTGACACCCGCCACCCCGCCATCTGACATTGGTACATGCGGAAACTATTGCCCGCCCTAGCGGCCCTCCTCCTGACAGCTTGTTCCGACACCCCCGCCCCCATAACCAAAGCCGCCGAGCCCCCACCTCCTCCCATCACCGGCCGCCAGGCCTTCCAGTACATGTACGGCTCCTCGCGCATCTGGGCCACCGACAGCATGCCGCTCACCATCCGCAGCCTCAACGTGCCCGATGTCAAACCCGAAAACGGCAAAGCCGGCGCCTGGGAAGTGGTTTTCGTCTCGGAATCGATGGCCCGCGCCCGCACCTACACCTGGTCCGCCGTCGAAACCGAAAGCGTCCACAAAGGTGTGTTCCCCGGCCAGCAGGAAAGTTGGCGCCCCGGCGGTCCCAACCAATCCTTCTCCCCGGCGCTGCTGAAAATCGACACCACGGAAGCCTTGGTAGCGGCCATCAATATCTCCGGACCCTACCTGAACAAGCCCGGCCAGCGTCCCCCCGTGAATTATCTGCTCAATTACGAAACCGCCACCCGCTACCCCAATCCCGTTTGGCGAGTCCTCTGGGGCGGCTCCGTTTCCTCCGCCGAATACACCGTCACCGTCGACGCCTCCACCGGCAAAGTTGTGGCCCACGACTAACCTGCGATGATGGAAGAGGGTGCCCGAATGAACAAACCATATCATCTAATGACGCCGGCCGAGAGAACCGCCGCGCGCATCGCACAAAACCGCGAGATCGATGAGAAGGCCGCCGTGACCGAAGGGAAACGCATCCCCTCGAAATCGACGGGCGATTACACCCGCGGAACTCCTGAGGATCGCGCCAAGCTCGGCAAGCTAGTCCGTAAGGTCGGTTCCTAAGCGTCCGCTTCCAGAAACTGCATATCGTGCAGTCGCTGGTAGATGCCGCCGCGGCTGATCAGTTCGTCATGCGTGCCTGTCTCGGCGATGCACCCCTGATCCAGCACCACAATCTTATCCGCGCGCCGCACCGTTGACAGCCGGTGCGCGATTACAATCACCGTGCGATGCGCCATCAGATTTTGCAGCGCACTCTGCACCAGCCGTTCGGACTCCGTATCCAGATGCGAAGTAGCCTCATCCAGAATCAATATCGGAGCATTCTTCAGCAGCGCCCGCGCGATCGCCAGCCGCTGCCGCTGTCCGCCCGATAATTTAGTCCCGCGCTCGCCGATGATGGTGTCGTACCCCTGCGGCAGCCGCAGAATAAACTCCTCCGCCATCGCATTACGAGCCGCTTGATGAATTTGCTCCTCCGAAGCATGCAGCAATCCGTAGCCGATATTCGCCGTCACCGTGTCATTAAACAGAAAGGTATCCTGCGCCACGATGCTGATCTTCTCCCGCAGCGAAGCCATCCGCAGCCGGGTGGCCGTCTACGATGGAGAGCGCCGCCCGGTCCGGGCATCTGGCCGCCCAGGCGATTTGCACGGGTCTGGGCCGGCCGCGGAGTCTGCTGGAACCCGACCTCGGGCCCACGGGCTTCATGCGCCTTTTCGGCACCTGAAAAGCTTCAAAAACGATTTGATATCCGCAACATGTGTCACATGTTGCCGCCGTGGATGACATCAATTCTGCCCGGCTGCTGACCGCGATCCAGGGTCCCGCCGACGTCAAGGCGCTCGCGGCCTCCCAGCTTCCTCAACTCGCCCAAGAAATCCGGGATGAGATCATCGCCGTGTGCGCCGCCAACGGCGGCCATGTCGGCCCGAATCTCGGCGTGGTCGAACTGACGATCGCGCTGCACCGCGTCTTCGATTCCAGCCATGACAGCTTCGTCTTTGACGTCTCGCATCAGGGCTATCCCCACAAATTGCTCACCGGCCGCGGCGGTGCGTTCTTCCGGGGCCTGCGCCAGACCGGGGGCACCAGCCTGGCCGGGGGGGGGGGGGGGGGGGGGGGGGGGGGGGGGGGGGGGGGGGGGGGGG
>CAVVZG010000177.1:0-23576 GCA_963752205.1 Bryobacterales bacterium | reverse complement strand
CTTCGGTGCCGTCGAACCGGCGGAGCACCTCTGTGGTAATGTCATCTTCGGTAGTAGGGCGAACTTTAGTTGTTGCGGTAGACATAATAATTTCCTTCCCTGGAAAACCGGGAGCCGGCCGGGATAAACCAGCCGCCCTTAATTATAGTCCCAAGGCGGGATTGCGTCGCCACCCGAATGGCCAGCAGCGCTAGAACGGGCCTCCAGGAGCGCGTTTGATGCTCGCGATCACCTGCCGTTCTTCCTTGTGAGGGTCGTTCACCACCTGGCAATGGTTGTCGAGAATCATGGTTGGTCGTGTGGTCGCGTTGTAAGCCGGCCAGCTTCC
Source organism: Bryobacterales bacterium (assembly GCA_963752205.1). GTDB lineage: Bacteria > Acidobacteriota > Terriglobia > Bryobacterales > Bryobacteraceae > Palsa-187. The sequence continues at coordinate 23,248 of CAVVZG010000177.1, read as the reverse complement.
CACACCCTTGCCGCTGGGATTCCCGGTGCGCGCGAAATTGGCCCACGCCTCGGACATCTTGTCCTGCAAGGCGTAGCGATCCTCGCCGGTGCCCGTCATGGTCTTGGCCAAGTCTACGTTGGCGAACGCAAACGGAATTTCCAACGTGTGATACGACTTCATCTTTCCTTCGCGCACCGGCGAGCGCCAGGAGAAATAGTACACGTAAGCCGGAGCCTTGGCCTGCGCCACTTTGCGGTCCGCCTCCGTCAGCACCATCGCGCGGACGCCCACATCCGCCGTCGCCTTCAGGAACATATCAATGTCGCTGATATTCTTGTGAACTCTCTTATACACGTCGATGACCTTGGCGGTATCGGCATCGTCGGCGCGTAGAAACTTCTTGAGGTTCTGCTTCAGTCCTGCATCGTCGAGTGGATCAAGTGCATATGGAAACAGCGGACCGCCGGCGAAGAATCCCATTTCCGTTTCGGTGGTGCCCAGCAGCATCGGTACGGTGGCGGAAGCATCCGGAGCCGTTGGATCGAAAGGATTCGTAGGCAGTATTTTGCCATCCACTACCGGACCGAACGCCGCACCCGCCGGCCCGCGTAGCGCCGCGATTACCTTGTCCATCGGCATGTTCTGCAGGTCGTCAACTTGGTTGGGTTTCAGCCCCAGCGCCGCGAGGAACGCGGTTGCATTCTTCGTCGCCAAGTCCGGCGGAGTGCCGCGCAGCGCAGCTCCGCTTTGCACGATAGCCCGGTGAAACAGACCCTTCGCCGAGGGCATCGCCAGTAGCGTACTCACTTTCCCGCCGCCCCCCGATTGCCCGAAGATGGTCACGTTACCCGGGTCGCCGCCAAACCTGGCGATGTTATCCCGCACCCATTCAAGCGCCGTCACAATATCCATCTGCCCGACATTGGACGACTGCGCGTACTTCACCCCGCCCAACTCGGCCAGATACAGATAACCGAATGCGTTCAAGCGATGATTGACGCCGACCACCACCACATCCTGCTTGCGCGCCAGATTCGCGCCGTCGTAAATGCTGAAGCTCGCCGACCCGCCCACGAATCCGCCGCCATGCAGCCACACCATCACCGGCCGCTTTCCCAAGCCGAGACCTTGCGACCACACATTCAACACCAGGCAGTCTTCGCTGAGCGGCTCCTTAGGATCCGTAGCCAACACTTCAGGCGGCTCGATACCCGGCATCACCTGCGGCGAGCGGCCGCCGAATTGGACGCAATCCTTCACGCCAGCCCACGGTTTAGGTTTCGCCGACGGCATGAAACGTCCCGCCCCGGCAGTCGAAGCTCCGTACGGCACGCCCCGAAAACCGAAGACTTTGTCTTTCGCAAAACCGCGAATCTTCCCTCCGGTCGTCTCGACGATCGGTGCGGTATCGGCGCGGAGCGCGGCGGCAAATGCACCAGTCAAAGCGCTGCGTTGAATAAATGTTCGGCGTTTCATCGTGCCGATTATACTATGCTGACTTTTATGCCCAACGTCAGCCATCTGGAATGCAGCCTCTGTGCCCAGCGCTTCGAGGCCAACCAGATTCATAACCTGTGTTCCTGCGGCGGAGCTCTACTGGTGCGCTATCATCTCGACGCGATCCGGGAGTCATGGATTCGCGATTCGCTCGCCCAAGCCAAACCCGACCTGTGGCGTTACTGGCCGGTTCTGCCGGTGACCAGGCGCGAATCGATTGTGTCGTTGGGCGAAGGCATGACACCTCTGATCGAAACCAAACGCCTCGGCGCAGCCCTGGGAGCCAGTGATCTTTGGGTCAAGGACGAAGGGCTGAATCCCACAGGCTCATTTAAAGCCCGCGGCATGACCGCCGCGATCTCCATGGCGCGCGAACTCGGTATCACCAAGATTGCCGTCCCCTCAGCCGGCAACGCCGCCAGCGCCGCCGCCGCCTACTCCGCCGCAGCCGGCATCGAAGCACACATTTTTATGCCCATGGACGTCCCGCAAGCCAATTTCATTGAGTGCAAAGCCTTGGGCGCGCACGTGACGCTGGTGAACGGCCTGATCAGCGATTGCGCCAAGATCGTTACCGAGCGCAAGGATAAAGAAGGTTGGTTCGACGTCAGCACCCTCAAAGAGCCCTACCGCATCGAAGGCAAGAAAACTATGGGCTACGAGGTGGCCGAACAATTCGGTTGGCACCTACCCGACGCAATTTTCTATCCTACTGGCGGTGGTGTGGGCCTCATTGGCATGTGGAAGGCTTTCGACGAGCTTGAGACGTTAGGCTGGATCGATAGCAAAAGGCCCAAGATGATCGCGGTGCAGGCCGCCGGCTGCCAACCCATCGTTCGCGCCTTCGAACACGGCGATCGACGCGCCGAGTTCTGGCAGGGCGCGTCTACTATCGCGGCCGGATTACGCGTGCCCAAGCCCCTGGGCGACACACTCATCCTGGACGCCCTCCGCGCCAGCGGTGGAGCCGCGATTGCAATTGACGACGAAGAGATCATTGATTCCGGAATCGAGCTGGCATCACTAGAAGGCATTTTCGCCGCTCCGGAAGGGGCCGCGTGCATAGCCGCGCTCCGTAAGCTGCTTGCCAGCGGTTTTCTTAAGCCCAGTGATCGGATTGTTATCTACAACACCGGGTCAGGTCTGAAATACCTGGAGGCCTACGCGGAACGTTATCCGCGCGCAGCGGTCTAGCCGCCCAGCCATTGCATGAAGTTCGAACCCACATTCGTGAATTCGAATGCGTGCAAACCCAGGTGGCTGGCCAGTTCCTTGCACGCCAGGATGCCGCGTACGCTGTTGCCTTTGGCATCCAATCGCGGCGAGTACACAGCGATCCCCAACTGCCGGTTCACTACTGCAATGATGCCTCCGCTCACGCCACTCTTAGCGGGCAGGCCCACCCGGTAAGCCCATTCGCCCGCGTGATCGTAGAGTCCGCAAGTAAACATCACGCTGAGTGTGTCCTTGATGAAGTTAAAATCGAACACCCGTTTCTCGGTCAGCGGATTCGTCCCCATATTCGCCAGCGTTGCCGCCATCATTGCCAGGTCCTGCGCGTTCACCAACAGCGAGCACTGCGAAAAGTATTGGTGCAGCGTATGATCCACTTCCGGATCGATGATGCCGCAGTTCAGCATGAGATAGGCAATCGCGCGGTTGCGGTTGCCGGTAGCATCTTCGGACGCGTAGACCGCTTCATCGATGCACAGCGGCCGGCCCGCCGCCCCGGCCATCTTCTCGACGAACGCGCGTACCCCGGATTCACGCGAATCTTTCTTGATCATCGAAGCAATCGCGATTGCTCCCGCGTTGATCATCGCGTTGTAGGGCCGCATGGTCTTCGGTTCCAGCTCAATGGAGTTGAAAGCGTCCCCGCTCGGCTCAACGCCTACGTGTTCGAGTGTCCGGTCCCGCCCGAACTCCTCCAGCGCCATCTGAAACGCGAACGGTTTGCAGATGGACTGAATCGTAAACTCATGCTGCGAGTCTCCCGCGCTAAAGCGCTGTCCGTCCACCGTAACCATCGCGATTCCGAAATGCCGCGGATCGGCCTTGGCGAGTTCGGGAATGTAGTTGGCGACTTCCCCTTCTTCGATATCTTTATACTTCTCGTAAACGTCTTCGATGACTTCTTGGACATGCGAAAAAGAAGACACGCAATTGGCTCCCCATTGGAAATGTTAAGGAGGCACACAAGCGGAACGAGGCTGGCGGCAGGACCGGAGGCTCCCCGAGATTGCCCAAGTTTAACAGAAACAACCGCGCCTCTGGCGGTGCAACTAGGAGCCGAATCCGATGGGACGCTTAGGCTTGCTGGGCGGTTCAATCAGCTTCTTGATGGCTTTGAAGATAGCTTGAATTTCGTGATCATGGGCATCGTACTTGCGCTCCAGCGTCTGCAATTTCTGCGCGAGTAATTTATGACTGGCCGCGTACCTCCGAAGCTGCACAAACGCCCGCATGATCGCAAGGTTCACTTGTATCGCGCGCGGACTCTTGAGGACCGAAGACAACATCGCGACGCCTTCCTGCGTGAACACATACGGTAAAAAGCCACCCAAGCTCCGTCGCGTTGGTATCACATTCTGTGATACCAACGTTTCAGCTTCCTCCGCGGTGAGCTGAAACATGAAGTCTTGCGGAAACCGGTCAAGGTTGCGCTTAACCTGTTGCCGCAGAGCGATGGCTTTGACCCGGTATAACGCCGCCAGGTCGCGGTCCAGCATGATGTTGAGGGCTCTAATAGAGTGGATGCGGCGCTCCACGACCCGCACGGTGAGGGGAAGGCTTAACGGTTTGGGCACGTAATGAAGTGCGTCAGCCGGGGAGAAACTCTCAGGGAGAGTTGGCTAGAGGCATCCGCCGCGAGGTATCACAATCTGTGATACCAACGGCCCCGCCTCCAAAAGACAGGGCCGCGGTCGATCAAAAGCATTTGCTATCGCTTGTAGAACGGTGGGATTTGCGCGTCGTAGTTGATGAAGATGGACTTCGCGTCGGTATAGTCATGGATCGATTCCACGCCCATATCACGTCCATATCCGGATTCGCCCACGCCGCCGAACGGCGACCCCGGGCTCACGCGCTTATAGCAGTTAACCCACACCATCCCGGAGCGAATCTGCGCGGCCACGCGATGTGCGCGCTGCAGACTGTTGGTCCATAAGCCGCCGCCCAGGCCATAGACCACACCGTTAGCGATCTCCATCACCTCAGCTTCGTCCTTGAAACGCGTTACTGTCACGAAGGGCCCGAAGACTTCTTCCTGGCACACGCGATCGTTGGGCTTGGCTTCGACTACAGTGGGCTCCACATAATAGCCCTTGGCTAGGTCCGGGTTGGCCGGCGCTTTACCGCCCGTCAGGATGTTACCGCCTTCCTGCTTCGCCACATCCACATAGCTGAGCACCTTGTCGCGATGCCCCGCCGAAGTCAGCGGACCCATTTCGGTTTCCGGATCCAAAGGATTGCCGAGCTTGATCGACTTGGCCAACTTCAGGAATTTTTCAAGAAACTGGTCCGCGATTTTCTCGTGCAGCAGCAAACGCGAGCCCGCGATGCAAGCCTGTCCCTGATTGTGGAAGATAGCGAATGCCGATCCGCCCACCGCTGCGTCGAGCGGTGCATCGTCGAACACGATATTCGCGCCTTTGCCACCGAGTTCTAATTGCACGCGCTTCAGATTGGTCGAGGAAGCCTGTACAATCTTACGGCCCACTGGAGTGGAGCCGGTGAAAGCGATCTTATCCACGCCCATATGCTCGGCCAAGTGCTGTCCGGCGATGCTGCCGCGCCCTGGGATGATGTTGATCACGCCCGGAGGAAACCCGACGTCGGCCGACAGCTTGGCGATCCGCAGCGCGCTCAGCGGTGTCAATTCCGCAGGCTTCATCACGCAGCAGTTACCAGCCGCCAGCGCCGGCGCCAGTTTCCAGCTGACAAACATCATGGGAAAATTCCAGGGCACGATGGAACCCACCACGCCTACCGGCTCGCGCAGCACATAGTTATGAAAGCCTGGGTCCACCTGCACCACGCGGCCGTCGATCTTGTCGGCGATCCCAGCCATGTAGCGGAAAGTGGCCACTGTCCGGAAAATATCCAAGTTGTAGGTGTCGCGAATGGGGTGCCCGGTGTCCAGGCTCTCCAGCTTGCACAGATATTCGCGATCCGCTTCAATCGCATCCGCCAGTTTGAAAATCAAGCGGCCCCGCTCGGACGCCTGCAGCTTCTTCCACGCCGGAAAAGCCTTGCGGGCCGCCGCCACCGCGCGATCTACATCCTTAGGGCCGGCTTCGGAGATTTCGCACAATAGGCTGCCATCATGCGGGTTCAAAACCTTGCAGCGCCCGCCGTCGATCGCATCGACGAACTCGCCGTTGATGAACAGCCGTGTTTCGATGTCGATCTTGGGGGTTATTTCTACAGTGGTTGCCATTCCAAATACTCCTTTATAAATACTGGTGCCAAAAAAAATAGTGCGGGGCGCGGCCTTCCCTCAGGCCAAAATCACGCCCCGCTGTCGATTGCCTAAAACTCTACCGGATAAGGCGGCAACTCGCCCGAGGAATAGCGCTTGGGCAGTGAGCCGTCGTTGTTTTCCCAAACCACCAGAATGGAGCGCTTGGGCGAATATCCACGATGACGAATGTCGGCCGGCATCGCCGCCACGTCGCCCGCCTTCATGGTGACCTTTGCGCGAGGCTTGCCAGTTTTGCCGTCTTCGACGTCCCAAACGATCTGATCGGTGACCTGGATGAACCACTCCACGCGATCGTTGCCGTGCGTGATGGGCAGAATGTGCTCTTCCGTAGTCGCACAGAACTGGCTGTCGTCGACGCACGAGAGCACCGACGGATTCCAAGTAACGTCGGAGCGCGAGACGTAGCCGAATGCGTTGTAGGCGTGCACCTCCTTCTCAAAACCAGGCTCGGCGTGGACTTCTGGCTGATCCTGCGGGATATCGGTGAACTGGCGGTTCACCTTCATGCCCATGGCATCGTCACGCAGAGTCAAATCGCCGGGCAGACCAACCATGCGCTTGGCGACGATACGCTCGCGGCGGATCGCCTTCGAGTTATTGCCGTGCTTGACGCCGAAGGGAACGCCGGTTTCACCGGGCGCCGCGAAGGGATCGAAGCCTTCGTTCGTCCAGTCATCCAGCATTGCTTCGAAGACGCCCTTGAGGTCCTTCGAGTCGAATGTCTCCACATAATGCCGGTTGGCGCTACGGTAGGATTCGTTCAACAGGCCGACGAACATTTCCACCGTGCCGTAGTGGTTGATGGTCCCGAACACGCTATCGAAATTCACGGTGCCGTAGAAAAATCCCCATGCCACATCGCGCATCAGAGAGCGCAGAAAGGCATCGATGGGGATAATGTGCTTGCCTCCGGGATAGCTTACGTTGGCGAAGTATTCGTCGCGTTCAAACTTGAACTGTCCAATCGAGAAATTCTTATAACCCAAAGACCGTGTCTGGGTTTCGGTGTTAACAACCGTTGCAGTGCTCATAGATTCTCCCTTGATGTGATCTTAGCAAACCGGCTACTTCTGACAGATATCCGCCCAGCGTTCCAAAGTGCAGTCGCCCAGGATGCTCTGAATGAGCAGGACCCCCGGCTTCGCGCTACGGAACTGGTACGCCGAATTCGCCGGCAGCAATGCCTGATGGCCACGGCGCACCCTCACCCAACCCATCTTCTTGCCCTTGGGCTCGCTCGCCAACTTCACCGCGCCTTCTTTTCCCGTGGGAACTTGCGATGTGTCCGGCTTGATAAAGTGGATCTCCACGTCGCCATCCATGATGACGACTGACTCATCATGATTGGCGCTATACCAGGGCGAGTCTCCTTCCGCCCGCACAGCCTCAATCACATAACGCAGATTCTTGCCGACCGCCACCCGCTCGTACGGCTTGAACTTGCTGGCAACCTCGAATACGTTGGAAAAAACGTAGTGTTTCGCGTCGTCGTTGATGACCTCGACGCCGCCCTTCTGGTAATTGTCTAGCGACCCGAATTGGGTTTGTGGACTGCTCATGTGGGATGATTTACCTCCTTAGAATTGCGCTATACGAAAAGCGATGCATTGCTAGGATACTACGTTCCAACCATCCTTGGGCACTGCCAAATTAGATGCAACACCTGGCGCAGTGGGTTCTCCTACGCCGCCACTCCCACCGGTTTCCGCGAACCACCAGGAATCTTCTTGGGCGCGGTTTCCTTCAGGAACAGGCACACCACAATACCCAGCAACACACCACCCAGACAAAGATAAAGGATGTACTGGATTCCGTAATGCTGCGCCACCCAACCAGCGATCGACGGAGCCGCTCCGCCACCAAAAATCTCGCCCGCGCCGACGACGATACCGATAGCCGAGGAGATCAATCCCGCCGGAGCCGCTTCGGTGGCAATCGGGCCGGTCAGCAGGGCGACCAAACCCAGGATAAAGAACACAGCGATAAACAATTCCGCGAACAGCAGCGTGTCATTCGCGCCGGTTTGAATGAACAAGTAAAGCATGATGGCCGCACCGATAAAGCCGAGAACCGCGACCACGCGGCGCCCCAAAACGTCGGAAAGTCCGGGCAGCGCGAACTGGCCGACGAAACCGCCGAATCCAACAGCCGACGCCACGAAACCCATCCGTTCCGGCGTAAGTTTCAAGTAGTCAGTGAGGTAGCTGGGCAGCATGGCGCTCAGCACAAAAACGCCAGTCATCGCGCAGAATAGAGCGAACATCGAAAGCAGAATGTTGCGGCTCTTGAAAATCTCCGCCCACTTGCCTTTCGGAACAGGCGCATGTCCCGCCGGAGTGGCGCGCTTTTCCGGTTCACGGATGATGAAGTACATCAAAATGCCTAGAATCAGACCAGGAATAGCCACCGTGACGAACACCCAGCGCCAACTGACAACCTTCAATAACTGCGTGGCGATGATCGGCGCCAAGCCCAGCCCGAACAACGCAAACCCGCATTGCTGCAAGCCTTGATTGATACCCAGGCGTTTGGGATGCGAAGCGTCGTTGGTCGCCGCAAAGCTGGTCGGGCAGAAAGAACCCTCGGTGAAACCCATCACGGCGCGGATGGCAATCAGACTAAGCAGCCCCGTAGCCATGCCCGAAAAACCGGAAAGTATGGAAAACCCAATAATGGCTGGAATGAGAACCTTGCGCCGTCCGATCTTGTCGGAAATGCCTCCCATGAGGATCGCAAAAACACCCCACGACAAACCTAAGATTCCGATGATGTTACCTGCGTCCTGATAGTTTAGGCCCAGGTCCTTGATAATCGAAGGAAGCAGCGGAGCAATGATCCAGCGGTCAAGCCCGACCAGGCCGAACCCCAATCCCAGCAGCGTGACTGCTTTCCATTCGTATGAAGTGTCCCAAGCCTTCTGTGATTCCGCCATATTGGAAGGTTCTCCTTAAAAAACGCCCGTTGTGCGCCCAACCATTATAATGCTGCGGGTCTGGTTCCGCTACGCGCAAACGGCCAGTACTAAGCCTGCCCCGCGTGGGCTTTAGCGGTGCGCTCGTTCAGATCGCGTAGTACTTGCAGCTCGTTTGCCGTGGGCAGCGGCGTGGTCTTGACCTCGGAAGCCACTTTCAGCGGCCAGCCGGTCGCGGCGACTACTTGTTCCACGGTCACGCCGGGGTGGACGCTGGTGAGCACCAGTTCCTTACTCACGGGGTCGGGCGTGAGAACACCCAGATCCGTAATCACCGCCACCGGGCCTTTGCCGGGAAAGCGCATCTTCTCGCGGCTGTCTCCGCCTTCCATGTGTCCGCCGGAAGTGCGGAAGTCCAGCTTCTCGACAAACGCTTTGGGACTATGGCGCAGCGTGACCAGTACCTCGCCGCAGGAGGCCGCTATGGCGGGCGCTCCGCCGGCTCCGGGAAGGCGCACTTTGGGCTTGTCATAGGGGCCGATCACCGTCGAATTGATGTTGGCGAACTTGTCGATCTGCGCCGCACCCAGGAAACCCAGGCCGATCTTCCCGCCCATGAGCCAGTAGTTGAAGATTTCGACGATTCCTACGACGGTGTCGGAGGTCTCGGCCAGTTCACCGTCGCCAATCGACAGCGGCAATACGTTGGGCTTAGTGCCGATGGTTCCGGATTCGTAGATCAGTATTGTGTCGGGCGCGTGGGTCAGGCGAGCAAGGTTAGCGGCGGCGCTGGGCAGCCCAATTCCAACAAATAAAGAAGTCCCGTTGCGCACCATGCGCGCGGCCGCGATGGTCATCATTTCATCGGAAGTGTAGGTTGCCTCCGCCACTACGCCACCCCCACGCTGCGCCGGAATTCTTCAAAATTCTTGGTGTTCATGATGTGTTTGTCGATCCAGGCCAGGAAGGTTTCGCGATCTTTCGAGATGAGGTCCCACTGCTTATAGAACGCATTATTCCGCGGATAGTAGCCGTGCGTGTAAGACGGAAACGCTCCGTGCTTCACTTCGGACACTGCGCTGAGAATCCACGTGGGCAGAATCACCGCGTTGGGCGGCGCGTCGAGCTTATCGACGATCTCCTCGACAGTAACGATGGCACGCTCCGCGGCCATTATGGCTTCTTTTTGCGCGCCGACAATGCCCCACAGCAGCACGTTGCCTTTGCGATCGGCCTTCTGCGCGTGGATCACAGTGACATCGGGACGGATGGCTTTGACGGCCGCCAGCTTCTCACCGGTGAACGGACAATCGATGAACTGGACAGTCGTATGCGGCGTGAGATCCGTGCCGGCGTAGCCACGGAGAATCCCAAACGGCAAGTGCGAAGCGCCCGCGGCGTACGCTACAGCCATGCCGGCGTGCTCATGCTCTTCGATCGCCAGTGGCTGCGGCCAGCCCTTTTCGACGGCATCGCGCAGGCGGTGCAGCGAGCCCACGCCCGGATTTCCACCCCAGGAAAAGCGCAGCTTCGTAGCGCAGCCGGCGCCGATCATCTGGTCGTAAAGTACGTCCGGAGTCATCCGGATCAGAGTCAGGTTGCGGCGTTTCTGGCGAATAATTTCATGCCCGGCCGCGTACGGAATCAGGTGCGTGAAACCTTCGAGTGCAATGGTATCGCCGTCGCGCACAAATTCGGCGATGGCTTCGCTCAGGGGAAGTATCTTAGCCAACTTTATTCACTCCAACGGGGCCAACTGTGGCTGGCTCCAAAGAGGCCATTATAGCTGAGGGGTGCGGAAAAGCCCAAAAATCAAGCGCTCCAGTACTAGCCAAGGGCTTCGCGGAAGGGTTTTTTGCCGGTGAGAACGGCGACCAAGTCGGAGTCGGGATGCTGCTTCATGTGTTCGCTCACCACATTCGACACACTGTGTTTGCCGGCGCCTTCCGAGAGATCGACCGGAATCGGGTACGGATTACCGAACAGGTTGGGGGTTTCCGCCGCCACGTTGGTGATGGCGCAGCAGCGGTCCTGCCACACGCGGATGCCGAAGTGGCTTTTGAGCACCTGTTGGCCGTTGCCGTAGTTCTGCCAATAATCGATCGAAGCGCGATCGGCGCTGACGGTCCTCATCCTTACCGCTTGGTTTTGAGGAGCGTCAGGACTTCGGCGCGCTGCTCCACGCTCAAGCCCCACATTTCGGCGCCGTGGCTGCGCCCGATCAAAACGTTGCCCGACACATCGTCAAACAACGCGTTCGATTTAAAGCGGCGCCCATCTTCGTTGACTTGCGCGGTGTAGCCGTCGCCCAATTGCGGGTCGTAGGCTTCGAAATGGCCGCCGACTTCCTGGCGCGATTGCTGGAAGCAGATGGGGCCGTTCGATTTAGTGATGCCGCAGGTCCCATCGACCGCGACCAGAATGTATTCGTGGACTTTCGCCATTCCTACCAGCGATTGTTGCGACGCCCGCCGCCACCGCCACCGGAGCGCTCCGTCTTGGGACGAGCTTCGTTGATGGTCAGGGCGCGGCCATTGAGTTCGGTGCCGTTGAGTTCGGAAATGGCTTTCTCGGCTTCGGCGTCGTTGGTCATTTCGACAAAGCCGAATCCCTTGGGCTGGCCGGTGTCGCGGTCGGTAACGATGCTGACGCGCTCGACGGCTCCGTAGGCTTCAAACATGGAACGCACCCCGTCTTCAGTAGCAGTGAAGCTGAGGTTTCCTACAAAGATATTTTTCATGTTCTCCCTTTGAAATTTGCAGAACTGCGAATCCGGGCAGGAGTCGGAAGGGAGCGGATTGTACCGGACGATGCGAAAGATGCCAAAATCAGCGGGCCTGTAAACTACAACCCTATAGTCGCACGAAACGGATCAAACCCGCTCGATAATGGCGGCGATGCCTTGGCCGACGCCGATGCACATGGTGCACAGCGCATAGCGGCCACCGGTTTTGTGGAGCTGATAGAGAGCCGTGGTCACCAGGCGCGCGCCGCTGGCTCCCAGTGGGTGGCCGATGGCGATGGCGCCGCCGTTGGGATTGACGTGCGCGGCGTCGTCCGGCAAACCCAGGTCCCGCGTCACCGCCAGAGCTTGCGCCGCGAAGGCCTCGTTCAATTCGATGACGTCCATCTGCGCGAGTTCCAGGCCGGTTTTGGCGAGCACCTTGCGCGTCGCGGGCGCCGGTCCCATGCCCATGATGCGCGGGGCCACGCCAGCCGCGGCCGAGGCGATCACTCGGGCCTTGGGGGTCAGGCCGTGCTTCTTCGCCGCACTTTCGGTGGCGAGGATCAGCGCTACCGAACCGTCGTTGACGCCGGAAGCGTTGCCCGCCGTCACGGTGCCGTTGGGCTTCACCACGGGCTTCAGCTTGGCGAGAGTCTCAATGGTGGTGTCGGGACGCGGATGCTCATCGGTGTCAAACTTCTTGGGATCGCCTTTCTTCTGCGGGATCATCACGGGAACGATTTCCGAGTTGAAGAAACAGGCCGCATGGGCCTTCGCCCAGCGCTGCTGAGTGCGATAAGAGAAAGCGTCCTGATCGGCGCGGTTGACATGGAATTCCTCGGCCACGTTTTCGGCGGTTTCGGGCATGGAATCGACGCCGTATTTGGCCTTCATGGCGGGGTTGATGAAGCGCCAGCCAATGGTGGTGTCGAAGATTTCGGCGCTGCGGCTGAAGGCCGCGTCGGCTTTGCCCATGACGAAAGGCGCGCGCGACATGCTTTCGACGCCGCCCACGATCATAAGCTCAGCTTCGCCCGACTTGATGGCGCGGGAGGCAATGCTCACGGCGTCGAGGCTCGATCCGCACAGGCGGTTTACCGTGGTGCCGGGGACTTCCTTGGGCACTCCCGCGAGCAGGAGCGCCATGCGGGCCACGTTGCGGTTGTCCTCGCCGGCCTGGTTGGCGCAGCCGTAGATCACATCGTCGACAGCGCCCCAATCGACACCCGGGTTGCGTTCGATCAGCGCCTTCAGGGGCAGGGCCGCCAGGTCGTCGGTGCGGATGGCCGACAGAGATCCGCCGTAACGCCCTATAGGCGTACGAATTGCGTCGCAGATGAAAACTTCGCTCATAGACATTTGGATGTTGGTGACGTGCCTGAAGTCGCTATTTTAGCGCGAACCGGCTAACGGCCTCCGCCCACGTCGAGAATAGCCCCGGTTACATAGGACGCGGCAGGAGACACCAGCCAAAGTATGGCTTCGGCGATCTCTGCCGGTAATCCGGCACGCTGCATCGGAATGGTGGGAGCCAGGCGCTGGGGGCGATTGGGAACGCCAGCGGAGGCGTGAAGTCCGGTTTCAACCAGGCCAGGAGCGACGGCGTTCACACGGATGCCCTCGGTGGCGACTTCCCGCGCCAGGCCGCGCGTGAAGGTCTCGATGGCGCCTTTCGATGCCGCATAGTGGACCCATTCGCCGGCGCCGCCGATGCGCGCCGCGAGCGACGAGATGTTGACGATCGAACCGCCTGCGCCGCCGTGGCGCGTCGACATACGGCGGACGGCTTCGCGGGCGCAAAGCATCGAGCCGATGACGTTCACGCGGAGAACGTGTTCCAACTGGGCGGCGGTGACGGCTTCGACGCGGCACAGACCATCGACCACGCCGGCGTTATTCACCAGCGCGCGGAGGGGTCCAAGGTTGTGCTGCGCTTCGTCAAAGAGGCGCAGGACATCGGCTTCGCTGGCCACGTCCGCTTGCAACGCGCAGGCGCAGCCTCCCGCTTGGACGATCTGATTCACGACAGCGTCCGCAGAGGCACGGTCTTCGACGTAGTTCACCGCGACGGCGAAGCCGCGCGCGGCGGCCAGTTGAGCGGTGACGGCGCCGATCCCGCGGCTGGCTCCTGTGATGATCATGGCGCCAGGTTCAGCGGGTGTCATGGCATGGCTCACCACAGAATAGCGGAAGTGGGACGCGCGCCGCGGGCATACCGGCAAGGCTACTGGAGTTCGACGGTACCGTTAGCGGGCGCGCTGAGCGCAGAATAGGGACATGACCGCGCGGCCGGAGCGACCTCACGCTAGCCCGGGCGCTTGGATTTTGGCCGCCACCATTCTCGGTTCGAGCATGGTGTTCATCGACGGCACGGTAGTAAGCGTGGCGCTTCCCGCGTTGCAATCCGGCTTGCACGCAACCATCGCGCAGGTGCAGTGGGTGATCGAGTCTTACGCGCTGCTGCTGGGCGCGCTGCTGCTCAGCGGAGGATCGTTGGGCGATCTCTACGGCCGGCGCAAAGTCTTCGCGGCGGGCGTGGTTTTGTTCTGCGCGGCATCGGCGTGGTGCGGGCTGGCGCCCGGCATATGGCAGCTGGTGATCGCCCGCGGCGTGCAAGGCGTGGGCGGCGCGCTGCTGGTACCGGGTAGCCTGGCGTTAATCACCGTCAATTTTTCGGAGAGAGAGCGGGGGCGCGCGATTGGGACGTGGTCGGGTTTCACGTCCATCACGGCGGCGATCGGCCCGGTATTGGGTGGGTGGCTGGTGCAGCACGCGTCGTGGAGATGGGCGTTCTTCATCAATCTGCCGTTGGGCGCGGCGGTGTTCGTTCTAACTCTGTGGCATGTTCCCGAGAGCCGCACTGGCGATGGTACCGCCCGGCTCGATTGGGCGGGCGCGCTGCTGGCAACAGCTAGTCTCGGCGGTATCGTGTTCGCCTTCATTGAATCGGCGCCGCTGGTGGGGATTGGCGGCGTGCTGGCGTTGCTGGCTTTTCTGTATGTGGAAGCGCACGCAAACGCACCCATGGTCCCGCTGAGTTTATTCCGTTCGCGCAATTTCAGCGGAGCGAATCTACTGACGTTATTTTTGTACGCCGCGATGAGCGGGGTGCTGTTCTTCTTCCCGCTCGATCTGATTCAGGTGCAGGGCTACACGGCCACCGAGGCAGGCGCGGCGTTGCTCCCGCTGATTGTATTAATGTTCGTTTTGTCGCGCTGGTCCGGCGGACTGGTGGAACGCTACGGCTCTGAGCGGCCCCTGGTGATCGGACCGTTGGTTGCGGCCGCGGGGTTCGCATTGTTCGCGATGCCCGGCGTGGGCGGTTCCTTCTGGACCACGTTCTTCCCGGCGATCACGGTGCTCGGATTCGGGATGGCGATCAGCGTCGCGCCCTTGACCACCACCGTGATGAACAGCGTCGCGCAAGGCCACGCCGGCGTGGCTTCGGGGGTCAACAACGCGGTGTCGCGCGTGGCAGCTTTGTTGGCGGTTGCAGTAATGGGATTGATCCTAAGCAGCGTGTTCAACCATACGTTGGATCAGCGGTTGGAACGCTTGGCTCTGCCGCCGGCGGTACGCAAGGAGATTGACGCGCAACGTCCGCGGCTTGCGGCTGCCGAAATTTCCGATCGCGAGGGACGCCGGGTATCGACGAAGCTTTCGTGAGCTGGCTTCCGCATAGTCTTGTGGGTTGCGGTCGGACTGGCGCTCGCGAGCTCACTGAGCGCGGCGTGGTTGATCCGCACGCAGCCTAAGCCTCCAGTTGCGCCTCGAGAGTAATCGTCGTGTTGAAGAGTTTGGACACCGGACACCCGCTCTTCGCGGCGCTAGTCGCTTTTTCGAAAGCCTCCGGCGTTGCGCCGGGCACCTTGGCCTTCAACTGCAGGTGGCTTTCGGTAATCGCGAAGGATCCGTCTTTCTGTTCGAGCGTAATGGTGCAGGAGGTTTCGAGGCTATCCGCTTTCAATCCGGCTTGCGCGAGCTGCGCGGATAGCGCCATCGTAAAACATCCGGCGTGCGCGGCTGCCAGCAATTCTTCTGGATTGGTTCCGGCTCCTTGCTCGAAGCGGCTGTGGAAGGAGTAGGGCGTGGTGGCCAGTGTCCCGCTGGCGGTCGAGATGGTTCCCGTGCCGGTTTTCAAATCTCCTTGCCATTTCGCTTGCGCGGATCGTTTCATAGTGTAAAGTCTCCTGGTTTATTGTCGCTTGCGCGGGGCGCACCGAATATTGGTATATAACTGTACGGTTTTAAATTCATGGCTACAATTGTAGGGATGCAAGCTTTCGTCTACGATCAACCGGCCACGCGCGTCATCTTTGGCGTCGGTACGCTGGAGCGTCTCGCCGAAGAGGTGAAACGGCTGGGTGCGAAGCGCGCTTTGGTGCTGGCGACTCCGGAACAACGCAAAGACGCTGAAGCTGCCTCCGCGCGGCTGGGTGAAATGTCGGCGGGCGTGTACGCCGAAGCCGTGATGCATGTGCCGATCGAGACCGCCCGCAAAGCTCGCGCGGAAGCGGCGCGGTTGGACGTAGATTGCTACGTGGCTGTCGGCGGCGGATCGACAGTCGGTCTGGGCAAGGCCATTGCCCTCGAAAGTGGACTGCCAATTCTGGCGGTGCCGACCACTTACGCCGGTTCCGAGATGACTCCGATCTACGGCATCACCGAGGCAGGCGTGAAGAAGACCGGCAAGGACCGCAAGGTGCTGCCGAAAACCGTGATCTACGATGTGAACCTGACACTGTCGCTGCCCGTGAAAATCGCGGGTCCCTCAGGGATGAACGCCATGGCGCATCTGGTGGAGGGGCTGTACGCGCAGGACGCCAACCCGATCATTTCGCTGTTGGCGGTGGAAGGCATCCGTACGCTGGCGGTCTCGCTGCCGTTGGTGGTAAAAGAACCGCAAAACCTAGTGGCGCGCAGCGGAGCGTTATACGGAGCGTGGTTGGGAGGAACGGTGTTGGGAGCGGTGGGGATGGCGCTGCATCACAAGTTGTGCCACACGCTGGGCGGCTCCTTCAACTTGCCGCACGCCGAAGTGCATACCGTGATTCTCCCGTACGCGACCGCATACAATCAGCAAGCCGCGGCGCAGGAATTGAATCGCGCGGCCGAGGCGCTGGGAGCGAGATCGGCGGCGCAGGGGATTTACGATTTGTCGGTGAAGATCGGCGCCCCGGTAGCGCTGAAAGACATCGGAATGCCTTTCGACGGCCTGGATCGCGCAGCGGAAATCGCCACGCAGAATCCTTACTATAATCCGCGCCCCGTGGATTACGCAGGCGTCCGCCAATTACTCGAAGACGCCTACTACGGAAAGAGGCCCGCATGAGCCTGCTGTTGCCCACCACGCTAGTGGGTTCGTACCCGCAACCCGACTGGCTGATCGATCGCGAAATGCTCACCAGCCAAATGCCGCCGCGCACCCGGCTGCTGAAGTTGTGGCGCGTGGCGCCGGAATGGCTGGAGGAAGCGCAGGACGATGCCGCGCTGCTGGCGATCCGCGAACAGGAACGCGCCGGGATTGATATCGTCACCGATGGCGAAGTGCGCCGCGAGAGTTATTCAAACCAGTTCGCTACCGCGCTCGAAGGCATCGACCTGGATAACCCCGGCAGCCGAATCAGCCGCACCGGGCACCAAGGTTCCCGTACCGCGCGTCGTTAGCAAAATCCGCCGCAAGCACGCCGTGAACGTGCGCGACGTCAAGTTCCTGCGCGCCAATACGGAGCGTTGCGTGAAGGTCACGGTGCCGGGTCCGTTCACCATGACGCAACTCAGCGCCAACGATTTCTACCCGAGCCCGGCGGAGTTGGCACTGGATTACGCTGCGGCCGTCAACGAAGAGATCAAGGATTTATTCGCCGCCGGCGCCAACGTGGTGCAGATCGACGAACCGTACTTGCAAGCACAGCCCGAAGAAGCCCGCTCCTACGCACTGGCGGCTCTCGAGCGTGCGCTTGATGGCGTCATCGGGAAGACCGCGATCCACACCTGCTTCGGTTACGCGGCGCTGGTGCAGGGGCGTCCGGCCGGATATTCCTTCCTGCCCGAGCTGAAGAATGTTCCGGTGTGCCAGATCTCGATTGAAACGGCGCAGGTGAATCTGGATTGCTCGATCCTTGAAACCGTACGCGGCAAGGGCATTGTGCTGGGCGTGCTGGATCTGTCGACGCACGAAGTGGAATCGCCCGCGACCGTGGCCGAGCGCATTCGACGGGCACTTCCGTTTGTCAGTGCCGAGAACATCATCCTGGCCCCGGATTGCGGTATGAAATACCTGCCGCGTGAAGTGGCCTTCGCGAAATTGAAAGCTATGGTAGACGGCGCGAAGATGGTGCGCGCCGAACTATAACGTCAGTTGTTTTTACCGCCACTCGCCAGATCCGCCTTCGACGCGGTTTCATCTTTCAGCGGAGCGATCTTGTCCGGATCCAGACGAATCATCAAATAGCGAATGTGATCGTCGATGCGGGTGAACAAGTGCCCGGTGCCGGCGGGAATCACTACCACGTCGCCGGCCTTCAACTGGTACGTCACGCCGTTGCGAATAGAGGCGCCGTTGCCGCCGGGTCCATTCAACAGGCGCACGGCGCGATCGTCGGCCGGGCGCGGCTTCAGATCGACGATGTCGGGGCCTGTCATGAGCGTGGCCGAACCGTCGATCACGTGATACACCTCGCTCACCTTGTCGTGTTCCGCCACCGACTGCTTGGCAGGCGCCGCCAGCTTGCCGCGATACACCACAGCGATATCGACGTTGGTCTTGCCGACGTCGAGTGCACGCACTTGCTGATCGCTCACCGCCATGCCTTCGACGCGCTTCAAGTAAGCTTGAAGCTCCTCGCCGCTGACGTATGTTGCTGGGCATTTGTTGCAACTGGGCTGCGCCGACAATGGAAGCAAAGTAATCGCGGCCAGGAAAAGAAAGGTTAGAGTGCGCATGGTTCTCCTATGACTTCCCGTTTTTAGGCCACACCACGCCCTGATCTTTCTTCGTCACCGGCGCGAGGCCCTTGTACACGAACTTTTGCACACGCTGGCCGCGATAGGTTTCCGTGGTGTAGATGTTGCCCTTCGAATCGGTAGCGATGCTGTGGACGCCGTAGAATTCGCCGGGCTGGCGGCCGCCTTCGCCGAAACTGGTGAGAAGTTCGAGTGACTGGCGATCAATGATATGCACGCGGTCATTCTCGCCGTCGGCCAGATAGATGTACTTCTGCTGCGGGTCCTTCGAGAAGGCGATGTCCCAGGCCGACCCCGACCCCAGAGTTTCTTTGTTGATGAACACCTCTTTGATGAAGGTCCCGTCTGGTTTGAAAACCTGAATACGGTCATTGACGCGGTCGCACACGTAAAGCTGATTATCGTTGGCGAGTTCGGCGCAGTGCACCGGATTGCGGAACTGCTGCGGCGGCGGATCGTTGGGATTGTAGCGGCCCATATCGGCATCGTCCGGCTTGTGGCCGTAGGCGCCCCAATGGCGCTTGTACTTGCCGGTGTCGGCATCGAAGACGATCACGCGATGATTGCCGTAACCGTCGGCGATGTAAGCTTCATTGGTTTTGGGATCCACGAAAATTTTGGCCGGCAGCCGCAGGTTTTCGACATCGTTGCTGCCCTTGCTGCTCTTGGGCTTGCCGATCTGCATCAGGAATTTTCCGTCCTGCGTGAATTTCAGCACCATGTTGTCGGCGAAACTTTGGAAGCCTGGCGCCGCGACCGCGTCCACCCGGAGTTGCCGGCTCATCGTCAGATCCGTTGATCGCTCCGCGCGCGCTCTGCGGCCCGCGGCCGTTGCCGCCGATCCACACGTTGCCTTTGTAATCGACAGTGATGCCGTGATTCGAATCCGGCCAGTTGTAGCCGGCGCCAGGTCCGCCCCAACTCGCAAGCAGGTTGCCTGCTTGATCGAATTCCAACACCGGCGGTGCGGCGGCGCAGCACTGCGCGACCTTCGGGTTAGAACTGGCGTGCAACTCACCCGCTTCGAGAGAACCGGCGCGATGGATGATCCAGACATGATCCTGCGCGTCCACCGAGACGCCGATGGTCTGGCCCATGATCCAGTGGTTGGGCAGCGGCTTAGGCCACAGCGGGTCGACTTCAAAGCGCGGGGCGGAGACACCGGCGGCTTCGACTACCGAATGTTTTTCGAGCAGAATCGACCCGACGCCCAACGCTCCGGCCAGCGCGGCCAAGCCGGCACCCACGTACAGATTACGCTTCATGCTGCACCTTCCCTTCCCGAATTCTCAGGCTCTGAGAATTATAGTCTGATCTCGGGGATGAGGGAAGCGTGCCGGTTTATTCGACGCCAAAAGCCAGCAGCACGTTGCCGGGCCGCGTGCCCGTGACGCCGTAGCCGGAATTGACGAACAGCATGCCGCCGGCGATGGTGGGTCCGGGAGCGCCCATGGAGCCGCCCTTCGCCGCCACCTTATTCACGGTGTCGAACTCGCGCGCGGTTTCGGTTTCCCAGAGCTGCTTGCCGTCGCTGGTCGAAAGCGCGTGTAACTTTCCGTCGGTACCGCCTACGAACGCGACGCCAGGAATCGCGGAAGCGGCCGCGGCGTTCGAGACGCGCTGCCCGCCGGTATCGAAGTGTGTATACCAGAGACGCTCGCCCGTGGTGAGCTGAATTGCTACCATTCCGCCTCCGGAAAGGCCGTAATAAACGTTTTGCTGATCCGCGGCGCCGCCCCACACGATGCCGTTCAAGCGCTGCAGAGGCGTGCCCGGCGGGTTTTGCGAGGCGACAATCTTCCAGACCACTGCGCCCTTCTTGTCGGGATCGAGCGCGAACACATTGCCGTCCTTGGTGCCCGCCACCACAATACTCTTGCCGTTCGAGAGCGTGCGCAACACCGGCGAGTTGCCGATGTCGAGATCGGGGCCGACATTCTCCGGACAATTCTCGGTCTTATTCTGTGAGCAGGTGCTCAGGTAAGCATCGCCCTCTTGCGCCTGGTAAACCCACAAGATTTTGCCGGTGTTCATGTCGGCGGCCATGATGGAGTCGGAAGTTTTCGCGGCAGGCTCGGTTTCAGAATCGCCGGTGCCGAAGTAGACCGCTTTGCGCTTGGGATCGATAGTCGGCGAATTCCACACCGAGCCGCCGGCGGGTGCGTAGAGTTGCACGCCCTTCGAATTCTTGCGAGTAGGCTTGGGTTCGTCCACGACGTACGTCTTCCAGACTTGCGCTCCAGTGCTGGCGTTCAGCGCCACTACGCTGCCGCGTGAAGTGCAACAGGGATAATCCGGCGTCGCCGCTGAAAATTCCTCCGATGACGAGACGCCGACATAAAGACGGCCATCATAGAGCGTCGGAGCGGCAGTGACGCGCGCAGCGAAGTGATCGTCGATTTTCTTGATCCACAACTCGGCGCCGGTTTGCGCATCGACAGCGTAGACGTTCGCATGAGCATCGCCAAAGTAGACGGCATATTTAGCCGTCGCACTCTTCACCGGGCCCAAGCTAATTGCGTTCCTGACCGAGCCCTTAGTTTGATACGACCAATACACGCAGCCGCTCTTGGCGTCGAGCGAATACACGTAGCCGATATCGCTGCCGACGAACACCCGTCCCGAAACCACCGTGGGTTGTCCGAAGGAGGAGACGCCCGTGGGGAAACCGAAGGCCCACTTGAGCTTCAAATTGGGCACGTCCGCAGCGGTGAGCCCCGCGCCTTTGGTGGGCTGAAAGCGCGAGTTGGAAGTGTCGACGCCCCAACCGTTCCACGCGGGCCCAGCCGCAGGATCGGCCAGCGGCGGGTTCGACGAGCACTGGTTGGCCATGCTCTTCGAATCGCCCATCTGCATGCTGCCCATCGGACGGCCGCTCATAAACAGAGCCAGGGTTTTCTTTTGGTCGTCGCTGAGTTCTTGTCCCTGCGTCTTCATGATTCCCGTTGTAAGCGCCGTGTAGATGCGCTCCGGTGACATTTCACGAATGGCCGCCGGCGACGGCGCGCGGTCCACGTTGGGGTTGCCGTGGCAGGTCATGCATTTCGATTGAAAGTAGCGGAAGCCGAGCTCCGTGCCGCCTGCACCGGGAGCCGCCGCTGGGGTTTGCCCGAAGGCGATAACAGTAAATGTTGCCGCAAGAATTAGTTTGGTCATAATTATTCGATTCCGAACGCGAGAAGCGCGTTCCCCGGGTTGCCGCCAATCACGCCGTAGCCAGAGCCGACATACAGCATCCCACCGACGATGGTCGGACCAGCCGACCCCATGCCGCCGCCGTGCGCCGGGACCTTATTGACGGTATCGTAATCGCGCGACGTATTGACTTCCCAGATCTGCTTGCCGTCCGTCGTCGTGACCGCGTGGATCTTGCCGTCCGTGCCGCCGACAAAAACAACACCCGGGATCGCGGAAGAAGCCGCGGCGTTCGACACCCGTTTGCCGTCGGTGTCGAACTTGGTATACCAGGCGCGCTCGCCCGTCGCCAGCTGCACCGCTGCGATGCCGCCGCCGGAGAGGCCGTAATAGATATTCTGCTGGTCCGCCGCGCCGCCCCATACGATGCCATCCAGACGCTGCAGCGGAGTGCCCTTCGGATTAGGGGCAACGCTGCGGTCCCACACCACTGCGCCCTTTTTGTCGGGGTCGAGTGCGAAGACGTTGCCGTCTTTCGTTCCGGCCACTACAATGCGTTTGCCGTTCGCCAAGGTGTGCAGCACCGGCGAGTTACCGATGTCCAGATCCGGGCCGTTATCCGCCGGGCAATTTTCCGGCTGATTGGGCATGCCGCAGCCGCCTAGGAAAGCATCGCCCGCATGCGCTTGATAGTTCCACAACACTTTGCCGCTGGCCATGTCGAGCGCCATCACGGAATCAGAAGTGTTCGCGGCCGGGTCGGTTTCGGAGTCGCCCGTGCCGAAGTAAATAGCCTTGCGCTTGGCGTCGACCGTGGGCGAGTTCCACACCGACGCTCCCGCCGGCGCATAAAGCTGAATGCCCTTGGAATTCTTGCGCGTAGGCTTGGGCTCTTCCGGAATCACGTAGGTGTGCCAGATTTGTTTGCCGGTCGACGCATCATAAGCCGCCACGCTGCCGCGGAACGTGCAGCAGGGATAATCCAGCGTTGACGCGGAGAATTCTTCCGACGACGACACCGGCACGTACAAGCGATTCTGATACAGCGTCGGCGCCGCAGTAATGCGCGCGGTGAAGTGCGGGTCGACATGGGCCGTCCACAATTGTTCGCCGTTCTGCGCGTTCACCGCGTAAACGTTAGAGTGCGCGTCGCCGAAGTAGACCGCATACTTGGCCGTCGGGTGCTTCACGGGGCCGATGCTGATCGCGTTGCGCACCGAGCCCTTCGTCTGGAATGACCAGTACACGCAGCCCGTCTTCGCATCCAGCGAATAAACGTATCCGATGTCGGTGCCGACGAAGATGCGCCCCGACGCGATGGTGGGCTGTCCGAAAGCGGAGACTCCTGTGGGATAACCGAAAGCCCATTTGAGTTTCAACTTAGGAACGTCCGCTGCGGTGAGTCCGGCGTTTTTGGCGCTCTGGAAACGCGCATTGGTCTCATTGACGCCCCAACCGTTCCACGCAGGGCCGGCGGCGGGGTCGCTCAACGGCGGGTTCGCCGAACATTGATTCGGCATGTTCTTGGCGTCGCCAGCAATCGCCG
>CAVVZG010000176.1:0-21758 GCA_963752205.1 Bryobacterales bacterium | reverse complement strand
CCGGCAATCCCAACTTCGGCAAAACGGGCGCGGCCACGATTCCCCTGATCGATCCGCCCACTGACACCGAAGCCGCCAAGACCGCGAAAGTGGTGAGCACCTATACCTTTCCCGGCCCCAATCTGACGCCGGCTGAAACCTGGGCCAGCGGCGTCCGCACGCCCTATGGCATGGCGTTTTCGCCCACCGGCGAATTGTGGGAGGTGGAGCATGGCCCGCGCGGCGGCGACGAGCTGAACCTGATCGAGAAGGGCAAGAATTATGGCTGGCCGCTGGTCTCCTTTGGCAAGAACTATAACGGCGTGCCCATTCCCAAGCCCGACACGCGGCCCGACCTGGCGAAGCCGGTGCTCTATTGGGTGCCGGTGATCGCGCCGGGCAATCTGATGTTCTACCGCGGCACGCAAGACCTTCCCGCAATGGAACGGCAACGGCTTCGTCAGCGGCATGGCGACCAAGACGCTCAACCGCATCATCTTTGACGGCCATGGCGGCGCCAAAACCGCCGAGCGCTGGGATGTGGGCATCCGCATCCGCGACGTGGAAGAAGGCCCCGATGGCTCGCTATGGATGCTGGAAGACGCCAATCCCGGCGCGCTGATCCATGTGACGCCCAAGTGATCACTTGGCGTTAGGCCAGCAAAAAAGCAGAAGGGCCGGAGCAGTCCGGCCCTTTATGCTTTTGCGCTCCCGGACACTGGATTGCCCGCCGGGAGCGTTGACGGGCGCGTTTTCTGGATTGCGCGACGAGCGTAGGGACACCCGCGGCCGGGGGGAAGCAGAGGGCCTGAAACGGCTGGGGTAGCCTAACAGCTTCGGCTAAATGACTTTGCGGTCCGCAAGGTGGTGACGATTTCCTGCTTCACGCGCTGATAGAGGTTGGGGTCATGCTGGCTGAGGCCGTGGAGGATGCCCATCATCTCGGTGTAGGCGCGGTTGCTATCGTCGGCAGCCTCGTTCATGCCGGACAGATTGTTGACGGAAAACGAACGTCTATAGGTTGGGGATAGATTCGCTATGAGGTTCATGCTGCAACTTATGCAATCGGCAGCCCATTTCCTAAGCTATTGAAAATAGGCTTAATGATGGGCCATAAGTCCAAAATCTGACGGTGGAGACGTTAAGGTATTGACGGACTAGAATTCCCCGTAGGCTCTGCGATATGAGGGTGTGCATCTGGCAGAACAAGCCCGCAACATCCTGGACGCCGCCGAATCGGCGTCGCGGAACGGACAGGTTTGTACGGAGATGACCATCCTCATCAGCCCCGAGGGACACATTCGAATGATGGCGGATTCGGACTGGCCGCTCGATTCGCTGGCGCGGCATCACGGTGCGCAGTCGGCTTACCGGGTGAGCGAAGAGACCGGGCGCATCCGCGTGGAAGGCCGCGACGGGATGCGGCGCTGCACGCTGGAATCGGCCTCCCCGGCCCGCGTCGCACGGTTGTTGCTGGGATGAGTTTCCTTATCAGTAGTCCCGCAAAGGAGTGGCGTTGATCTCATTATTGAAAACCGGCCTGGAAATGCAGCGGCTGGAAAAATTTAAGCAAGTGGCGCTCGAATGTTACGGGCTGGCCATAGCCTCGACAGAACAAAACGTCATTGAGGTGGACCACGAGCAAGCGGCGCAGTTCCGCGGAGAGTTGCAGGCGCTGGTGAACCAGTTGGGCGAGGCTACCAGTCCGGAACACTTGCAGAATATACAGGGCCTCTTTAAGGAGGAGCTGCGCGAGTACCGGGACAGCACGCACGAGCAACTGCGGCGGCTGCGCAAGGAAATGGATGCGGCGGTATCGGCGCTGGAGGAATTCGCAGGCAACGCTTCGGCGCCCGGCGAGAATCACGAGAAAGAATTGAAGCAGGCGCTGAACACGCTGGACGCCGCGGCGGCCAGTGACCGGCTGGAAGCGATGAAGGCCGCGATTCGCGCGGCTTCCTCGGATATACTCTCGAGTTTCGAGCAGATGCAGGCGAAGAATCAGTTCGCCATCGCGCAGTTGAAAGACGAGATCCGCTTACTGCATCAAAAAATTCAGGCCGGGCGGCGGCCGGCAGTGAACACGGAGACTTGGAACAGGCAGGACGTGGATCATCGCATCGAGCAGATGTTGCGGCAGAACACATCCTTCTGCCTGGTGTTGATCGTGCTGCGGAACTTGAAGGCGCTCGCTGGCCGCTATTCCGGTGGCGTGGTGGAGGAGGCGCTGGAATCGCTCGATGTGCGGCTGCGGGATGCGTTGGGCGGCGAGTCCCTGCTGGGGCGCTGGACGGCGAATCAGTTTGTCGCGATTCTGAACGTCGCGCCGAGCAATGCGATGGCGATCTCACGCGACGCGGCGCAGAGGCTGACGGAACCGTATTCGTTCAAACACGAGGGCATTCCGTGCACACTAGTGTTCCAGGTGGCGGCGGGTGTGGTGGATCATCAGGCGGGTAGCGACGCTCTGAAATTCCAGAGCAAGCTGGCGAGCTTGTCCAAGGCGCTGGGCGGCGGCCCTCTCTAAACGACTGTAAAGAAAAAAACGGCGTCTGCCGATAGGCCATTTGTGATTGTCTTACTAGCGCTCCTCCTGGCACAGGACGTGCAGTCGCAGGCGGAACGCATCCGCGCGGCTATGGCGGCTTCCCTCGCCAAACAACGGGCTTCGGTACGAATGCAAGTCTTGAGTGCCGCGTCGACCGGGACTCCCGGGAATCCACTGCTGATGCCGGAGATGGCCGCGTGTGAACCGGTTCCCCAAGTGGAGCTGTCGCGGATGATCGACGACATCGCTCCGCGGCAGAATGTGAGTCCGGCTTTGGTCCGCGAAGTGGTTCGGCAGGAATCGGGCTTCTATCCTTGCGCGGTTTCGCCCAAGGGAGCGGCGGGGCTCATGCAATTGATGCCGGCCACGCAGGCTCAATTCCGGGTTAAGAATCCGTTCAGCCCGCAAGAGAGTCTGGAGGCCGGCAGCAAGTTGTTGCGAGATTTGCTGGATCGCTACCACGGGGATTTATCGCTGGCTCTGAGTGCTTACAATGCCGGGGCGGAACGCGTGGATAAGGCTGGTACGGTGCCGCAGATTCCCGAAACGAAGAACTACGTGCTGGGGATTCTCAACCGGCTAACGCAGCAGTAGCTTAGTGGAACAGATTTCCTAGCGTCTGGATTTCCCGCTGGAAGGCTCCGAGAACGCGCTCCTGCGAGAACACGAACCCGGGGAACTCCAACGTCTCAGCTACCTGGCTGGGTAAGGGCAGCGGCAACACCGACATACCCAAGTGGTTGATGTAGGCGTCGGCGTGATGGACTCCCAGGCTTAGTTTCGGTTTTCCAGAGGACGGGGGCGGGTGATGGTGATCGCACGCTGCCGATTGGATGCCTTCGGAGAGTTCCCAGCGGGAAATGGCCAGGCTGGACAGCTCGGCGTGATCGATGCCGATGATGTCGCGCTCGGCCTCAACCAGTGTGGCGCCGTTCACGGAAATGAGTGCCAGAATGTCGTCATACTGGCGCGGCAGGCTCACGGCGATCAGCAGCTTGCCGACATCGTGCAGCAACCCGGCCAGGAAGGCGTCTCCGGCGGATTCGAAGGGCAATTCTTCGGCTAGAAGTTCCAGAAGGGTAGCGGTGGCCACCGAATGGACGTTAAAGCGGCGCACCGAAAAACTCTTCGCCATCTGAGTGCGCGAAAAAAGATTCGAAATGGACGACCCCAGGGCGAACTTGCGCAGCGCTGCGATTCCGATCATAGCGACGGCGTGGCGCACGGAGGACACGGGCCGCAGGCGGCCGAAGATGGCCGAGTTCGCGAGGCGCAGGATCTGGCCGGATAATAGGGGATCGCGCTCGACGGTCTCCACTAACTCCTGGATCTCGCAGTTTCGGCGGGAGAGTTGGCCCAGCAACTGCGTGAGCATGGGGGACATCTTGGGTAAACGGTCGAGGCAGCGCAAAGTTTGCTCGCGCAGCGAGGACGTCGTGATGACGGAGACTCCCATCCGCACTGTATATCGCGGAATCTAGGGTTTTGTATAGCGAATTCGCTGGATCAGGCGCGGCGCCGGTGGCTCGAAGGGCGGGCATTGGTCAGGCGGTAGATATACGCCAATACTTCGGCCACGGCCTTATATAGGTTCGGGGGAATTTCCCGGCCGACGTCGACGGAAGCGTAGAGAGCGCGCGCCAAAGGCGGGTTTTCGACCAGCGGCACGCCGTTCTCGATGGCGCGTTGGCGGATGCGGAGGGCGAGGTAATTTTTGCCTTTGGCGACCACCAGAGGGGTGCCGGCGGAATCGTGCTGGTAGCGCAGCGCCACGGCGTAGTGGGTCGGATTGACGATGACGGCGGTCGCGGTGGCGACTTCCTTCATCATGCGGCGGCGGGCCAGGTCGCGGCGCATGCGGCGAATCTTACCCTTGACATGCGGATTCACTTCGGATTCCTTGGCCTCTTCCTTCACTTCCTGCTTGCTCATCTTGAGGCCCTTGGTGTAGCGGCGGCGCTGGCGGAACAGATCGATGATGCCGAAGACCAGAAACACGCCGGCGGCTTTCCACAGCAAATCCTTGATGGCGGCAGCGACGGTTTGGAGGCTCACGTCCAGGCTGGCGAAGGGCAGTGAGAGGAAGACTTCCGCATTCTGCTTGGCGATGATGTAGATGGTGCCGCTGAAAATGACCAGCATCGCGGCCGCCTGTCCGACAGCGGCGGGGCCTTGGGTGGCCATGTTCTTAATTTTGCCGGCGGGATTCAAGCGCGAGAAATCAGGCAGCAGTTTTTTCAGGCTGAAGCCCATTTTGGTGACGGCGAGATTTATCGCGACGGTGGTCAGCGTGGTTAACCCGGCGAGAACGGAGAGCGGAAAGAAGGCGCGGTTCAGCAAGACTCCGGCAATGCGCGGGAAGGTGGTCACGGTGAGCTCGCCGCGGAAAGCGCTCTCCAGCGCCTGGCGCAGCATCTGCTTCATGCCGTCCATCCACGAAGGAAACCAAGCGCCTAAAATACCCAAGAACACCAGAAAATTCGCAGCGGCGATGATTTCGCGCGAGGACGCATATTGGCCCTCGCCGCGCGCCTTTAAGAGGCGTTTGCCAGTAGGCTGTTCTGTTTTACTGGAATCCGCCATGACGTTGCCCTAGGCCGCGAGGATACTGTAAATCAACTGCATGGCGCGGTTGGCGGATTGGGCGAATACTTGCGGGAATACCAGCAGCAGCCAGCCAAGCAAGGTTAAGGACAACAGCATCTTGATGGGCATGGAGATCTGCATCAAATGAAGCTGCGAATTCAGGCGGGTGAGGAGCGCGATCGAAATCTCCACCATCAGCAGCAGCGCGAGCAGCGGCAGCACCAGGCGCAGGCCGGTGGTAAAAATCGAAGAGCCGGCTTGAATCATGCGCGTGACCATCGGCACGGAGACGGCGAAGTGGCCGGGAGGATGCGAGCTGAGGCTATCGGCGAAGGCGCGCAGGATCTGGCGGTCCATGCCGGTGGCGAAGAAGAGCAGTCCGGCGGTGGTTTGGGCGATCATGATCAGAACGGTGGAGTCGGCGCCGGAGGTAGGATCGATGGTGCTCGCGAAGCTATAGCCGGCTTGCAGGCTGATGATCTGCGCGCCCATTTGAAAACCTTCGGTAAGGAACGCTACCGCAAGACCGACGGCCAAGCCCATGCCGGCTTCGGCGAGGATCCAGCCCATCAATAAAGGGAAACTGACGCCGTCGGGATCGATGACGGGCCAGCGCGGTTGCAGCGCCAGCGTCAGGCTGACGGACAGGACAGCCCGCGCGATCTGCGGGCCGGCTTGAATCCCGGGGATCGGAACGAAGATGAAGGCTCCGGAGATACGGGCTAGAACCAGTAAGAAAGCGTAGAGGGTCCCGACGTCGATTGTAAGATTAGTGCCCGTGAGATCAGTGCCCATACTTGGCGACGGAGGTGAAGACTCCCACGGTATAAGTGACGAGCTGCTTGAGCATCCAGGGCATGAGGACGATAAAGCCGGTGAGGAACGCGGCCAGGCGCGGGAAGGTGCTGAAGGCGGAATCCTGTAGCGAGGTGGCCACTTGCACCAGGTTCATGATGATGCCGACGCCGAAACCGATCAAGAGCAGGGGCGCGGCCAGGCCAAAGGCTGCCAGGAGGGCTTCGCGAATAATCTGGACGGCTGCTTCTGGAGTCATGAATGGAGTCCTAATAGAAAGATTTGACCAACGAGCCCACGACCAGATTCCAGCCGTCCACCAGGACGAACAAGAGGATCTTGAAGGGCGCGGAAAGCATTACGGGCGGCAGTTGCACCATGCCTATCGAAAGAGTGACGGAGGCGACTACCAGGTCGATGACCAGGAAGGGCAAGAAGAGAAGCGCGCCGATCTGGAAGCCGGTCTTGAGCTCCGACAGAATGTAGGCGGGGATCAGCACTTGCAAGCCTAGCTCAGATGAGTTGCGAGGCGCGGGGGATTTGGAGACTTCGACGAACAGTGCGATGTCTTTTTCGCGGGCGAACTTTACTAGAAATGTCTTGAGAGGTTTGGAACCTTCATCGAAGGCCTGGCTGGCGGTGAGTTTGCCTTGATCCATCGGTTCCCAGGCCGTGTGATAAATTTCGGTGGCCATGGGCTGGAGGATCAGGAGCGACAGGAACATGGAGAGTCCGATCAAGACTTGGTTGGACGGCGTCGATTGGGTGCCTAAGGCTTGGCGCAGGAAATGCAGAACGATGGTGATGCGCAGGAAGGGCGTGATGGACATCAGCGCGGCGGGCAGCAACACCATCAAGGTGAGCGACAGCGCGATCTGCATGGGCAGGCTGAGAGTGGTGGCGGAGCCTTTGGCGCCCATCGCCCCGAGCGGTGAGTTGGAGGCCGGGGCGGCGAACGCGACCGTCCCGAACAGGACTCCGAGGAATAGATTTCGCAGCATGACTTTTTAGCTTTCCTGCCTTACTGCCGAGGGCAGGGCGATCTGCGCGGACTCGAGCAAGTTGCAGCCGTTAGGCGACAGTCCGATGAGCAGAGTCCGGTCCGCTAGACGGACCAGATGCAGGGAATGATGCTGCGTGAGGGGCAAACGATCGATCACTTCGAGACGCGGCGTGCCTTCGTCGCGCTTGCGGCGTAGACTAGTGCGCGCCCAACCCTTGCGTTTCATCGCCCATAGGGCGCCGCACAAGAGGCCAAGCACAATCAGAACGACAAAGAACTGTTGGAACACTTCCATTGCAGGTACTTATTGACTCCGTTTCCGGCCTTCAAAACCGGTGATTCTTATGGCCACCGCGCTGCCCAGACGCATCATGTCTCCCGAGCAGAAGGGGGCGCCTCCCACGTACAAATTCATTTTTGACCCTAGCGGTTTGGGCAAGGTGAGAACGCTGCCGGGAGATAGGGAGAGGATCTCCCGGACAGGTTTTTCGCAACGGCCCAGCTCGGCTTCGACGGGGAAGGAGAGCTGGGCGTAGCGCGACATTTGTTCTTCGGTTGTCAAATTGAAGCTCCGTCAGACGCTTTAGAGCTGCATTGCGATCAGGGTCTGTTGCATCTGGTCGATGGAGGTGATGGCTTTGGCGTCGGCCTGATAACCACGCTGGTACACGATCAGGTTGGTTAATTCAGTGGCCATGTCGACGTTCGATGCCTCGAGCGATCCCGCCACGATGTTTCCGCGGGTGCTGGTCCCGGACGCGCCGACCGAGGGAGTGCTGGTGCCGACACCGGTCACATATTGATTGTTGTTGATCGAGATAAGGCTGTCGGGATTTGAGATAGAGGCAACCGCAAGCTGCGCGAGCGTACGGTTCGTTCCATTAGAGAAGGTGGCGACCAGCATGCCGCCGTTCTGCAAGGTCACGCCGGTAACCGTTGCGGCCTGCACGCCGTCCTGCGTGGAGCCGGTGGTGGTGGAAGCGCTGGCGTACTGGGTAATTAAGGGGTTGCCGGTGGGATCGAACAAATTCCAATTGATATTGAGATCCGCGGCGCCGTCCGCCAATCCGCCGGTGGTCTTCACACTAACAGGCGCACCTGCGGCCGGTGAGGTTAGAACACCGGCGCTGCTGAAGGTGAGTGAGCCGGTAGTCAGGGAACTGGGGGTTCCGGCCGTGCCGCCGGTTACATCTTGGCCGGGGATGCTCACAGCATAGCTCCACGTCAAGGGACCGGTATTTGTGAAGTCGACCGTTAGGGTGTGGGTGTTGCCCAGGGAATCAACCACCTGAACGGGTGCGGAGAAGGAATCGCCGACCGCCGCCGAGGCATTGAGGTTAGCGCTCACCGTCATGTTGGCGGTGGGAGTGGGGGCTTGCGAGGAGAGCGAGGGAACGGAGATGGAGGATACCGCTCCGGAGGGGTTCACCACTCCATTGATGGCGGTCCAACCCTGCACCAGAGAGCCGTCGCTGCTCTCTAACTGCCCTGAGGGGCTGAGGCTGAAACTGCCGTCGCGAGTATAGGTGGCGGCGCCCGACGGATTCTGCATTACGAAAAAGCCACCGCCTTGAATCGCGGCGTCGAGTGCGCCCCCGGTGGTCTGCACCGTGCCCTGGGTGAAATTGCGAGTGGTGAGGGTGCTGCCCACGCCGGCGCCAACTTGCAGGGACGCCGAGGCCTCGTTCATGGCATCTTCGAAAAGCACGGAGCTGGATTTAAAACCCTGCGTGTTCGAGTTCGCGATATTGTCGCTGACGACATTCAGAGCCTGTTCACTAGCGAGCATGCCTGAGAGTGGTATGGAAAACGATGACATGTATGTTTCTCCTTCTGTATATGAATTTAAATTCCGCTAGTCGACACGGGCGTCGTCAAAGCTGTATTCGAAAGGTCCTGGGCGGCGGTGCTGGCCAAACCGGCCGGTGTCGTGGCGGCCGCCAAATTCGCCACCGTGTCATTGGTGGTGGCCGTGGTCGGGGTGGTGGGATTCGCAGCGCTGGACGGAGTGGTGGGAGCTTCATAAGCCCCGGTCTCGATGTCTTGGCGAATGCCGGACATCTGCTCCAACTGGCTGAACTGCGCTAGCTGCGTGAGGAAGGTGGTGCTATCCATGGGAGCGGTGGGGTCCTGATTCTTGATTTCGGACACCAGGAGCTGCAGAAATGTCGTTTCGTTGCCCAGCGCACTGGTGGTCAGGGCGTTGGAGGTCGAAGTCGGACTGGTGGCCGCGGTAGGGTCGGTCGCACTGCTGAGAGGGGAAGCTATGCTTGCCATAATTGTGGGGTCTCCTTAGAATTTTGGGCGCCGATGGAGCCTTCCAGCTCTTCAACCCATCGGGGTTTGTTCTGTTGCTTGGATTCCTGTTCGGAGTTCGAACCGGATGAATACTGGCGGCCGTTCGAGCCGTCGGGGTCGGCGAAGGGTTGCTGAGAATTGTTCTGCGAGGTGGGGGCATCCGAGCCCGGCTGCCAGACTTGTGTGCGAATGCCGCCGTCTTCGAGGCGGGTTACCAACTCATTCAGGCCGCCACGCAGGGTCTGCGCCATTTCGGTGTCGCTGGTGCGCACGGATACGTGGACTTCACCGGCGCGTTCGACGAAGCGCACGGCGGTGCCCTGGTCGGTGTTGGAGTCCGGAATCCGAATCGTAATATCGTGCTTGCCGCTGGGCGCCGTTGCGGGAGGATCCAGAACTTGATCCATGCGAGCTGCCGGCGATAGCGGGCTGGTGGACGACGCGTGACTGGCCGGGGCGGCAGAGGGTTGATCCGTGCTGGCGGCGTGCATTTGCGGGAGCAGCATCTCAGCCTTGGCGAAGCGGTCACTCATCTTTTCTTGATCCGACGACTGACTTCCACTCTCGCCGTTGTGTGCGTCGGATGTTTGATCTGCTTCGGACAGGGCCTGCTTTGCCGTGAAGGGTCCCTGCAGGGAGACTTGCGCGCGCGGCTGCGAATCGGCGGCGCCGCCTGCGTCGGGCGCGGGGGCCGGCGTTTCTTCGTTTGGAGAGAGCCGGGCGGCGAAGGCGAGAGAACCTTGCGGCGGGGCAGCGGTGGTGTCTTCGGCCCCTTCGATAACCGGCGGCAGTACTGTACTGGCATCGGGCGCGGCGGCGGCTGAGGAGTCTTGCGGGGCGGCCGGCGCAGCTGGAATATGAACGGAAAGCTGCAGTTCAGCGGCGCTCGTGAGCGGCATGGGGGCAATCGCAGGCGCGGGAAGAATTAGGGTCGACAGATCGGGTGTCGCGGGTGCTTGGGACGGAGCTGAATCCTTCGATAAGCCAGCCTGCCACTTGGTGCGTGTTATCAGCTGCGCCATAGTGGGGATGCTGACCGTTTTCAAATCGCTCCCCAGGGCCAAGGTGCGAAGATCGAACGCGTTCTGGAAAATCGCGGGAGGGAGCACAGTTGTTGCGGTTCCTACAGGCTGCGGAGTCGGATCCGTTGCGGTAGTGGAATCCTGCGTGGCTGCATCGTCCGGCGAAGCGGTGGTGTCTTGCCGCAAGGTGATGGATGTGGTGAAAGGGAGAATCAGGCGGTGTGCTTCCACCGGCGGCGTCACGGCCTGCGGGACGATTGGATTAACAGGAAGCGTCGAGGTTGCAGTGGAATCCTTCTGGTTCTGTTGGCGCGTGTCCTTGGTTTTGCCCGAATCCGAAGCGCTTTCGCGGGACGATTGATACTGCTCAAGCACGCTGCGGAAATTCGCATGCGCCGGCGCTCCGCTATCGGGCGGAGGAGCGGACGCGGCGTCGGGAATGGTACGCAGGGTTCCCACAATCGGAGCAGAAGCTGTCATCACTTGAGCCTTTGCTATGCAGATTGGCGGCCAATTGTAGTGAACTCGTTTTTCAGCGAGTTAGCGCGCGGCCACTGTCAGTGCTCTAACGAGTTTCGTCGGGAATCTGACGGTGGGGCAGGGAAGGTCCTGTCCCCATATCGCAAGTTGCCATGAATTTTCTAGGGAAATTTGAATTGCGGCAGTTTGGCCGTGTGCGTGCAAACTGGCTCAGCAAAGTTATGGATCAAGTTTCCATCACAGCCGCCAGCGGTCTGCAGTCGCGCATGGAAGCGCTGGACATGGTGGCCAACAATCTCGCGAATACCACGACGGGTGGATTTAAACTCGACCGTGAGTTCTATAGTCTGTTTACCGCGGCCGAGAACGAGGGCGACGATGAGGCTGCATCCACCAAGCTGCCACTGATACAGAAACAATGGACGGATTTCAGTCAGGGCGTGTTGGCGCCGACCGGTAATCCGTTGGATGTGGCGCTCTCCGGCAAAGGA
Organism: Bryobacterales bacterium; assembly: GCA_963752205.1. GTDB lineage: Bacteria > Acidobacteriota > Terriglobia > Bryobacterales > Bryobacteraceae > Palsa-187. The sequence goes on along the minus strand of CAVVZG010000176.1, from coordinate 10,556 downwards.
TTTTTCACGGTGAACGGGCCAGCGGGTCCGCTCTATACGCGCAATGGATCGTTCCAACTGTCTCCTAGTGGCCAGCTAACGACGAGCGAAGGCTATGCGGTGCGCGACACCAACGGGCAGCCCATTCAAACGCAATCGCAAGATCCTTTGGAGATCACCCCGGATGGCTCCATCACGCAGAGCGGGCAAACCATAGGCCAACTGCAGGTGGTGAATTTTCAGGATCCTTCCACGCTGCAAAAGATGGGCAATAGTTATTTTCTTCCCAGCGATCCGAAGAACGTGCCTACGGCCGCGGCCGATACCACGGTGGTGCAGGGCAAGACTGAGAATTCCAACGTGGCGCCGGCCGAATCCGCGGTGCGCCTGGTGGGGCTGATGCGGCAATTCGAAATGCTGCAGAAGGCCATCACCATTACGTCCGACATGAACAAGCAAGCGCTCACCGAGGTGGCCAGGGTGGGTGGGTGACCGCAGCAATAAAACGGGGAGATGAGGTTTTAACATGATTAGAGCTCTGTACAGCGCTGCCAGCGGGATGACCGCCCAGCAGACCAACGTCGATAACATCGCGCACAATCTGGCGAACTCGAATACCGCAGGGTTCAAGGCGCGGCGGCCGCAGTTTCAGGACTTGATGTACCAGACCATGGTGCAGCCGGGCGCCGCGGCGGGCGCGCAAACCACGGTGCCGACGGGATTGCAGTTGGGCCTGGGAACGCGCGCGGCTTCTAACGAAATCGTCTTCACGCAGGGGAATTTCACGCAGACTTCTAACCCACTGGATTTGGTGATTCAGGGGAACGGCTTTTTCCAGGTATCGCTGCCCAGCGGCGAACTGGCCTACACTCGCGCCGGTCAGTTTCAGATGAGCCGGGAAGGCAGCCTGGTGGATGCGAATGGCAATCTGCTGAGTCCGCAGATCACTTTGCCCGCGAACGCGCAAGGAATCACCATCGCTACCGACGGAACCGTGAGCTATAACTTGCCGGGCCAGACCGCGGCGCAGACGGCAGGACAGATTCAGCTCGCGGGTTTCATCAATCCCGCGGGTTTGAACAGCCTGGGTCAGAATCTCTATCAGCCGACGTTTGCCTCCGGCGATCCGGTCCTGGGGAATCCGGGCGGACAGGAAGGCATGGGGACGCTGTTGCAGGGCTACACCGAACAATCCAACGTGAGCGTGGTCGATGAGTTCGTCAATCTGATCGTCAGCCAGCGTGCCTACGAGGCCAATTCCAAGGTCGTGAAGGCCGCCGATGAAATGTATCAAATGATGAATAACGTCACGAGATGATGATGGCGTTTCCTCTCTTAATGGCCTTGTCGGCGTTGCCGCCGGGATGCCATACGATTTCGAGCGATGTGATCTTCGCGCGCGATATCGCGGCGGTGATCCCGGGTTTTACACGGGTAGCAGGCGATTTTCGTTTGGGCGCGGTAGCCGATTCCGGCGCGCCGCGCATTCTCGAAGGGGTCGAGTTGCAGCGAATCGCCAGGAACCAGGGAGTGGAACTGCAAGATCTGCCCGACGTGTGTTTCGCTTTGCGGGTGTTTGTGCCTCAGCCCGACGACATCCGGGCAGCGCTGCGCAAGACCTTGCGCGATATCCCGGGCATCGACGCCGCCAAAATCGAAATTTCTACCAGCAGTCAACATCCGGTTCCGGTTGGTGAGCTGGTCTTTCCAAGAAGCGGAATGCAGCTGCCGTCGGGAATTCAACAGGAAGTGATGTGGCGTGGATTCGTGCGCAATGCCGGAGGCGATTCCCCGGTGTGGGCCAAGGTGCGGGTTGTTGCCAACGTCACCCGCATCGTGGCGATTAGCAATATTCCCAGCGGAAAGCCCATTCAGAACAACCAGGTGCGCCTGGAAAGCTGCGAGGATTCGCTGCTGGATGAGACCATGGCGCGCGATCTGGATGAAGTGATCGGATACCTTCCGAAGAGTGTTCTGCGCTCCGAGCTGCCGATTCGCAAGACGCAGCTTGCTCCGCCTCCCGACGTTGAGAAAGGCGAACTGGTGGACGTTCAGGTCTTCGCCGGCGCCGCTCATCTGGTGGTGAAGGCTAAAGCGCAGTCCGACGGATTTAAGGGGTCGTCGATTCTGATGCACAATCTCTCGAGCGGTAAAGATTTTCCCGCTATGGTGGTGGGAAAGAACCGGGTCATGGTGGGGGATTCGCTGCAATGAAGAAGATCGCCATCGCCGTTATTCTGTTGTGCGCGGCAGCCAGCGGTGTGCTGGGGGCGCCCAAGAATGATAAGAAAGTGAAGCCCAAGCCGCCTTCGGCGCTGGACAAGTACATCGAGCAAGCTTCGCAGCCCGAAACCACAACTGGGCCGACGGTTCCCACGGGATCGCTATGGACTCCGGCGGCATGGTTCTCGGATTTGGCGGCGGATCAACGCTCGCGGCGCATCGATGACATTGTGACAATCGCGGTTCAGGAAAGCGCGTCGGCGGTGAGTACAGGAGCGGTGAAGACCTCCCGCCAGTCGAGCACGCAAAGCAGCATCACCGCGCTAGCCGGGCTCACGAAGGCTACCGGGCCCTGGGCCAACCTGGCGAACTTGGGCGGACAAACGAGTTTGAATGGACAAGGTACAACCAGCCGCACCACCACGCTGACAACGACCGTTTCCGCGCGAGTGACGCACGTTCTCCGGAACGGCAATCTGGTGGTCGAAGGCACCAAGATCGTGGGGATTAATTCCGAAAACCAGACCATTACCGTGCGCGGCGTGATTCGCCCGATCGATCTGGATACTACCAACACGGTGCCGTCCTCTAGACTCGCGCAAATGGAAATTCAGGTGAACGGCAAGGGCGTGGTCGAAGATTCGGTGCACCGGCCCAACATCCTCTACCGGCTGCTGCTAGGGATCTTGCCCTTTTAGGAGATTTCGCGAAAAATGCTTTCTGTTATTCTTCCGCTTTTGACGTTGGCGCTCGAACCGCAGACCAACGGCGCGCGGCTCAAGGAACTGGTATCGATCGAGGGCGTGCGCGACAACCAGCTCATCGGGTATGGCCTGGTGGTGGGACTGAAGGGCACGGGCGACAAGCAGCAAACGCTGTTTCCGGCGCAGAGCCTGGCGAATATGTTGCAGCAAATGGGCGTCACCAGCAATCCGACTCTGTTCGCGGTGAAAAATACGGCGGCGGTGATGGTCACGGGCACGCTTCCGGCGTTCGGGCAGCCGGGTATGCATATCGACGTAACCGTCGGCTCCATGGGAGACGCGGCGAATTTGCAAGGCGGACTGCTGCTGATGACCAGCATGAAGGGCATCGACGGTCAGGTTTACGCCATCTCACAGGGTTCGGTAGTAACGGGAGGTTTCGTGGCCGGAAGGGGAGGGAACAGCCAGACGGTAAATCATCCCACCGTCGGCCGCGTTCCGGGAGGCGCTACGATTGAGCGTCCTGCGCCCACGGTTTCGCCCAATGGCCATGTGAAGCTGCAGCTGATGCAGCCGGATTTCACTACGGCCCTGCGCATCAGCAACGTGATCAACGATAAGTTCGCGGATGGAAAACCGCCGCTCGCCAAGCCGGAGAATTCGGCGCTGGTAGCGGTGACGATTCCGGCAGAGTACGCCAGTCGATCGGTCGAATTCATTTCCGAGATCGAGGCGCTAACAGTTCAGGCCGACCGGCCGGCACGCGTAGTCATCAACGAACGTACGGGAACAATCGTGATGGGCAAGGAAGTGCGCGTTTCCCCGGTGGCGATTATGCACGGCAATCTGACAGTGGAGATTCAGACCGTTAATACGGTCTCGCAGCCGGCGCCTTTCTCGCAGGGGCAAACCACGGTGGTTCCGCAGGTCGAGGTCAACACCAAGGAAGAGAAGTCGCGCAGCTTGGTGCTCAAGCAGGGCGCAACGGTGGAACAGCTGGTGCATGCTCTAGGCTCGATTGGATCCACGCCGCGCGATGTGATTGCGATTCTGCAAAGCTTGCGGGCCGCGGGAGCGCTGGAAGCGGATATAGACGTTCTCTAAACTCCCATGGCAGACTCTCTTATTTCCGGAGTATTAACCCCCGGACTCGCGACTGGGATTCACAGCATCGTCGCAGAAGACGGACAGTCCGCAAAAGACTAAAGACGCGGCCATGCAGTTTGAATCGCTGATGATGGGCCAGATCCTCAAATCGGCGCACGAAGAAGAAGGCGGATGGATGGGTGCAGGCGAAGATGACCAGACGTCTGCCTCCACTATGCAGATGGCCGACGAATATTTCGCCCGCGCACTGAGCGCGCACGGCGGGCTGGGTTTGGCGAAAATGATCTCCAACAGCCTGGACCAGGCTTCGGCCAGTGCGGCGGCGGAAGCGGCTAGCCGCTCCAATCCCGCGACGAAGTAGACGCCATCAGCGGAACCCCTTCGTAGCCCGAACGCGGGTGCTCGCTCGCGGCCGGTTCCGGCAAGGCTGGTTCTACATGCGAAGGTTCGCTGCCGCAGGTCCGGATGACCACTTCCTTCCAGGCATCGGCCAGCGTGGTGAGGACCGAAAGGGCGTTCTGAAACGCTTCTTCCGACTTTTGGCTGATGGCCCGCCATTAATTGCCGCTGCACATAGCCGTACAGTTCGGCCAGCGTGTGCGTGAAACTCGCGCCCACGGAATGATCCAGCGCCAGGGTCAATTCGTCCACAGCCTCGTGCGCTTTCGTGACGGCCCGGCCGCGCGCAAAGATATCGCCATCCTTGAAGCGCGCGATGGCGGTATTCACGCTGCCGATCGCGATTTCATACAACATTTGAACGCGTTCCACGGGATGCGCGGAAAAGACTTTGCTCTCGATGTAGTCCCGATGAGCTTGCTGTGCGAACTGGTCATCCATCACGGGTACATATCGCAACAAATCCACGAACGTATAGTGCGATCTGCTAAGGCCTAAGGTTTTCTCTACCTTAGGCCGATGTAAGGTCTATCGCGCAGTACTAACGTGCAGACAGTATTACGGGAGAACTAAAAGTGTCGACAGTTTTATGGCTGACCTCGAACCCGCAAGTGGATCTGGTGCAAGCATTTGAGCGGGTGACGCAGTTGCGGGTGGTGGTCGCCGACGGCCTGAACACCAATTGGAACCGCATCGAAGACCGCTTTCGGGCGGTGCTGATCGAATTACCTGCGGCAGCCTCAGTTATTCGCGCGGCGTTAGCGCAAGCGCACCGGACAGCGGTGCCGCTGCCAGTGGTTATTTACGACAAAGAATCGTTGCTCGACGAATCGCTGGTGCGGCCTCCGGCCATGTTCCACCACTTGACCGGGGTGCAGACCGCGGAAGCGTTGGGCGCGGTTGTACGGGAGGCTCCTCGGGCCGGCGCGAGGCGCGAGGCTTGGGCGAATCTTCTGATCGGCGATAGCCAGCCGATGCGCGATCTGCACGCGCTGATCCGTTTGATCGGACCGCGACAAGCGACAGCGCTGATCACGGGCGAGACCGGAACCGGTAAAGAGATGGTCGCGCGCGCGATTCACATGGCTAGCCGGCGTGCGGAATCCGAAATGGTGGCGGTCAATTGCGCCGCTATCCCGGAGAACCTGGTGGAAGCGGAATTATTCGGGCACGCGAAGGGCGCGTTTACGGGCGCGACGAATCCGCGCTCGGGGCACTTTGAACAGGCTCATCGCGGGACGATCTTCTTGGATGAAATCGGAGAGTTGCCGCTCGAAGCGCAATCGAAACTCCTGCGCGTTTTGCAGGAGCGGCAGATTCAGAGAATCGGCAGCTCGGAATCGCTTCCGATCGATACGCGCGTGATTGCCGCGTCGAATGTGGATTTGCATGCGGCTGTTGAGAATAAGACATTTCGCGAGGATTTGCTGTACCGCTTGAATGTAGTACCGGTGCAGGTTCCCCCGCTGCGCGACCGTATCAGCGATATTCCACTGCTGGTCGATCACTTCATCGAAAAAGTTTGCTCGCGCGAGGGTATCGAGCCTAAGGTTCTATCGTCGAGCGCTCTCGATCGGTTGACCAGCTATCATTGGCCGGGCAACGTCCGCCAGCTGGAGCACTCGATCGAGATGGCGGTGACACTGGCTGGAAACCGCAGCCGGTTGTACCTGGGGGATTTTCAGTTTCCTTCTCCGCGAACGGTTCGCGGCGATGGAACCGGAGATTCGCGTTCCCGCGGCGGGGGTCAATTTTGAGGAAGTCACCGCGCGCGTGGAAAAGTTATTGCTCGAAGAAGCGCTGCGCGCTTGCGGCGGGAATAAAGCGAAAGCCGCGAACATTCTGGGAATGAAACGCACCACTTTGCTATACAAGACCAAGGCATTGGAAGCGATCGCGGGTTAGTTATTTATGGCGGACGCCACAGCAATCGGGACCAAGACCATCGCGACCCCGTGGACACGCTTTACGGCGGGTTTCGGCGAGATGGGTGTGCCCATTGCCGTAGTGGCGATCGTACTCGCGCTCATCATGCCCATGCCGGGCGCGCTTCTTGATTTCCTGATCGTCAGCGACATCATGTTGTCCGTGATCGTCATGATGGTGGCGGTGTACATCCGGCGTCCTGTCGATTTTAGCGTCTTCCCCACTACTCTGCTCTTGCTCACTCTGTTCCGTCTGGCACTGAACATATCGTCATCGCGACTCATTTTGTTGAATGGAAATACCGGAACTTCTGCGGCGGGCCACGTGATTGAGGCGTTCGGCAGCTTCGTGGTCGGCGGCAACTACATTATTGGCGCGGTGATCTTCCTGGTGCTGATCGCGATCCAGTACGTCGTCATCAACCATGGCGCGGTTCGCATTTCGGAAGTGACGGCGCGTTTCACGTTGGACGCTTTGCCCGGAAAACAGATGTCGATTGACGCCGATCTCAATTCGGGGATGATCGACGAGACCGAAGCGCGCGCCCGCCGGAAACACCTTTCGGCCGAGGCGGAATTCTTCGGAGCCATGGACGGCGCGTCCCGCTTCACGCAGCGTGACGCGGTTGCCAGCATCCTGATTACCGGCATCAACATTATCGCCGGGTTCCTGATCGGAGTCCTGCAGCATGGCATGGAACTGCGCCGTGCGCTCGAAACCTATACGGTTTTAACCATCGGCGACGGCCTGGTCACCGTCATCCCAGCGCTGATGATCTCGATTTCAGGCGGCTTGATCGTCACCCGGACCGGCGCGGAGGATAGCCTGGGCGAGCAAGTCCACAAGCAACTGTTAGGGAATGCGCAGCCTCTGCTCTTGGCTAGCGGAGTTCTTGTCGCGCTCGCGCTGCTGCCGGGGTTGCCGACGATTCCGTTCCTGCTGATGGGAGGCGGATTAGGCACGGTTTCCTGGAGGATGCGTCAAAAAACTGCCGCTATCGCCGCGGATTCGACAGTGGCGGAGGCCAAACCCAAAGAAAATCTGGAAGGCTTGCTCAAGGTGGAGCCCCTTTCCGTGGAAGTCGGTTTAGGCCTGGTGAATCTGGTGGAGCGCGGAGCGGAGTCGCCCTTGCTCACGCGTGTTTCCGGTATTCGCCGGCAACTGGCCACTCAGCTTGGCTACCTGATGCCGCCGGTGAAAGTGAAAGACAACATGAACCTGCGATCGCGTGAATACGTGATCCAGATGCGCGGCAGCGAGATTGCCCGCTTTGAGCTGATGCAGGGCCATGAATTGGCCATTCCGAGCGGAAATCCCGATCCGACGCTGCAAGGCAAAGCGACCGTCGATCCCGCGTTTGGACTGCCCGCTATCTGGATTCGCCAGGATCAGGTGGACCGCGCGCGCAGCAGCGGCTACACCGTGGTCGACGCCGTGAGCGTGATTGGAACGCATTTGACCGAATTGGTCCGGCGGCATGCCCACGAATTGTTCACGCGGCAGGATGCCAAGGTGTTCTGTGACCGGGTGGCGCAGGAAAATCCCAAGGTCATCGAGGATTTGGTCCCGAAATTGCTACCTCTAAGCACGATCCAGCGAGTGATCCAGAATATGCTCAGGGAACGTGTGCCGATCCGCGACGGCGTCGGAATGCTAGAGGCACTGGGAGAAGCTGCGCACAGCAGCAAGAACCCGGTCCTGCTCACCGAATACGTGCGCCAAGCCATACGGCGCTCGATCGTCCGGCAGTTGGTTAACGCGCAAGGCGAGTTGCCGGCGTATCTGGTGGACCCGTCGCTGGAACGGTCGATCGAATCGTCGGTCGAGCACGGCGAAATGAACAGCGTGCTGGCCATGGCTCCGGAAGGAATCCGAGACATTTTGGGGCGGCTGCAACGCAAAATCGCGAAGGCCGAAACGGCGGTGGTGATCACCAGCGCTGGGTCGCGCTATTTCCTGCGGCAGATCGTGGAGTCGTCGATGCCAAGCCTAACAGTGCTGTCGCATAACGAGCTTCCTACAGATGTAAAAGTACGTTCGCGCGGGGTAATTGAATAAATGAAGCGTGATCAGATGCGAATCAAATCCTATTTCGCGAAGTCGGTTGACCAGGCCATGGCGCAGGCGCGGGAAGAGCTGGGCGAAGAGGCCATGCTCCTCAATACGCGGAAAGCGCCGGCGGATCATCCCAGCGGAATGAATTACGAGGTCATCTTCGGCGTGGTTAGCCCGGCTGTGGCGGGCGAGGCGCCGGCTTCGCTTCCGGTGACCAGGGTGGAAAGCAAGGTCGAGAGCCCTGCGCCAGCACCGGCACGCGTACAGCTTGGAGCAGTTGCACCAGCAAATCGACGAGATCCGGACGCTGCTGGTTCGTTCGTCACAAGTGCAGTTGACCATGCAGCGAGCCGTGCCGGAGTTGGCGGATGTTTACGCGCACCTGATGGCAGCTGAAATCGAGCCCGCGTTGGGCAAGGATATTATCGATCGCCTGGAAGCGACCATGGCTACCGACGCTTTCTCCACGGGCGCGGGGAATGCCGGCAATCGCTGGAAGCCGCAGCGCGTCGATTGGGGACGTTTAGAGGCGTTTCTGCGGGTGGAATTGGAAAATCGTGTGGGCTTAGCTCCGCGTCTGGGCGCGGATGACGAAAATCCGGCAGTGGTTCTGGTGGGGCCGCGCGGTGCGGGCAAGACCACCAGCTTGGCGAAGCTCGCGGTGCTGAGAGCCCGCTTTGCGAATGATCGGCCGGCGCGGCTGCTGTCGCTCGATATGTCGCGGGCCGCCGCGCATTTACAACTTCAGTCGGTGGCGGAGGCGAACAACATTGGGTTCGAGGAAGTGCCGGCGGCGTACTTGCTGCCGGGGTTGATCGCGGAAACTCGCCAAAAGGAAACCGTATTCGTGGATACTCCGGGCTACTCCGGCGCCGATTCGAAGGCGGCGGAAGCGGCTGCGGCGGCTTTCGCGGAGTGCCCGCAACTGGACGTTCACCTGGTGGTTCCCGGCTACATGAAGGCGCGCGACCTGCGTCTATGCATTGAAAGATACGCGCCTTTCCGGCCCGGCTAAATTGCTGGTGACGAAGTTGGATGAGACGCAATCTTTTGGCTCAATCTTTTCAGAAGCGGCACGGGCGGGATTGAAACTTTCGTTTGTGGCGCACGGGCCGGGCATCCCCAACGACATTCGCCCGGCATCTTATAAAGATCTGCTCAGCCTGCCGGCGGAGCGCGCGAAAGCACGCGCACAGGCGGTTGCATAGGAAGGCATGGCAACTCTCAGCACTTCCGCGTATTCCGAGCAGCCGGAGAACCCCACTGCGTCCCGCGAGCAGCTGATTCTGGATCACCTGCCGCAGGTGAATTGGATCGCCACGCAGAATTCACGAAAAGCTTCCGGGGAATACCAATCTTGAGGACCTGATCTCCATCGGGATTATCGGATTGATCAATGCGATCGATAATTTCGACGCCTCGTTCAACGTCAAGCTTAAGACCTACGCCGAATACAAAATCCGTGGCGCGATCCTCGACAGCGTGCGCGGCATGGACGGCATCGCTCCGCATAAACGGAAGAGATTGAAAGTGGTGCAGGCAGCGCTCGATACCCTGGAGCAGCGCCTGCAGCGGCGCGCCGAGCGAAGAAGAGATCGCGGCCGAACTGGGCCTGCCTCTGCGCGAGTATCAAGAGTGGCTGGCGGAATTGCGCGGGATCAGCATCGGAAGCCTGGACGCGCCTTTGAACGAGGATGACTCGCGGAATCTGGTCAGCTATATCGCGGATACTAAGAGCGACTCGCCGGCCCTGCTGCTGGAACGCTCGGAATTGCAGAAACTGATTCAGGAAGGCTTGGAGAAGCTGCCGGGGCCAGAGCGGCTGGTGCTGGATCTTTACTACCGGCAGGGCCAGAACATTCGCGAGATCGCGCCGATTCTGGATCTGCACATCACGCGCATCTCGCAGATCAAGGCGCAAGCGGTTCTCCGCCTGCGCAGCTACATCGAACGGCGCTGGCCGACGCCGCGGGGAGTCTACTAACGTGACCCACATCAACCCATCCATTCAAAGTCTGCTGGATGTTTTCGCGAAGGAACTCCAAGCGCAGCTGGCGCAGGGGCATCCGGGAACAACCGGTGTTACGCCGAGCGACGAGCGCGGAACCGGCGCTGTCCGATTTCATCTGGTGGTCCAGCGGCCTACGACTTCAGCAATACATC
>CAVVZG010000175.1:0-5068 GCA_963752205.1 Bryobacterales bacterium | reverse complement strand
GGGGCGCAAAATGGGGGCTTACGAGTACAATTTCACGACGCTGAAGGGCGAGCCGTACCCGTTGCGCGCGCTGGCGGGCCGGCCGCTGGTGGTGGTGAACACCGCGTCCAAATGCGGGTTCACGCCGCAATATAAGGGGCTGGAGGCGCTGTGGCGGGCCCATAAGGAGGCGCGGGCTGGTGGTGATCGGCGTGCCGTCGAACGATTTCGGCGGGCAGGAGCCGGGGAATGCCGAGGAGATTCGAGCTTTTGCGAGCTGAATTACGGCGTCGATTTTCCGATGATGGAAAAGGTGCATGTGAAGGGGCCGGAGGCGCATCCGTTCTTCAAATGGGCGGCCGAGGAGGGCGGGTTTTTGGCCGGGCCGCAATGGAATTTCTTCAAATATCTGGTGGCGAAGGATGGCAGCTTGAGCACCTGGTTTTCGAGTGTCGCGTCGCCTGAATTACCAAAAGTTCGTCAAGGCGGTCGAGCAGATCATCTAGATGCTATCGGATGCGGTGATCGCGGAGACAATTCTGGTCGTGCATTTCGCCATCATCGCGTTCAACGTGGTGGGGCTATTTGTGATTCCGATCGGCGGCAGCGCTGCGCTGGCGGATCGTGCGCATCGCTTGGCTGCGGCTGCTGCATCTGGCGATTTTGGCGATCGTCGCCGGGCATCGCCGCGCGCAACACCCACCGGCAGGCGAAAATCGGAAACCAGCGCCAGGCTTTTCTCACTGCGTTCTTCGTGGGGCATCAGACGGCCGAGATTCTTGCGCACGTCGGACGGGCCCAGCATCCCCGGCACGAAGCGGCGCAGACGGCCGGTGGAGTGCCCGTCATCGTAAGCGTTGATCAGGATCTTAAGCGAAATCTGCGGATGCTTCTGCAGCGCCGCGGTAATGCTTTGCGTGCCGCTCCCGCCCGAGAACAACACCACATTGATCTGGGAGCGGGCGGGCGCCGCGAGTTGCGGATCGATCTCCGATTTAGCGGCCATGCGAGCTTCCCAGATACGCCTCGACGATGGCCGCGTCTTCGCGAGTGTTGACCCCGACCGTTTCTTCGAGCCGCATTACGCGCGGCGTCAGCACAACGTCCCGCTGCGCCGCCAGCGGGATCACCGGCAGCAAATTGAACTCGCGCGTCGCGGTTCCCACACTGCCTTCAGCGCGCAGTTGGTCCAGCAAGCGGCGCACAGCCGCCGTCTCGAAGCAAAAAAAGCCAGTATCGCTCTCGCCTGTCTCCGGCATCGCGTCGCCCTCACGAGCTTGCTTCAAGCCGACCAACCGCCCGTTCTCGTCGCGCTCGAAATGGATGTAAGGATTCGCGCGCAGCACAGTGGGGCAAGTTACGCTCGCATGCAGAGGACCTTGGTGCAGCCGCATACAGGTTCCGACCGACTCGCGTCGCAGCGCCACCTGATCCCCCCAGACCACTGCCGCGTGCTGGGTCCGCACTTGAGGAAGCGCAAATGCCACCGCATCGCCCATGCCCGTCGGGCTTTCCTGTATCACCACCGCGAAGCGCCCCGGGATGCGCTGCTCGAGTGCAGCCGTCACCTCGCCCGCGCCCTCCGGGGAAAGTACAAACACCAGCGACGCGCAATGGGGAACCAGAAAATCGAGCAGCCAGTCGAGGATCGGCCGTCCACCCAAGGGGTACAAAATCTTAGGCCGCGAAAATCCCAACCGCTTACCCCGCCCCGCCGCTGGAACCACCGCAGTCCAGCAGCTAGGATCGATGGCCTGGGGCGGCGCGACCAATTCATCAACGCCCGCCACCACTTGATCGGCTCCCGCCGCCAGCAGCGCAGCAGCCGAGCACGTCCCCGCCACCGCCACCACAGGACACCCCGCTGCCCGCGCCGCCGTCACCCCGGCCACGGCATCCTCGACAACCAGACACTCCCTTGCGTCCAAGCCGAGTGCTTCAGCCGAGCGCAGGTAAATTTCGGGATGGGGCTTGGCGTGAGCCACGTCCTCCCCACTCAGGGCCGAAGTGAACAGAGAGAGAGAGCCCGTCAACTTCAAAAAAGCATCGACACTGGCCCGCGAGCCCGAGCTCGCCAAAGCCAAGCGGAATCCGCTAGCCAATTCCGCTAGCGTCGCTTCACAACCCTTCGACAGCGGGCGGCTCGCGTCAAGCAACTCGCTCGCCAACCGGCTCTTTTCGCGAGCCATTTCAGCGATCGCGTCAGGACTCTCCGTGAGGCCCCGTCGCGCAAGTACATCGACGACCACGTCGAGCGTGCGCCACCCGGCGTACGGCGCATATTGGAAATCATGAATCCCGCGCCGCGCGAAGATCTGCGCAAACGCAGCTGCGTGGCTGGGAGCCGATTGGATAAGCACGCCATCCAGATCGAAGACGATCCCGCGGATTGCTGTGTCGATCATGGCCCGAGTCGCAACCGCTAATCTAACATACGGCGGCGCGGCGGCCAGGGAATGGGATTAGCGGGGACCGGAGTATTCCATCTGCAGGTTCGGCATCGCTTCTTCGAGCGCAGCCTTGAGAAGTTGCGATTGCCCTGAGGTTCCAATCAAAACCTGCACCACTTCGATGCCAGTGCGGAAAAAAGAGCGTTCCGGGCAAGCATAGGCTACGAACCCGAAAAGTACAGTGTCCTTAATATTCAACTGGACCGATGTCCCGGGCATGAATTGCAGCGGCAGATAAACGCCGATGCCAGATTCAGACAGATCGATCGCGTCGCCTGAAGCCGAGCAATCCGGGGTCGCAAGGTCTGTCACTCGTACCTGCAAGACCACTGGCAGGCGGTCGTGAATTCTCTGATCCATCAACGACTTCTTCGGCAGTTTGCGGCCCTGACTTTAACTCATTCGGCTGGCGTGCCGGATCGCCTAGTTCCCAAGTAGCGGCTCGGGATCGAATACAAAGGTTAAAACCATCTGGCTCGCGACACTTTTGCTGCCCTGCCGGCTGGGCCGGAAGCGAAACCGGCGGGCAACTCGCAATGCCTCGTCAGCGAGCAGGTCGGCTTCCTCGCCCTTGGTCGACTCCACTTCCGCGGTCGTCACTTTGCCTTTCGGATCGATAGCCACGGACACATTGACGAACGCCTGCTCTTTGATCGAAGACTTGAGGTCATCCGGAATCTCCAGTGAGATCTGATGCAGCATGGCAGCCGACTCGGATGGCGCCGGCTTGATCTTCGGCGCAGGCTCCGCCTCCACAACCGGCAGCTTCGCAGGACTCGCCTCAGCTTGAACCGGCGCCGCCACCACCGGTGCCGCGACCGGGCGGACCACCGGCAATTTTGGCGAGCGCAGCCACGGACCGAACTGCGCGGCTCCGGCAGTCGCCAGAATAAGCACGGCGGCAGCCACCCCCACACTGTATTTCGAACGTTCATGCGGTGGGTCAGGTTGCGCGATGACCTCCGGCGCTGCTGCCGTCAACTGCCGGGGACCCTGACTCCACGCGGACTCCATCGCACCCAGAAGTTTTAGAAATCGTTCCTCGGCCACTTCCTGACTATTGCCCAGCCCCTGCATCTGCTGCGCCTGCGCATCAAGTTTGCTCTCCAGAAGTCCAATCCGGCTCGCCAAGCTCGACTCCACTTCACGAATCCACTTCGCTGGGTCCGCCGCCAGCGCCTCCCGCTCCCGCCGGTCTTTAAAGAGACGCCGTCCGCCCACACTTCCATTCATCACCGCCGGGAGCGGAGAGTCCATCGCGGACACTCCCGCGGCCTTCGCCAGCAGTTGAATCTCGCCGGCAAAGCGCTGCGCGTCACGCCGCGAAAGGCAGCGCCAATCGGAGGGTTCGCTCTCTTCATCTGACTGATACAGCCCGAAGCCAACCAGCTCATCTTCGCCGATGAAGTCAGCGATGCGCGTGAACTGTGCGATGGTCTCGCGGCGCAGAGAAGTCGCTCCGCCGAAGGCCGAGCCGAAAGCGCGGATCTGCTCCGTGGACGCCGGCCCGTGGAACTCCGCCGTGAAATTTAGAGACTCCGGATCGAAGTGAGAAGCCAGCCACTCGCCACGGTCCGTGGGTATTTGAACGTCCTCGGCCAGCAACTGAAAGAACTTTCTCGTCTCTTCGACGACGCTCACCAGTTCCTCCATGGGTACGCCGGTTTTACGCCGGTTCAATTCAACGCGAACGCGTAAACGAGTCATTGCTTTCCCCCTAAATCCCCAACGCTGAATGTGCACCGCTCCATCGCCACGCGAAAATTGTGCCACGCTTCCAGATTGTCGGGCGCCAATTCCAAAATTCGGTCGCAGTAAGCGGCCGCCGCCGGGTGATCCGAACCGCGAAACGCCGCCGTGGCCAGACCCTGCAGAGCCACGGTCGATCGCGGACGAATCTCCAGCAGCCGTGAAGAATAATCTGAAGTTCGTACAAAGTCACGCCGCTCAACACTCATCGCGATCAAGTTGGATAGAGCTTCTTCGCAATCGGGGTCTGCGGCGAGCAACGTTTCATACACCCTCCCCGCCTCCTCAAACCGCTCCAGTGATTGCAGGGCCACCGCCTTGCCGAACAGCGCCCTGCCCGCGCCGCAGCGATTGAAATTGACCAAAGCTTCTTCGGCGCGATGCAGATGCAATAGACACGAGCCCAGCCCCAAACGCGCGTCCGCCCGCTCCGCATCCAGCCGCAGTACGCGCTCGAAGGCCTCCGCAGCCAAATCCCAGCGTTCGCAGCAGGCCAGACAGAGGGCTAGATTGTAATGCAAATCGGCATTTTCAGGATCGGAAATGGTGACCGCGAAATAACTCAACGCCGCCTCCCCGAAACGGCCCAACGCGAACTCGATCTCCGCTCTCATACTTGAGATCTGCGGATCGAATTCACCGGGGTTGCGAAGGAGTTCGAGCGCCTCATCCAGGCGCCCGGCCCGGCGTAGTTCCAAGGCGGTTTCGAATTTCATAACACCGCCGATTCCTGCGCGCGGGTACGCAGCGATTTGGTGATTTTCGACAGCAGTAGTTCTCTTCCTTCGTTTACCGCTTTGTCGGGCGGACTTGCCGGGCTGGGAGCGTTTAGCTGCAAGACTTGTAAATTGCTCGCGCGCCCACGTACTCCCATCGCGGCCAAAGCCCTA
>CAVVZG010000174.1:0-70727 GCA_963752205.1 Bryobacterales bacterium | reverse complement strand
CCAGCCATCAACTCCTTGCCTACCAGCACGGCGAAGTCGGGATAGTCGGACGGCTCAGTGTTGAAGGCGCCGAGATCGTGGACTTCGTGGCCCAGATTCGCGACATGCTCGCGGACCTGCTCTTTCAGAGGAAATCCTGCGTGGTCGGCGGCAATGGCAATCTTCATCGGTAGAACTCCTGAAAGCGTCTTGAAAGGCGGACTTCGGTCCCGCCGCACCCAGAAACATTGCGATCCGGCTTTTGCCGCCGGGGGATTGCTGGTGTCGCAGCGAAAGAACCGCAGAGTCCCTTCGGAAATGACAAGAAAAGGTTGGGGAGTGAAAGAAAGTTAGTCGTCCAGCTCCCAGTCGTTCTCCGTGTTGGGGCGTCGGGCTGGCGAGCGAGGAAGCCCGCCGCCGGATGAACGCCTACGCAGAACAGAAGGGTTTCGGCAAGGCTGCCATCACTTATCGCATCAAGGATTGGGGAATTTCGCGCCAGCGCTATTGGGGAACGCCGATTCCGATGATCCACTGCCCGAAGTGCGGCGTCGTCCCGGTTCCAGAAAAAGACTTGCCGGTGATCCTGCCCTACGACGTGAAGTTCACCGGCAAAGGCCGTTCGCCGCTGGCTGAAGTCGCCTCGTTCATGAACGTGAAGTGCCCGGTGTGCGGCGCGGACGCCCAGCGCGAGAGCGACACCATGGACACTTTCGTCGATTCGTCCTGGTATTTCTATCGCTACTGCGATCCCAAGAACGACGCCGCGCCCTTCGACTCCGCGCAGATCAAGCGCTGGTTTCCCATCGATCAATACATCGGCGGCGTCACCCACGCGATTCTGCATTTGATCTACTCGCGCTTCTTCACGAAAGTCATGCGCGACTTGGGGATGATCACGAACGACGAGCCCGCGACGAACCTGTTCACGCAGGGCATGGTACTGGGCTCCGACGGCTCGGCGATGTCGAAATCCAAAGGCAACGTGGTCGACCCGGAAGAGATGGTCGGCAAATACGGCGCCGATACCTGCCGCTTGTTCGTGCTGTTCGCCAACGCTCCCGAGAAAGACATGCCGTGGATCGAATCGAGCGTCGGCGGCCCACGGAAGTTTGTCGAACGCATCTACCGCTTCGTGACGCGGAACATCGACCGCGAGGCCGTCGGCGATGCCGCCGCTGACCGGCGTGCGCTCCGCAAATTGCACCAGACCATCCAGAAGGTCACCGAGGACTTCAACAATCGCTGGCACTTCAACACATCAATCGCGGCGCTAATGGAATTGCTCAACACGCTCAACGATGAAGAAGCAAACCTGTCGCGAGCCGCGCTGGATCAGATCTTACCCTCAGTGGTGTTGTTGATCGGCCCATTCGCTCCGTATCTGGCGGAAGAACTCTGGGAACAGCTCGGCCGCATCGGTCCCGTGTTCCGGCAGCCATGGCCCGCCTTCGATGAAGCGCTCGCCAAAGAGGACGCCGCCGACGTGGTGTTGCAAGTTAACGGAAAGGTGCGCGGACGTTTGTCCGTCCCCTTCGGCACCCCGCAGGCGGAAATCGAAAAGTTAGCGCTGGCGGATCCCAAAGTCCAGCCGTTTATAACCGGCAAACGCGTGGTGAAGATCATCGTAGTACCGGATAAGCTCGTAAACATCGTGGTAGCTTGAGGACATGCCCACAGGGACGCTGATCTCCGTAGAACAGTATCTGGCGACGAGCTATCGGCCGGATTGCGACTACGTGGACGGGCGCATCGAGGAGCGTAACTTGGGCGAACTGGATCACAGCAGTCTGCAAACGGCCGTCGCGGTTTATTTCTGGCTCGCGGCAAAACAACTGGGATATCAGCGTGGTGGTCGAGCAGCGCGTTCAGGTGTCGAAAACGCGCTTCCGAATTCCCGACGTTTGCGTGGTGCTGGGCAAGGCCACCGAGCAGATCTTCCGCACGCCTCCGTTCCTGTGCGTCGAAATCCTCTCGCCAGAAGACCGCATGAAGCGCGTGAAAGAACGGATCGACGATTACCTCGCGATGGGCGTAAGTTACGTTTGGGTGCTCGATCCGACCAGCCGCCAAGTATACGTCGCCACGCCAACGACAGGCCTCCACGAATTCAAGGGTGATGTTCTGCGCACCGAGAACCCCGTGCTGGAACTCCCCCTCGCCGAAGTCTTCGCCTAACCAGAGGGGCGTTATGTTCGAGCGCTACACCGAAAAAGCCCGCCGCGTCATCTTTTTCGCCCGCTACGAAGCCAGCCAGTTCGGCGCCGACTGCATTGAGACCGAACATCTCCTGCTCGGACTATTCAGAGAAGACAAAGCGCTTGCCCACCGTTTCCTGACTTCCGTCGATTCTTTCGAATCCTTTCGTGAACGAGTCCGCGCCGTCACTCCGTCGCGGCCGAAGATTTCGACTGCGGTCGATTTACCCCTGAGCCATGAGTCACAGCGCGTGCTTGCGTATGCCGCCGAGGAGAGGGAGCGGCTGAAACACAGGCACATTAGCACCGAGCACCTGCTGTTGGGCTTGCTGCGCGAAGAAAATTGCCTGGCCGCGACCCTGTTGCGCGAACGCGGCCTCGCTCTCGATCGCGTCCGCGCGGAGCTTGTGGCTCACGGGACCGATTCGTCCGCCAGCCTAGGCGAACTTCTGCGTTCTAAATTGGTGGCCTATCTGGAATCCCACACCAAGGACCTAAGCATCTTCCTCGGCGGCGCAAGTATCCACATAAGGCCAGATAGTTCCGATGCGATGCCGGCGTTCTTGGTGATCGAGATTCTTTCGCCCACCGTCAATTTGTTGGAACTCCGCCAGCGCATCGAGGACCATTTCGCGAGGGGAGTGCGTTACATCTGGCAGTTCGACCCCGCCTCGCGTCACGTGTTCGTCGCCACACCCGAGGCGGGCCTCCACGAATTCAAAGGCGATGTTCTGCGCACTGAAAACCCCACACTAGAACTCCCCCTCGCCGAAGTTTTCTCATAATTTCACCTTAGTGCGGCCTCCCGAGTTGCGCTTAACGATAAGATAGTTGTATAGGTTATGTCCGCTTCGACAGAACCCGCGGTCCGCGCCGTAGGCCTATCTAAGGTCTACCGCTCCGGCGATGCCGATCTGGTGGTATTCTCCGGCCTCAACCTGGAAGTCGCGCAAGGTGAAAAGCTGGCGCTAGTGGGCGAGTCGGGAAGTGGAAAAAGTACATTGCTTCATCTACTTGGAGGTCTGGACAGGCCAACGGAGGGTGCGATATACTTCGGGCAGAATGACATTTGCCAGCTACCGGCGAACCAGCTTGCGGAATTCCGCAACCGGGAACTGGGCTTTGTCTGGCAGATTCACTCCCTGCTGGCCGAATTCACGGCGCTCGAGAACGTGATGATGCCCCTGCTGATACGCGGTCAAAGCCAGCAGGAAGCAGAACCCGTATCGATGGCGCGTTTGGAGGAGGTCGGTTTACGCAGCCGCGCCACTCATCGCGCAGGCGAACTCTCCGGCGGCGAACAACAGCGCGTGGTTTTGGCGCGCGCTCTGGCGGGCAACCCCAGCGTGCTGCTGGCCGACGAACCCACCGGCAGTCTCGACTTTAAAACCGGCGAAATGATCATGGATCTGCTGGACGAATTGCATCGTTCCCGCCGCCTGACTTCCATCCATGTCACTCACAATCTGAACTTTGCGCATCGCGCGGACCGTGTTGTCACGCTCGAAAGAGGGCAGTTGGTCGCGGCCAGCCATCTGCTTGAATCCGTGGCCCTGGGGAATCCGTCTAATATTAGCGAGGGCACTCAACATGTTTGAACGTTATACCGAGAAAGCTCGGCGTGTCATCTTTTTTGCGCGTTATGAGGCCAGCCAGTTCGGCAGTCCTTGTATCGAAACCGAGCATTTGCTGCTGGGCTTGTTGCGCGAAGATAAGGCGCTCGCCAATCGCTTTCTGCGATCCAGCGCATCGGTGGAATCCATTCGCAAGCAGATCGAGGCGCACACCACGCTGCGCGAAAAGGTTTCGACCTCCGTCGATCTGCCCTTGAGCCATGAGTGCAAGCGCGTGCTCGCCTACGCCGCCGAGGAAGCCGAACGTCTCAATCACAAGCACATCGGCACCGAGCATTTGCTTCTCGGGTTGTTGCGCGAAGAGAAATGCTTCGCCGCCGACATCCTGCATGAGCGCGGCCTGCGCCTGACGCAGGTGCGGGATGAGATCCAGCGGTCGAGTTCGGAAAAGGTGTCTTCCAACCGCCCCAAGGAAAGTTCGCTGCTGAGCGAGTTCAGCCGCGACCTCACGCAGGCCGCCATGGACGGCCTGCTCGATCCCCTGATCGGACGCGATACGGAACTCGACCGCGTCATCCAGATCCTGTGCCGCCGGACGAAGAACAACCCGGTGCTGATCGGCGAGCCCGGCGTCGGCAAGACCGCCATCGTCGAAGGCTTGGCGCAGAAGGTAGCGGATGGCGATGTGCCGTCGTTCCTCGCCGACAAGCGCATTCTTGCTTTGGATCTGTCGCTGATCGTCGCCGGCACCAAGTATCGCGGCCAGTTTGAAGAGCGCCTGAAGACCATCATGAAGGAATTGATGGAGAATCAGAACGCCATCATCTTCATCGATGAATTGCACACCTTGGTCGGCGCGGGCTCGGCCGAAGGTTCGCTCGACGCCGCCAATATTTTGAAGCCAGCGCTCTCCCGCGGCGAGATTCAGTGCATCGGCGCCACCACGCCCTCCGAATACCGCAAGTCCATTGAGAAGGACCGCTCGCTTGAACGCCGCTTCCAGGCCGTGAAAGTTCCGCCTCCGAACGAAGAAGATGCCACGCGCATTTTGTTCGGCATCAAGGAGCGCTACGAGAAATTCCACGCCGTCGCTTACACCGATGAGGCCATCGAGAACGCTGTCCACGCATCGGTACGCTTTATTCCAGACCGGTTTTTACCAGATAAAGCCATTGACTTGATCGACGAAGCCGGCGCGCGCGTGAAACTGCGCCAGACCACGCTCCCCGGCGAAGTCGCCGATATCCAGAAGCGCATCAAGTTCATCGTGCACCGCATGGAGAACGCCATCGCGAACCATGAGTTCGAAAAAGCGCGCTTCTATTCCGACGAAGAGCGCAAGGAACGCGAGAACCTGCGGCTCCTGCGCGAGAAATACAACCTGGACGATACCTCCACCGGCGTCGTGACCAAGGACGACATCGAAGACGTGGTCGCGCGCTGGACCGGCGTGCCCATGACCGCCATCAAGGAGGAAGAAGTTTCGAAGCTCCTGCGCATTGAAGAGGAGTTGCACCATCGCGTCATCAGCCAGGAGAAAGCCATCTCCGCGCTGGCCCGCGCCATCCGCCGCTCGCGTGCGGGTCTGAAATCGCCCAAGCGCCCCGCCGGTTCGTTCCTGTTCCTGGGTCCGACGGGCGTCGGCAAAACCGAAGTCGCCCGCGCTCTGGCCGAGTTCCTGTTCGGCAGCGAGAAATCGCTGATCCGCTTCGATATGTCCGAGTTCATGGAAAAGCACTCGGTTTCGAAGTTGATAGGCTCGCCTCCGGGCTATGTCGGCTATGAAGAAGGCGGCCAGTTGACCGAGCGCGTCAAGCGCGCGCCCTATTCTATCATCCTGCTCGACGAAATCGAGAAAGCGCACCCGGATGTTTACAACATCCTGCTGCAGGTGTTTGAAGACGGCCAGTTGACCGACGGCCTCGGCAACACGGTGGACTTCAAGAACACCATCATCATCATGACTTCGAACCTGGGCGCACGCTTCCTCGACAAGCGCAGCCCCATGGGCTTCTCCGCCCCCGGCAGCGGTGTGCCGGCCAAGGTGGAAGACCAAGTGATGAGCGAAGTGAAGAAGGCGTTCAATCCGGAATTCCTGAACCGCCTGGATGAAACCATCCTGTTCACGTCGCTCACCGACGAGGATCTGCTCAAGATCATGCACCTGCTGTCCGACCAGCTCAACAAAAACCTGGTCGCCAAGCAGATTAAGCTGCGCCTCAACGACGACGCGGCGAAATACATCATCGACAAGACGCTGCACGGATCGCAGCTATGGCGCCCGTCCGCTGCGCCGCGCCCTGCAGAAGTATATCGAGGATCCGCTCAGCGAAGCCCTGATACAAGGCTCGCTGCCGCGCCCATCGGAGCTCGAAGTCTACCTTGGCGAGGGCGGCATCTTTGTACGCCAGTTGCAGGAGGAGCCGGTAGGCGTCGCCGAAGGCGGCGTTGCCGAAGCTCCGCTGCCGATGCCCGGCACCGCGCTGTACTTATTCGAGTAAGACGTTAGACTACTTGCGGCGATTGGCCTTTAAGGCCCTCGCTGCGGGTGCGTCTTCAATTACGGCGGTAACTTTCATATCGAGCACGTCCGCCCACTGAGCTACCCATTGGTACACCGGGCCAGGATCCTTCGACTGCACCAAGGTAAATCCTTGTGAGCCCAGCCCGTGCCAGCGTCCCAGCATTTTCGCCGGCGCCGGTGGCAATCCTCCGGTCTTCAAAAAGCGGTCGACTGCCGCTTGAAACGTACCCGACACGATCGTATACACAACCATGTATTTCATTACTGTCTCCTCGGTTTAAAATCTGGAAGGGCACCCGGATATCACTTTTGCGGCCAGTACCCCATCCGCACGCGAACCACGGCGTCGGGATGCGAAGGGATCGCCACTAGAATCTGATGGAATCCGTCTTTGGCGCTGGGCGTGGGCGTGAAGCTCAGCAGATATTGGCTGTGAATTTCTTCGCCTGCGCGCGAGATCACATTCTCCAGTGACCCCAGCGTAAGGAACGACAGATGCCGGCCGCCTGTCGTACGCGCCAGCGCATCGGCCACGTTCGCTTTGCCGATACGCGCCAGTTCCAGAGCGCCTCCCAAAATATCCAAGTTATCATCGCCGCCTGGCATCGAAGGACTCGTGGACGGACTCGACAAAAACGTAGAACCTTGCACCGAGTACGTTGCCGGATACACCACCACGCCTGCGCGCTGCGCCAGTTCGATCACTTCGCTGAGCTTGGCCTTGCTGCCGCGATCGCGCGACTCGCTCAGGATCAGCATCACGCGCCGGTTATTGGGCGAGCGTGTGTCCAGCATCCTGATCCCCTCGGCCACGGCGTCAATCAGGCGCGCAGTACGAATGCTGCGGCTGCGGGTTCGCTGGAACGCCGCGCTGATCAGGTCTGCGTCCGCAGTAAAATCCGTCCGCACCCGGATCTCATCGTCGAACTCAATCACCGCCGCCTGCCCGCGCTGGCCGATCACCAGCGGCTTGATCAGTCCACCTACGCGCTCAATCCGCGCCAGCGCCGGAGCCGAAATTCCACTGGACTGAATCAGCACCATCAAGGACACCGGAGCCAGCACCGTATCGGACGTATCCATGCGGATTTTCTGCGCCACTCCGTCGTCGGTCAGCCGGAAGTCATCCACCGAAAGTCCGTCGATGAAATTGCCCTTCTTGTCAGTCACGGTGACCGGAGCCAGCACCAGCGGCACATTGGCGCGAATGGTGGAGTTGTCCGGTTCCTGCGCGAGCAGCGGGAATAGCAGCGCCGCTGCGGCGAGAACGGGGAACGAGCGGAGCACGTATTGATACGACGCCCGCGCGCGCTCCGCCGTTACGTTATGCAACTGTCACTTCCGCTTATTGCCAGGATGATCCGCCAGTTCATCGTCGTAAAAAGCTGTCGTATTGGCGTTGGGATCCTCCGGAAGCATGGTCTTGCTCCAGTCTTCGTAGGCGGCCGCAAGACGGTGATATACATCCGGTTGCCGGTTCTTGAGATTGGCGCGTTCCAGAGGATCGTCCACCACATTAAAAAGGAATGTATTCTCGTTAATCTTGAGCCATTTCATATCGCCGTCGCGTGTCGCCCGCTGCGCATTATAGCGATAGCGCCAATATAGCTTACGCGAAACCGGAGCAGCGTTTTGCGTCAGCGCCGGTAACAGATTCATGCCATCCAGGGGATACGCGGGATCGGCCGCGCCGCCCCCGGCGGCCAGCAACGTCGGCACCCAATCCATGGTGATCGCGACCTGATCGGTGGTGCTGCGCGGCTTGATATGCCCCGGCCAGCGCGCCAGCGCCGGGATGCGCAGGCCGCCTTCGAGCAGATCCAGCTTTTTCCCCGTGAACGGCCAGGTGTCTGAAAAACGTTCGCCTCCGTTGTCGCTGGTGAAAATGACGATGGTATCTTTCGCAACCCCGTTGGTATCCAAAGCCTTCAGCACACGGCCCACTTGCACATCCAACTGCGTGACCATGCGTCCGTACGTCTTCAGCGAGCCCCCATCGAAGTCGTTCAACGCTTTGATGCGTCGCGATTCAGCCTCATCCTCTGGACCTTCCCACGGCCAGTGCGGCGCATTGAAATGCAAGCTCAGAAAGAACGGCTGCTTGGATTTCGCATAGTCACCGATCACTTTCACCGCGCGACCGCCCAGCAGATTCGTCAGGTAGCCGGCTTCGTGAACTTTGGCGCTATCGTCCCACAGATCGTCGGTATCCGCGTTGGGGTTGGCTTTGTGAGAAAAATAATCCAGCGCGCCTCCCTGGAAACCCCAGAAATGATCGTAGCCGCTTTTGAGCGGACTGTAATCCGGCAAATAACCCAGGTGCCATTTCCCGATGAGCGTAGTCCCATAACCGGCCTTCTTCAGCAACGAGGGAAGCGTAGGATGACCCGCCGGCAATCCAGCCTTGCGCGCCGCGCTCACGATGGGCTCTTCCAGGCCGACAGGCAGCCGGTATTGATAGCGTCCCGTGATCAGCGCCGTGCGCGTGGCCGAACACACTGACGAATTCGCATACGCTTGCAGAAACCGAACCCCGCTCGCCGCGAGCCCATCGATATTGGGCGTGCGATATTCGCGCCGCCCGTAGCAGGAAAGGTCGGCGTAGCCCATATCATCCGCCATCATGTAAACGATGTTCGGCTTGGGATCGGCAGCGCGCAGAGGAGAAACCATCGCCAGCGGCACGCCTGCTGCCGCGGCCAGCGCACGCCGCCGTGTGATCGGCGATTTCATTTTCTTTTCTCCTTCACATGCCCGCTGATCCAATCCGCGATCACACCCGCAATCTGCAGATTATTTTTCTCCAGCATCATCATGTGGCCATTACCGTGAATCCCGCGGCTCGCCAGCGGGACAAAGTCATTGCCAACCCCGGCTTGTGTTAGGTACTGCGAAGTGCAGTGGTCATAGGGCGCATGATAGGAAGCCTCCGCCGTCACAATCATGACCGGGATGCCCGCCAGGCGCGGCAATTTATGCGGCACACTCGCAAACCAGCACGCTTCGAGGCCCGCGCCCTGCGGCTTTTCTTCACGCTTCGGCGCTAGATCAGGCGCTTCGTGCACCGCAGGCTCGTAGGTCAGCGGCGCGTCTCCGATGCCCCAACGCCGTGCCAGCATTCCGGTCGCTGCCGGTACCGCGCCATAGAACGGCGGTCCGTTCGGTTCCACCGCGACAATCCCTCTCACGAGTTCGGGCACGTCGTCGGCGATCTCCCAGCCAAACGGTCCCGAGCGCGAATGGGTCAACAGAATCGCCGGCCCGATGCGCCGCAGCAATGCCGCGCCCGCCGCACGGTTGGCCGCATCCATGGCCGCATTGTCCGTCATCGACGGATTCTGCGACGCTCGAAACTGTTCGAATGCCGGATCGCCATGCATGCCAGTGCCGGGCCATTGCGTATGCAAGTGCGCCTGGGGCCATAGGTTGTATTTTTCGATTCCCGTGAATTGCCGCTCGATGGTTTCGACCGGCGCCATAGTCAGCGGTCCGTCCGCCGCCGCGTTGTAAGCCGACCGGCCGCGCGCCGCCTGATCCACCACATAGACCGCGAACCCGCGCCGCACGAAATACGCCGCCCATCCTTCGCGATCATCCGGCGTTCCCAGAAAATTGCTGCCGTTTTGGAATTGCCCGTGAATCATCACGATCGGATAGGGAGCCGTGACCTTCGCGGGAATTTGATATTCGACGAAGATGGCATCCGCGAGTGTCACGCCGGCTTCCCGTCCGCCCACGTAGAAAAATCCCTGCTTCGCGATGAGGAGCGGTTGCGCCACGGCCGTCGCCGCCGTCAGAATCATTGCCGCATATCTCCACGCAGTCATTTTGCTAGTCTACAACTTGTAATGTCAGACCGAATAGAAGAACTGCGGCGCCGCCACGCCGCCGCCGAAGCGGGAGGTGGAGACGAACGCCGCGCGCGCCAGCACGCAGAAGGAAAACTCTCCGCGCGCGAACGTATCGACCTGCTGCTCGACGAAGGCACCTTCGAGGAAACCGACAAACTGGTCCGCCACCAATGCCATGACTTTGGCATGGACGAACAAGTGATCGACGGCGACGGCTTCGTCACCGGCTACGGCCAGATCCACGGCCGCCCGGCCTACGTTTTCGCGCAGGATTTTACGGTGTTCGGCGGCTCGCTCTCCGAAGCCAACGCGCGCAAGATCGTGAAGATCATGGACCTGGCGCTCAAGACCGGAGCCCCCGTCATCGGCCTGAACGATTCCGGCGGCGCGCGCATCCAGGAAGGCGTGCGTTCGCTCGCCGGCTACGCCGATATTTTTCTGCGCAACACGCTTTCGAGCGGCGTCATCCCGCAGATCTCCGCCATCATGGGCCCCTGCGCCGGCGGCGCGGTTTACTCTCCCGCTCTCACCGATTTCGTTTTCATGGTGGACAAGACCAGCTACATGTTCGTCACCGGACCCGACGTCATCAAGACCGTGACCCACGAAGACGTGACCAAGGAAGCGCTGGGCGGCGCGACCACCCACAACTCCGTCAGCGGCGTGGCGCATTTCCAATCGCACGACGACTCCGAATGTCTGCGCAGCATTCGCGAGCTGATGAGCTACCTGCCGCAGAACAATCGCGACGAAGCGCCGCGCGGCGACACGGACGATCCCGTCGACCGCCAGGACCCAGAGCTCGATTCCATCGTCCCTGCCGCGTCCAATCAGCCCTACGATATTAAGGACGTCATCCGCCGCGTCGTCGATCACGGCCGATTTCTTCGAAGTCCACGAGCACTGGGCGCGCAATATCGTGATCGGCTTCGCCCGCATGGACGGCCGCAGCCGTCGGCATCGTCGCCAATCAACCCGCGTATCTGGCCGGCTGCCTGGACATCGATTCCTCCGTCAAAGGCGCGCGCTTCGTGCGCTTCTGCGACGCCTTCAACATCCCGATTCTGACCTTCGAAGACGTGCCCGGCTTCCTTCCCGGCACCGCGCAGGAGTTCGGCGGCATCATCCGCCACGGCGCGAAGCTGCTGTACGCGTACGCCGAAGCGACCGTGCCGAAAATCACCGTGATCACCCGCAAAGCCTACGGCGGCGCCTACTGCGTGATGGGTTCGAAGCACCTGCGCACCGACGTGAACCTGGCCTGGCCCACCGCCGAAATCGCCGTCATGGGAGCCGGAAGGCGCGGTCAACATCGTCTATCGCCGCGAACTCGCCTCGGCCGAAGATCCCGACGCCGTCCGCACGCGCAAAACTCGAAGAGTTCCGCGACCGCTTCGCCAACCCCTTCGTCGCCGCCGAACACGGTTTCATCGACGACGTGATCGAGCCGCGCCAAACCCGCCCCCGCGTGATCCGCGCCCTGCGCATGCTCGAAACCAAGGTCGACACCATGCCGCGCAAGAAGCACGGCAACATCCCGCTATGAGTCCGCCTCCGCCGCCAGCTTCTCGAAAAACTTCTTGATCATGGTCTTGGCGGTGCCGTCGATCAGCCGCTGACCCACCGCCGCAATCGTTCCGCCCACCTGGGCATCGCCCTCGTAAGCGACCTCGGTGCCGCTCTCGATGGCTGTCAACTTCAACAGCCCGTCCCCTTTTACGAACCCAATCTTCCCGGTCCCTTCAACCACCAGACGGAAACTCGTAGGAGGCGTCTGCTCCGTGATCCGCACCTTCCCCTCGAAAGCACCGGACAAACTCGCCAGCGCCATCTTCATTTTCATGCGGTATTCGTCTGGCCCGATTTTCTCCAGACTCTCGCACCCGGGGATGGCCCGCGCAAGCACCTCCGGGTCCTGCATTACTTGGTAAGCACGCTCCTGAGGAAGCGGCAAGATGTAAGTTCCGGAAATTTTCACCCGTTACGCCTTCAACGCCGCCGCCAGCGCACGCCCGGCGTGCACGACAGCCAGATGCTTGCGATAGTCCGCCGAAGCATGCAGGTCCGCATTTGCGTCCGCGCCGTCAGTCACGAGCGCCGCCGCCCTTGCGATATCCGCGGGCGAACCGGCTGAACCTTCAAGCGCTTTCTCCGCCGCTCTAGCCCGGTACCCGATGTTCGACAAGCCCGTCACGCCGATGCGCGCGAACGTGATCTTATCGCCGCTGCGCCGTAACCGCGCCGCGATGCCCACGATCGCGAATCCGCTGGCCGGATGCGCCATCTTTTGATAATTCGTCCCAGTCCCCGCCTCTTCCAAGGGAACGACGATCTCGCGAATGATCTCGCCCGGCTTCAAGCGCCGTCGTAAACGAATCGATGAAGAAATCCGCCGCGCTCACCGTGCGCTCACCCTTCGCGCCACGAATTACGATGTTCGCTTCGAGCGCTTGCAGAGCCGCTGGATAATCCGCCGCCGGATCCGCATGCGCTACGCTGCCACCCATGGTTCCCATGTTGCGCACCTGCACGTCGCCGATGGCCGCAGCCGCCTCCGACAGCAGCGGACACTTCGCCCGCACCAGCGCCGAGCTTTCGACTGAATAATGCGTCGTGGTCGCGCCGATATGCAGCGCACCGCCCTCTTCGCGAATATAATTCAGATCTTTAATGCGGCCCAAGTCCACCAATTGCTCGGGAGCCGCCAGCCGCAGCTTCATCATGGGGATCAGGCTCATCCCGCCGGCCAGCACTTTCGCTCCGCCCCCCGCCAATTTCACGGCCTCATCGAGCGTCTTCGGCGCAGCGTATTCGAACGTTTGCGGAATCATGTTAGTTCTTGCCTCCCGCCACGAGCTTCCAGATCTTCTCCGGCGTCAAAGGCATGTCGATATGCCGCACTCCTAAATGCGACAGCGCGTCGACCACCGAATTCACCACCGCCGGCGAACAGCCGATCGTGCCCGCTTCGCCCACGCCCTTCACGCCCAGCGGATTTACTGGCGAGGGCGTAATGGTATGGTCGCTCTCGATCCACGGCATCATATGCGCGCGCGGCATCGCGTAATCCATGAACTCGCCCGTGAGCAACTGGCCGTTGTCGTCATAAACGGCCTCCTCCCACAACGCCTGCCCTAACCCTTGGGCGACACCGCCATGGACTTGCCCATCCACGATCAACGGATTCAAAATGTTGCCGCAATCGTCTACCGCCAGGTAACGCCGAACTTTTACTTGCCCCGTATCCGTGTCGATGTCCGTCACCACCAGGTGCGCGCCAAAGCCGAAAGTGAAGTTCGGAGGCTCCCAGAAATGCGTCGAATTCAACCCCGGCTCGGTGTTTGGCGGCAGCTTCAACGCGCGATAAGAAGCCCCCGCGATCTCCGCCAGCGATTTCGATTTGCCGGTCTTGTTGCAAGTCACCTGCCCGTTCGCGAAAGACACATCGTCGGATTCGAGCAGCATCGCGCCAAACTTCTTGATCTTCGTCCGCAACTCCTGCAATGCGAAATACAGTGCCGTCCCGCCGATCGCCGTGCCGCGGCTGCCGAAGGTACCAATTCCGTACTGTACAATCGCCGTGTCTCCACGCAGGATCAAGATGTCGTCGATATCCACGCCTAGCTCATCCGCAGCGATCTGCGCGAAGGTAGTTTCTTCACCCTGGCCGTGATGGCAGATGCCCGTCAGCACCGTCACTTTGCCCGACGGCTCGATCTTCACCGTCGCGCTCTCCCACCCACCCGCGGGAGTCGCCGGCGACGGCCCGATCCCGCAAATCTCCCCATAAGTGCAAATGCCAATGCCCATCAGCTTGCCCTGCTTGCGCGCCTCGGTCTGCTCAGCGCGCAGCTTTTGATAATCGACCGTAGCCAGCGCCTTCTCGAGCGGCGCCGCGTAATTGCCGGAGTCATACATCAACCCAGTGGCAGTCGGGAAAGGGAACTCTTCGTTGTGCACGAAATTCTTCAAGCGAATCTCGGCCGGATCGATCTTCAATTCGTCCGCCAAAATATCCACCATGCGCTCGATCCCATGCGTCGCTTCCGGACGCCCCGCCCCGCGATACGCGTCGGTGGGCACACAATTGGTGAACGCACCCACAATATCGGCGCGGATGTTCTTGGTCCGGTATAACCCCGGCATCATCAGCACGCTCAGCGTGGGGATCACCGGCGTCAGCAATTGATGATACGCACCCAGATCCTGGATCAATTTCAGCTTGATGCCCAGGATCGTCCCGTCCTTCTTAGCCGCGAGCTCGAAATAATCCACGTGCCCGCGACCCTGAATCGTGCACAGGAAATTCTCGCGCCGCGACTCAATCCACTTGACTGGCTTGCCGATCTGCATCGCAATGAAGCCCATCAGCGCTTCTTCGGCGTAGATATTCAGCTTGCTGCCGAACCCGCCACCAACCTCCGGCGCGATCACGCGCATGCGATTCTCTTCCAGACCCAGCATTCCCGCCACCAACGTCCGCACTAAGTGCGGTACCTGCGTCGACGTATACAGGTTCAACTGCCGGTCCGCGCCGCGCCACTCCGCCACCACGCCGCGTGTCTCCATCGATGATGGAATCAAGCGCTGGCTGGTGATGCGCTGTTTCACCACCACGTCCGCTTCGGCGAAAGCTTTATCGACGTCGCCGCCTTCCTGGTGATAGTTGAAGGCAACATTGTCGGGCCACTCCGGATGTACCGGCGGCGCGCCCGCGGCGATCGCCTTTTCCGGATCGGCCACCGCCGGCAGCACGTCCCAGTCGATTTCGATCTTCTCCGCCGCGTCGCGCGCCAGATACTTGTCGGTCCCAACCACCACCGCTACCGGATGGCCGACGAAATACACGCGGTCCGTCGCCAGTATGTAATGATGCGGCACGCGCAGCCCCGGCAGCGAACCGCCGCACGGAACCGGACCCACCTTGGCCGTATCCTTGCCGGTATAAATTGCAGCAATGCTCGGCGTTTCGGCTGCCGCTTTCGTGTCAATCGCACGAATCCGCGCCGCCGCATGCGGACTGCGCACAATCGCGGCGTAGTGCATGCCCGGCATCTGAATGTCATCGACGTAGGTGGCCGTGCCGGTGATCAGCCGCGGGTCTTCGCGCCTGCGAATGCGCTTGCCGACTAGTTTTTCAACCTGTGTGATGGTGCTCGCCATGGCCGTCTCCTACTTCCCCGCCGCGGCGGCCGCGGCGCGCACTGCATTCACGATGTGCTGATATCCCGTACAGCGGCACAGGTTGCCTTCAATCCCATGGCGGATCTCGTCATCCGTAGGATGCGCGTTGCGATCCAGAATCTGCTTCGAGGCCATGATCATCCCCGGCGTACAGAAACCGCACTGCGCGCCGTGCTGGTTCCAGAAAGCTTCCTGCATCCCATGCAGCTTCCCGTTTTCGGCTAGGCCCTCAATCGTGGTCAGGTTCGCGCCATCCGCCTGCACCGCGAACATGCTGCAGCTCTTCACCGCCTTGCCGTTGAACTCAATCGTGCAGGCCCCGCAGAGTGAGGTCTCACATCCCACGTGCGAGCCCGTCAGCCCCACCACATCCCGCAAATAATGGATCAGCAGCAGCCTGGGCTCGACGTCGTCGGAATATTTCTTGCCATTGATGGTGAGGTTGATTTTCATGCCGGCTTTGAAGATATCAAACTTGGCCCGAAAAACAAAAGGGGCGCGCCGCAACACGCTGCCCGCTTGATAGACTATAAAGGTTTATGCCCTCCGGCGAGCAACAGCTCCGCGAAGACATCGTCTCTACGGGCCGGATGATGTACGAACGCGGGTGGATCGCGGCCAACGACGGCAACCTCACGGTGCGTCTGGACCGCGAGCGTATCCTCGCCACGCCCGCCGGCGTCTGCAAAGGCCGCATGCATCCCGAGGATCTGATCGTGTGCGATACCGCCGGCAATAAGATCTCCGGCGCGGGCGAGCGCACCACCGAAATGGCCATGCACGTGGCCATCTACGATAACCGGCCTGACATAAATTCTGTGGTTCACGCCCA
The DNA here is from genome assembly GCA_963752205.1 of Bryobacterales bacterium. Lineage (GTDB taxonomy): Bacteria > Acidobacteriota > Terriglobia > Bryobacterales > Bryobacteraceae > Palsa-187. Next base: position 54,585 of record CAVVZG010000174.1, on the reverse strand, counting down.
TCCGCCGATTTCGACCGGATTCGCGGTGGCCGGCCGCGCCCTCAATCTAGGGCTGATGCCGGAGTTGATCGTATCCATGGGTTCGGTGCCGCTCGCCGAGTACGGCCTCCCTGGAACGCCCGCGCTAGTCGACGGGATGCTGCCCTACGTCGGGAAATTCAACGCCATCCTGCTGGCCAACCACGGAGCCGTTTGCTACGGCGAGAATGTGGCCCAAGCCTACGCCCGCATGGAGACCCTGGAACACCTGGCCCGCATCGCGCTGGTCGCTGAAATGTTAGGCGGCCCCCGCGTCCTGCCCCGCGCCGAAATCGAAAAGCTGTTCGAAGCCCGCACCCGCTATGGCGTCACCGTCCCCAACCATTTCGAGCCCGGCAGCCCCATGGCCGCCGAAGATATGCCGGACCCCGGTGAAAAACTGGAAGTGACCCGCCAGCAGTTATTTGCCTTGATTGACGAAGCCCTACGCGTACGCGGCGTGGTCTGAACCAGAGAGCCCTAAAAAGCGAGAAGGGGAACGTGTAACCGTTCCCCTTCGCCGCGTCGTTCTAGTATGACTCTGGAATCGTGACTTCTTGGTCCCCTTCTTACCGGGGACCTTCAGCTTATCACTTTGTGTCCAGGTTGCGCGGACCCGCCGGGACCGCCTCTAAGGCCGCGCCGGTGAACGGCAGGAAGATGACCCGGTTCCGTCCCTGGCGCTTGGCCGCGTAAAGCGCATCGTCGGCGATCCGTATCAGCGCCTCTTCCGTCGCCGGGACACCCGGCACCCAAGCCGTCGCCCCGAAACTGCACGTGACCAACTGGGACTCTTCGTTGAACCACATGGGATCGTTGGCCAGCGCCTCGCGCATCCGCTCCGCCTGCCTTTCGGTGACGTTCACATCGCAGCCCGGCAGCACGATCAGGAATTCCTCTCCCCCGTAGCGTCCGATGGCATCGTATGGCCGAATCGAACCCGACATGCGCCGCACAAATTCCCGCAGCACAGCGTCGCCCGCGAAATGCCCGTACGTATCGTTGACCGATTTAAACTTATCCAGGTCCGCAAGCACCAAACCCACCGGCCGGTTCTCGCGAAGCCCGCGCTGCAACTCGCGGCTCAAAATATCCAAAATAGAGGAACGGTTCCAGATGCGCGTCAGGAAGTCCTTGGTCGCCTGATCGCGCAGTTCCTCACGCGCCGAAATCAGTTCGTGCTGCAATTCCAGAATGCGCACGCCCGGGCGCAGCCGCACTTGCAACTCATGCTGATCGAACGGCTTGGTGAGGTAATCGTCCGCACCGGATTCCATGCCTTCAATCAGATCCTCGCGCTGGCTCTTGGAGCTCAGCAGCAGGATATAGGTGTAGATATCCTTGTCCTTGGCAGTCGCGCGCACTCTGCGGCAGACTTCCGGCCCCGTCAGCCCCGGCATCATCCAATCCAGGATCGCGATCTTCGGCGCGTTCTCGGACTGTAAAATCTGCCACGCTTCGTTGCCGTCACAGGCCACCACCACTTCGTAGCCCCAGCGGCGCAAAGTTGCGTCCAGCAGATGCCGCGAAACGATGCTGTCGTCTGCAATCAGGATTTTCATGCTTGCACTCTAATTATACGGGGGGAACCCTCCAGTTCCCCATCCTGTATATCGGCTGGATTCAGACAAATAGTCAGGTTCTTGCTAGGCTAAAAAAATGCCGGAGCCCCCTCCCGTAACTTCGCGTTCGCTGATGGTTCTGCGCCATGAGCGTTTCGAGCACCTTGGCTACTTTGCGGAAATCCTCAACGAACTGCGTATTCCTTTTGTTTATAGCGATTTAAACGACAAGCTCGACCTCGGGCCGCACCACGGCCTCATCATCATGGGAGGCCCCCAATCGGCCAACGACCCGGACATGGCGGCCGAAATGCGTTTCATCCAACAGGTGATCGATGAAAAGGTTCCCGTGCTAGGGATCTGCCTGGGCGCACAGTTGATTGCCAAAGCGCTGGGCGCCCACGTGTATCGTAATCACGAAAAGGAAATTGGCTGGGCCCCGGTTCATTTCACGGAAAGCGCGCACGGCGATCCGCTGCTCGGCGGCCTGGATTCCCCCAGCATGTTTTTGCACTGGCACAGCGAAACCTTCACCCACCCCCCTGGGACCGAACTGCTGGCTTACTCCGACAAATGCCGCGAGCAGGCCTTTCGCTACCGCGACACGGTCTACGGCATTCAGTTCCATCCCGAAATTACGCCCGCCATGATCCTCGATTGGTCCGCGCAGCCCGTCAACTGCGGCGATGTCGATACCCTGGAGGCACCCATAGATCCTCATGCCGCCGCCACCGCTCCCCTGGCACGCCATATTCTCGAAGGCTGGCTCGGGTTATTTTAGAGGGAGTGTCCGACCTTACTCTGCCCGTTGATTTCGAATCCGTGATCGACGCGGCCTGGCAACGCGCGCGCGAAGTTCCCGGCTACATTGGCGAGCTCGAATTCCGCGCTCTCGGCCTGCTCGCCGCCGGTGCTCCCGTTCCCGGCGTCGTCGTCGAGATCGGCAGCTTCAAGGGCAAGTCGATGGTGGGGCTGGCCTCTCTAGCCGCGCATTACGGATTTGGCCCGGTAGTCAGCATCGATCCGCACACCGCGCCATCCGTGACGGACCCCATGCTGGGCGGAAAAGCCTCGTCCTTCGATGAGTTCGTGGCCAACATCCGCGGCGCCGGAATCGAGCAGCACGTCGAAGCGCACCGCGCACCCTCGCGGGACGTAGCCAAGGGTTGGAACCGTCAGATACGCCTGCTATGGATTGACGGCGACCACACCTACGCCGGTGCGAAAGAAGATTTCGATCTGTTCTCGCCCTATCTAGCCGATGGCGCCATCGTGGCCTTCCACGACACCCTGCACGAATTCGAAGGCCCCATTCGCGTCTACGTCGAAGATATTCTGCGCTCCAACCGCTTCGGCCCCGCCGCGTTTTTTCACACCATTGCCTGGGCGCAGTATCGTCCCCAGGACGGCGCTCGCTTCCGCGCCGCGCGCGAACAACTCGCCCGCAGCGCCGCCAAATTGATCCCGTTCGTCACGGAAGGGCGTCAGGTGAAGGGTTTCCGCAAGATGCGCTTCAAACTGCGACGGGCGCTGGTGCCGCATACCGTGTTGTCGCCCGCCGAATGGAACGCGAAAATCGTTCCGCAGTTGCGTTAGTCGCAGATCAGGCCGCAACCGGCAGTTCTTCGCGGATCTTCGGCGCTTCGCGCGTGACGTCTTTCTCCAGCGCCAGATATCCGCAGGCCACCACCACCAGGAACATCGTGAGCACTTCACTATCGCCCAGGTTCATGTTCGCGACACCATCCACCAGCGTGGCGATCACCACTGCAATCCCCCCGTGCAGGAGAAACCGCCGGTCGTCGCGCCCCGGTGGCAACGTCCGCAGCCCGTTCCAGAAATCCCACAAGATCCGCCCCATCAGCCACAGAAATATAAGCAGCACGGGGATGCCGCGCTCGGCAGCGTAATGCAAATAGATATTGTGCAGGTGCATGTACGATCCCACCGGAAGCGGCCGCGGAATGTCGGCCGGAATGTATTCGTTAAAGTGAATCCGCGGCATCTCCGGCCCCAGCCCCAGCCACGGATGCCGCTCGATCATCTGCAGTCCTGTGCGCCAGACCACCTTGCGGAAATCGTTCGAATCCAAAGAACTGGGACGCAAGATGGACGTGAAGCGTTCCCGAATGACGTTGGGTGACACCAGCAATCCCGCGATCACCACCACTGGCATCAGCAGCACCAGCCAACGCCGCCAGAACCACAGCAAGTAAAGCCCCGCCACGCCCGTTGCAATCCACACACCGCGCGTTTCCGCCAGTAACAGCCCTAACGAACTTACAGCCGCCACCACGATCCACAGCCACATCCGCTTCCGCGCCTCGGGAGCGAAGAACAAAAATGACGCGAGCATAATCAGCACAAACATTTCCTCGGCCGAAAACGTGTACCAGTGGCTCATGAATCCCGTGATGCGCTCGCCCACGTAGAAGTCATAGACGCTGCTCCCCGCCGCGTGCGCCTGCTGCACCTTCCGCGCGAACTGCACGAAGCTAAGCCCGGCGCTGACGCTGCCAAACGCCGCCCAGCTGAGAAACAGCCAGCGGATCATCGCCATATTCCGCAGCAGCGAGAAGACAATCAGCAACTGCGTAAACACATAGATTTTCTTGATCTGCGGCCACCCCGCCGCCGGATTCCCGGAGAACGCAATCGCGATCAGCGTCCCCAGTAGGAACAATCCCAGAGGAAGTTTAATCGGAGGCAGCCGCCATTTTTCCCGCGATAGCAGTAGCGCCGCCAGCGCCATGCCCAGCAAAATCTGTGACGGCGCGATTCCCACCACGATCGCCGCGGACGAAGCAAACGCCAGCCAGCGCGCAATCCTGAGCGTCAATGATTCCGCAGCGTCCATGCAGCATTCATTATCCCAAAGCCCGCCGCTCGCGGATGTGTGCGGTTCGAAGTTGTCCCTCAATAGTGAAATCTATAGCGGAATTCGCCATAGATTTGCCGCGGGTCGTTAAAGTGGAACCCTCCGAAGGTTAAGCTGTTGTCGAGCAATACGCGGCGATTCGACACATTCATCACGGTCAAGGAGACTTTGTACTTATCGCGCTCCCCAAAACTCTTTCCGAGGGAAATATCAAACGTCGTGTGCTGCGGCAAGTAGTCTCCCGGATATTGCGCGTCCGGGTTGCCGTTGGTAAATCCCGAGCCGTAGTACACATTGGTGGAAGCGAACGTATGCCAGGGAAGCTGGGCATTCGCGCCCAGGTTCAAGGTGTTTCGCTGATCGTGGTCCACCGGCGAAAGCCCCGGGGGTGGTTGGCATCCGTCCGGCACGGGAGTGGGGCAGATCAGGCCTCCGGTGAAAGGCGCCGACGCCTGTGCGATCTGGTTCGAATAGGCCGCGTGGATCTGAGCGCGGTGCCAGATGCGAGGGGAACGCAAAGTGGTTTCCCAACCTTGAATCAATGCCGAGGACCAGGTGATCGGCCAGAAGATGTTGGACTCGCCAATGTTGCTGTGGTCGAGCCAATTCGTGGCACGCGTTTGAAAGGCGTCTTCCTCGAGCACCCACCCGTGAAACGGAATCGAGACGCCGAACTGGTATTCGCGATCGCGCTCTCCGCGTAGCGGGCCGAAAGTCAGACTCTGGCTGGAAGCTAAGTCGAGCAACGGACCCGTCGCGGTCAACAACGGCGGTGGTTGGTAAAAGACGCCGTAAAAGCCATGAAAAACCCAGTTGAGCCGCGGGATTCTGATCGCGCCTCCAGCGCGCGGAGTGGTCGCGTTCTCGACGACGGCCGCTTGGGTTCCTCCGCTGACCGAACCGGAGTTGAAGTGTGAATAGCGAAGCCCGGCGATCAGCGTCAGCCACGAAGTCACCTTAAACCGGTCGCTGACGAACACTTCGCCCAGGCCGCCGGTTACCGCAGCTGAAGACGCGCCGACGTTCTGACAGTCGGGAGCACAATCCGTAAACACGTTGTTGAACTTGTTGCTCTGCCGTTGTGCGAATCCGTAGGCCCCCGCTTCAATGTTGTTGTTGGCAATGGTTGCATTCACGCTCGCTTGCAAACCGGCATAATTGGCGGTCTGGTTCACAGTCGAGATCACTGGATAGTCGTTCAGTGAGGCGTTATAACTCGCTTCGTTGAAATGATAGAAGGGGGAAACGGTCATCCGAAGGTTTTGATTAAAAGTGTGCAGCCAGGAGAAGGTGACGTAGCCATCGGGTTCACGTTCGCTATCGTGAAGACCGTAACTGGGATATACCTGATTTCCATCTGAGTTGGGATTGGGATCGATGGGGATCTGATAATAATCCTGGCGCAAGGAGGCGACCAGCCGGAATTGGTTGAAGGGATTGGCGTTGAATATGAAAGAGGCGAATCCCCCAAAACCGTTTTCCGCGTCGTGAACCACTTGCCCGATCGGGGGCTGCAAACCGAAGTCGCTGCGATTTCCGGTGAGACTTGCGTAGTAGGCGAAGCGCTGGGTATGTCCGCCGAAGTTGATTTGATCGTTGGTCTGGTTCCAGTTACCGAAAGAGGCGACAAGTTCCGCTTCATTGTCGCGCTCGAAGCCGGAACGGGGCACGATATTGAAGATTCCATACGTGCGGTCTCCGTATTGCGCATCGTAGCTGCCGCGCTGCACTTCCAGATAGTCGATGTCCTTGGGGTCAATCTGCGGGCCCAGATTGCTGGCGATGTTGGTGTTGGGTATCGGTACCCCGTCAATCAGCCAATTCACCTGATGGCCTCCGCGCATGTGCAGCATGTCGTGGGTTACATAAGCACCCGGAGTGTAGTCGGTGATCATTGCCATGCTGTTGGTTCGGCTAGCGCCGGGAGTTTGGGCGATGTCCTCGCGATCGATCAGCGTGGTGGGGGTTACCGAGTCCATGTTGGCCGGCTCCGCTTGGCCGATGACAACCGTGGTTTGATTCAAGGTCGCAATCTCCAGTTGAAAATGAAGAATCGCCGACGAGTTGGAGACGACGGTCACGGTCTGTTCGGCAGTCGCGAATTTAGGCTGAGCGACGGTAATTTTGTAGTCGCCGAGCGGCACGGTGGTGAACGAAAACTCGCCGTTCGCGTCCGTTTTTGCGCTTTGAGACAAATCCGAGGTGATCGCCTGTAGCTTTACCGGGACACCGGCCATGGGCTGATGCTGAGGGTCGTGGACGATTCCTTGCACTCTGCCAAAAATTGTTGCTCGGAGCACAGAACCGCACATGAGAAGAACCGCCAAACAGGAACAGAATGCGAGCTTTCGTATTGAAAAAATAGATACAAATAATGACAATCGTTTCACGGAGACTCCTTACCTGAGATCAAGCTAAGACAGCAAGCCAATGGAAAGCGGCAGGCGCAAACGAGCACTCGGGACGCAAGGCTAGTGGATAGTATCTAGGCGAATAGTCGGGGCGGGGGCCGTTGATAGAGGAAGGCGTCGAGGATCCAACGCACGCCGGCAGCGCGCGTCGCGAGAATGAGTTTCTGTTGGTGATTCGGTAGGGCGAGCGAAGCGCCGGATAGCAAAACTCCGGCGGAAAAGGCTGAAGGCCCTGCCGCGGTTTGCGAACATCCCGCCGGACAGTTGCTCGCTGCATGGAATCCCTGCGCCGAATCGGCAGCCGCCGCATGATGGAGAGGGCAGGATTGTCCGGCGTGTGCGCGTTTGCAGCACGCCATCTGACACTGCGGCTCTTCCGACTGCGCCAGCAGCGACATTACCGGTGCCGGACCGAACAGCAGGATCAGCGCCAGCCCGATTACCTGGCGCATCCAGCCCGCGTATTTACCGGCTCCGTTCATCCTGTTGCAGTATACAACTCTAAGTTCCGTCTGATCCAGCAGTATGAGTCCGCCAACGGTTCAAGAGGAACAGAACGCCGGCGGCGCCCCCGAAAAAGGCCACCCATGGCGTGAGGAATAACCATGCTCCTTGCGAGCCATCCGGAACGGCGAGGATTTGCCTTGTGTATTCCTTTACCAGAACTGCTTTGATCTCGTCGTCGCTCCGCCCATCGCGAACCATCGTCTGAATTCGGCTGCGTAGCTCGTGCGCGATCTCCGAATCATGCACAGTCAAATTTTCCCGCCAGCAGCAAGGCGAAATGAATGTGTTGAAGAGCCGTTCTAGTCTTGGATCCCCGGCGCCATAGCGGCCCTGCGCAACCGGAGCAAGAACGAGGAGAACTAAAGAAAACAGAGTTGGGATGCGCTCCATGGGTCGAACTCGTCGAAACTTGGACGCTGAACTCCCGTCGTTTCTTCGAGAAAGTTTAAAACAAGTGGAACAGACGAAACACACTCGGGCTCGCAATCCCCGCCAGAGCAGGAAGAAATCCCGGAGTCACGCCCTGGCGCCGAAATTCACCGTGAATCGCGTGCCCACCTAGATACAAGAAGGTGCCCCCCGCGATTGCCAGGAAAGCGTGCAGAACCTGCGGCCCCAAATACGGCGCCAGAATCAACTCCAGCCCAGCCCCTGCCAGCGTCGCCGATTCTGCCAGCAAGCACCATCCCAGCGCCGACCGCCGCGTCTCCATCGCCGCCCGCACAATCACCCCCAGCGCCAGTCCCTCCGGGATCTTGTGGACCGCAATCGCCAGCACAAACGGCATTCCCAGATGCGCCGATCCATCGGCCGCCGAAACGCTCCAGCCGTCGAGTGCGCTATGCAAAGCCGCGGCAATCAGCAGCGGCGGCGCGAACCCGTGCAACTCCGCCGAACAATGATCGTGATCGTGCGGATGCGAACACGCCGGACACACTGGATGCACAAAGCGATCCACCACCCACAGCGCCGCAAACCCCGCCGCGATCCAAGCTAACGCGTTGAACCAGCTTAGGAAATCCGCCATTTCCGGAAGCACCCAAAACAGCGCCACGCCCATGAGCACGCCCCCACTAAAAGGCACCAGGCGCCGCGACCACGCGTGCACCGAAGTCAGCCATACGCCCGCCGTGGCGCTCAAGAAAGCGACCCCGGTTATGACAAATGGCACAGTGAAAATCAGGGAAGGCTCCTGTACACTCTTAGGAAGAAGCATCATCCGGGCTGCAAAGTGCCACGCCTGGATGCATCCATTGTAGCTTGGGCGCCTCGACCAGCAGTCCGGCTAGTGGGAGATATAAAAATCCGCCACTGGCGAGAGGGACGAAGCGCTACTGGGCTCGTCAACACTTTAGGAATGCAGACTCGTAGGTCTTTTCATACAGCAATTATCTCCGGGCTGGGAGCCGTGATGGGGGTGGCTTTGGGCGTTCCCACGGCGCTTTATCTTTTGGTAACGCGCAGTTCTAAATCCAAAGGAACGTTCGTCGAGGCCGCCAACCTGACGCAGCTACAAGTCGGTAAGCCCCAGGAAGTTACCTTCGAGAGAACCCGCGTCGACGGCTGGCGCACGTTTCAAGAAAAGGTGATCGCCTGGGTGGTCCGCACCGATGAGCAGAACGTGGTGGCGTACGCCCCGCAGTGCACCCATCTCGGTTGCGCCTATCACTGGGAGGCCTCGCGCGACCAATTCGTCTGCCCCTGCCACGAGTCGCGGTTCTCGATCGATGGGAAAGTGCTGGGTGGTCCTGCAGCGCGACCGCTGGACCGCTATCCTGTACGAGTGGAGAACAGCAAGCTACTCATCGGTTCTGAGATTCGGAAGGCCTAGCCGGGCATGTTTCGTCAGTTGCTCGATTGGCTCGAAGACCGTACCGGGGTCGAGAGCGCCGTCAAACACTTTCTTTACGAAGACATCCCGGCTTCCTCGGGATGGCATCAAGTGTTTGGCAGCGTTGCGCTATTCGCCTTCCTGCTGCAAGTAGTCACCGGCATTCTGCTGGCCCTGAATTACGCGCCCACGCCGCCCGAAGCCTACGACAGCCTGCGCTACATCATGACGCAGGTGACCGCCGGCCGCTTCATGCGGGCCATGCATCATTGGGGGGCCAGCTTGATGATCGTCATCGTGGTGCTCCACATGATTCAAACCTTCCTGTGGGGCAGCTATAAGAAACCGCGCGAGGCCACCTGGATCGCCGGTGTCCTGCTGCTCCTGCTGACTCTGGCTTTCGGCCTGAGCGGATATCTGCTGCCCTGGGACAACCGGGCCTATTGGGGCACCGTCGTTACCACCGAAATTTCAGCGCTGGCGCCCGGCGCGGGCCCGCTGCTGGTGCGCTTGCTCGGCAGTAGTGGCACTTCCATCGGCGCCATAACCTTCACTCGCTTTTACGTTGCCCATGTCCAGCTACTCCCGCCTCTAACGGTTCTCCTGATCGCCATTCACGTGTACCTGGTGAGGCGCTACGGCGTAGCTCCCAACCCCACTGACGAACAGCAACCCACGAAGAAGTTTTATCCCGCGCAAGTGGCCAAAGACACCATCGCCATCTTCGGATGGTTCGCTGTACTGATGGGCATGGCGCTGCTGGCCCGCGTGCCACTGGGGCACCTAGCGGACCCCACAGATCTAAGCTACATCCCGCGCCCCGAGTGGTATTTTCTTTTCCTGTTCCAATTCCTGAAATGGTTCGAAGGCCCTCTCGAAGTAGTCGGGGCGGTGATTATTCCGACGCTCGCTATCGTCGCCTTGCTGCTGGTGCCCTTTATCGACCGCGGCAAAATGAAAATGGTGCGCCAGCGCACGGGCGCCATAGGCCTGGTGGTCCTGGCCGCAATCTTCTGGGGCGGACTCACCGAGCGCGCCGTAGCCACCACTCCGGAAACCCGCGAGATGGATATGTCGTTAGTCCAGCCCTGGCAGGAAATTTCGGCCGGCAACATGGCCTCAATCGGGTACTTCCGCAAAGCCCAGTGTGCTAGCTGCCATGCGCTTGGCAAGTCCGGAGCCGCACCGGACCTCACCATCGCCCCTTCCGCGCGCCCCATGGACTGGCTCGAAGAACATATCAAAACCAACCCCAAAGCCCCCGGAGTCTTAACCGACGCGCAAGTGCAAATGCTGGTCACCTTCGTCACCAAACGCAGCGAAAAAGCCGTCGACGCCTGGCAGAACGCTCCCCAAACCGCAGTCGACGGCGCCTTGATTTACCAGACAAATGACTGCGCCAGTTGCCATAAACTGAACGGCGTCGGCGACGAACTTGGGCCCTCCCTCAACGGCGTCGGCGAACGCCGTGACCGCACCTGGATCGAAAACCATTTCGCTGACCCGCCCAAATATTCGCCTGACTCCATCATGCCCGCCTTCCATTTCAAGCCCGACGAACTGAAGCTGATCACCGATTACATCAGCGCAATTCCAAAATAATCACGCCATTGACGCCGTAAATTCGCGTCAATATACTGATGCTCGTGCGAAAACTCCTGCTGTTCACCCTGGCCGCCGCGGCCGTGGCGCAAGCTCCCATTCAGGTCACCACGCGCCTGGTACAAGTTGCAGTAGTCGTGCGCGACAAACATGGCGCCGTCGCCGATTTAACCAAGGGCGATTTCGAAATCCTGGATAAAGGAAAATCACGCCAGATTGCCAACTTCAGCGTGGCCCGCGCCAGTGATCGCGTGACCCGCGCGCCGCTTCCTGCCAATACGTTTTCAAATCGTCTGGACCGGCAGAGCGAGTCCCCGGTTGCCGCCACCGTCCTCTTGTTTGACAGCCTCAACACGAAATTTAAAGATCAGGCGGACGCGCGCCGCCAGGTACTCACATTTCTGAAGGCGCTCGACCCCGAAACCCCGATCGCGATCTATGCGCTTGGCAACAATTTGCGTATCCTCCACGATTTCACGCAGGATCAAGCCAGTTTGACCCGCGCGCTCGAACGCTACCGTAACTCCACCTCCACCACGTTGGCCAATTCGCAGGGCGATGCCGAGGCGGCCAGTGCCGTGAACCTCACCGCTCCCGGGCCCGCCGCCCTGCCCACCCCGGACACTGCGGATCTGGTATCGCAGATCCTTGAGCCGCTGCAGGACTATTCGGTCGACCGCCGCGTCGCCATCACTCTCTCCGCCATGGACGTCATCGCCAGCCGCATGGCGGGCGTTCCGGGCCGCAAGAATCTGATCTGGATCTCGGGCGCCTTCCCCCTGAGCGTGGGATTCGATCGCGGAGGCCTGTCTGGCGCCGGGCAGCGCCTGGGTACTTATTCCGGCCCCATGAAGGACGCCGCCGAGGCCATCGACCGCGCTAACGTGGCGGTGTACCCGGTGGACGCCCGCGGCTTGCTGGTCTCGAACGCCGTCAGAACCGACATGCCCGCGCTACGAAACCAGACCGGCTTGGGCCAGGCAACCAATATGCCGACGCCCGAATACATGGCCGGCAATCGGGAAATCGAAACCATGCAACTCCTGGCCGATTGGACCGGAGGCAAGGCATTTTATAACAGCAACGACATTCGCGGCGCCGTTAAGCAGGCGACTGAAGATGCCGAGGTCACCTACAACCTGGGGTTTTATGCGGACGAGAAAGATCTCGACGGCAGCTATCACGAGTTGAAAGTAAAAGTCGCGCGCAAGGGCACCGACACGCGTTACCGCAAAGGCTACTTCGCCACGCCCTTAACCGCGGTCGATTCTCCCCCCGCGAGCGCAATTCTCAAGAACGCAGTGTTCAGCCCCGCCGATGCCACGGCCCTGGGCCTCACCGCCTCGCTCACTCCCGACCCCGCGCATGCCGGCAGCTTTATCCTCGCTCTCGGCATGGATATGCAGAACCTGAGCCTGGCCGCGAAAAACAACCATTGGGCAGACATGTTGAATTTCGTTATCGTGCAACAGGCCGATGCCGGACTGGTGCTCGACGCCGTCCAGAACTCGATCAAGATCGACGTGACCGATGAAAATCGCGACAAGCTTCTCAAAGAAGGACTAACGCTGAAAGTCGCCATTACCCCTGCGCCTGGACTGAGCCAGATTCGCGTCGCCGTGATGGATCAAGCCACCGGCAACATCGGTTCGCTACGCATCGTGCCGCCGGCCAAGCCCTAGGCTTTCGCCACTCGTCCCGTAGCGATCTGATACGCCCAGTCCGCGCGTCCCCGTTCCGCAGCCGTCCGGGCCGCCTCCCGTGTATCGTACGGGACTTTGCGAAACGTCGCCTCCCAACCCACCGGCGTCTTTTCTAAAATCGCGTAAGAAGCGTCCGGCGAATACGTCTCCATCGCATGGGGTACAGGTGCGTCGTCGCTGTAAGCCGCCACTCCCACGCTCCCTGGATTCACAATCATCTGCCCGTTCGCCAGTCGCACCAAGCGCGGGATGTGCGTATGCCCACACACAATCACCGGCTGCGAAGCACCACTCAGCAACTCGACGATCTTCTCCTCATCGCGCACCACCGGGTGCCCGCTCGACACGTCCTCCAGCAGATAACAACAATCATCCGTGGGTGATCCATGACAGAGCAGCACCTGGTCCTCGAATACGGCCGTCGCTGGAAGACCGCGCAGCCACGCAAAGGCTTCCTCCCCCATTTCGCGAATCATCCAGGCATCCAACTCGCGATCTTGATTGCCGCAAATGGTCAGCGCGATGTCCGTGCTCCGCAGCAATTCGTAAGTCGCGCGTGGCTTCAACGCGCCGTTAAGAATGTCCCCCAGATTCCACACCCCATCGCAGCCATGCTTACGCACATCGGCCAGCACCGCCTCCAGCGCCCAAACATTCGCATGAATATCCGCCAGCACCGCAATCCGCATTCTTCAATTTAAACGCACGTTCCCTATATCAGATAAACTCATATTTTTATATGATCTATTCCCGCTCCGCCGAATACGCCCTCCGCGCGTTAGTCCACATCGCCACCCTCCCGCCCGGCGAATTCACCATGGCCAAGACCATCGCCGCCGACGCCAACATCCCCGCGCCCTTCCTAGCCAAGCTTTTGCAGGATCTCACTCGCGACGGTTTCCTCAAATCCAACAAAGGTCCCGGCGGTGGATTTCGCCTCAGCCTGCCTGCCGAAGACCTTTCCATGTTGCGCATCGTCGAAGCCGTCGACGGCCCCGGCCGCTTCGACCGCTGCATCGGCGGCGCCCCCGAATGCAACGACCGCGCCCTTTGCGGCATGCATGACTCGTGGAAAGCTCTGCGGTCGCGTATCATAGATTACTTGGGGGGGACTTCAATCGCCGACTTGGCGAAAGCCCTGGGGGAGAAGCGCAAGTTGCTCGCCCGTCCCCGCCGTAAGTGAAGGAGAGTTTAGTTTATGCAGAATTCCGTCCTGGTCCCGATGGTGGTCGAACAGACCTCTCGCGGCGAACGCGCCTTTGACATTTACTCGCGCCTGCTCAAGGAGAACATCATTTTCCTGGGCACGCCCATTGATGACAACGTCGCGAACCTGGTGATCGCGCAGATGCTGTTCCTGGCCGCCGAAGATCCCGAAAAGGACATCTCGCTCTACATCAATTCGCCCGGCGGTTCCATCACCGCGGGCCTGGCCATCCTCGACACCATGCGCCTGGTAGAGCCCAACATCGTGACCTATTGCGTGGGCCAAGCGGCTTCGATGGCCGCCGTTCTTCTCGCGTGCGGCACCAAAGGCAAACGCTACAGCCTGCCGCACTCACGCATCCTGATTCACCAGCCGTCCATGAGCGGCCTAGCCGGTCAAGCCACCGACATCGACATCTACGCCCGCGAAATCCTGCGCATGCGCGAAACTTTGAACCAGATCCTGGCCGACGCCACCAGCCAGCCCGTAGAACGCATCGCCCGCGACGTAGACCGCGATTACATCCTGGAGCCCGACCAGGCCATGCAATACGGCCTGATCGATCACATCATCTCCAGCCGCGCCCTCCAGCCCGTAGCCAAGTAGGGCGGCCCTCTGGTCGGCGGACGACCTCCTGGTCGTCCCCTCTTTTTCCAACTGCGCCAAGCGCAGCCGGGCTCGTACTGCGCCCCGCCGCCCGCTTGATATAATCAGTACCCGTAATGACTCCCGAATTCATCGCGCAAAATCGCCGTCGCTTTTTGAAGTTCCTGGCCGCAAGCCCCCTAGCCACGCTCCCCGCCTCCGCCTGGCAGAATCAGCTGGTCCCCTTCGAGATGAAGGACGCCAAAGACGCCATCAGCGTCAACGATTTCGAAGAAATGGCGCGCCGCCTGCTGCCCCCCGCGCATTGGGGCTACATGGCCTCCGGCGTCGACGACGACCGCACCTACCGCGCCAACATCGACGGCTATAAAAAAATTGAGCTGCGCGCGCGCCGCCTGATCGACGTCAGCAAGCCTGACCTCAAAGTCGACCTCTTCGGCAAAACCTACGACTCGCCGATCTTCATCTGCCCCACCGGCGGCCACAAAATGTTTCACCCCGAAGGCGAAGTCGCCACCGGCCGCGCCGCGAAATCCAAAAACGCTCTGCAAATTCTTTCCACCGTCAGCAGCACCTCCATCGAAGACGTAACCCAAGCCCGCGGCGAACCAGTCTGGTACCAGCTCTACGTCCCCTCGAAATGGGAGAACGTCGAAACGTTAGTCCGCCGCGTAGAAGGCACCGGATGCCCCGTTATGGCCGTCACCGTCGATCTGCTAGCCGGCCGCAACACCGAAACCTACCGCCGCTTCCGCCGCCAGGACACCCGTGATTGCACCGTCTGCCACGGCCCTGGCGAGCCCGGCGGCAATCTCGCCGAGCGTCCCATGTTCAAAGGCCTGGACATGAAAGGCTTCGGCATGAACCCCGCTTCGCTAGACTGGGCCTTTGTCGACAAACTGCGCAAGTTCACCAAAATGAAGATCGTGCTGAAAGGCATCGAAGCTCCCGAAGACGCGAAACTAGCAGTCGAGCACGGCGTCGACGGCGTTCTGGTTTCGAACCACGGCGGCCGCGCCATGGAAACTGGACGCGCCACCATCGAAGATCTTCCCGAAGTTGTCGACGCCGTCGGTGGCCGTATTCCCGTGTTCGTCGACGGCGGCATCCGCCGCGGCTCAGACGCCTTGAAAGCGCTAGCCCTCGGCGCGAAAGCCGTCGGCATCGGACGCCCCTACCTATGGGCCCTGACCTCCTTCGGGCAATCCGGAGTCGAACGCGTGCTCGACATCCTGAACGCCGAACTGCGCTTAGCGATGCGCCAATGCGGCATGCCCACGCTAGCCCGCATCAACAAATCCGCCGTCATCGTACATGACTCCCGCTCCTAAGTGGTTGCTGCTCGCAATAGCTTCAGCCGCCTTGGCGCAAGCCCAGAACGCCGATAACGGTAAAAAGGTTTTCGAACGTCTCATGTGTTCCGCGTGCCACGGACATGAAGGCCAGGGAGGCGGCGCCGGTCCTCGCATCGGAGTAAAGCCTCCCCCACTGCCCGTGTTTCTAGCCTATGTCCGCCACCCCGCCGCCAACATGCCCCCCTTCACCGCGAAGGTAGTTTCCGATGCCGAGCTGACCGACATCCACGCCTATCTCTCGAGCCGCCCCGTGCCTCCGCCGCTCAAAGACGTCCCGTTGCTGAATCAATAACTCATCGTAGGATTGGGAAGAGGTGACCGATGGCGTGCGACCCCAATTCCCTGCGAAACGTTTCCCTGTTTGCTTTGCTCGATGACGACGAGCTAGCGGTCCTCTCCGCGCAAGTCGATCTCAAGAATTTCACACCGCGGCAGCGCATCTACAAAATGGGCGATCCCGGCGGCCGCGCCTACGTCCTCCTGTCGGGCCGCGTCAGCGTCACCACGATTGACGAAGATCAGCAAGAGGTAGTTGTCAGCGAGCCCGCCCCAGGCGAGCTCTTTGGTTTCGCTTCCATGTTCGAGTCCACCCCGCACCAAACCACCGCGGTCGCTCTAGAAGAAACCGTCTGCATTGAGGTCGACCGCGACGACATCACCGTCCTGCTCCAGCGCAAACCGCACGCCGGCCTGGATATCCTGACCGCCTTCGCCCGCCAGCTTCACTCCGCGCATCAACTGGTCCGCGCCCGCTCCCTGCGCAATCCCAACGAAGTGATCGAAGAGGAATCGACCTTTGGCGAACGCCTGGCAGACTCAGTCGCCCGCTTCGGCGGCTCCTGGTCCTTCATCATCGCCTTCGCGCTCGCCATCATCATCTATTCCGCCATCAACGTCACGCTGGGGAAAACCGCCTGGGACCCCTACCCCTTCATTCTGCTGAATCTCTTTCTGTCGATGCTGGCCTCCGTGCAAGCGCCCGTGATCATGATGAGCCAGAATCGCCAGGACACCAAAGACCGCCTGCGCGGCGAACTGGATTATGATGTCAACCGCCGCGCCGAGTCCGAAATTCAAGGCTTGTCGCGCAAACTGAATCTGCTGGGTGAGAAGATAAACGATATCGAAGACCTCTTGAAGGAGCACCGATGAAATTGCTGTGGATATTCTTGGCGCTCGCCGCGACGGCATGGCCGCAAGCCTCGGGTGATGTCAACGTACGTTACCGGACCAAGGAAGGCCGTGTCCAGGTAGCCGCCGGCCTAGCGAATCCAGATCGCGATAAAACCCAAAAGCCCGCAGTCGTTGCTGCCGCGTTAGGCTTGAAGCCCGGCATGACCGTCGCCGACATAGGCACCGGCGTCGGCTACATGCTCCCCTACTTGAGCAAAGCCGTAGGGCCGTCCGGCAAGGTTCTCGCCGAAGATGTGCAAACCGATTTCCTCGATCAAGCGAAAGCCAAAGTCGACGCCGCGAAGCTCTCGAATGTGTCTCTGATTCTGGGCGGCTTCACGGATCCTAAGCTGCCGCCCGCCGCCGTCGACGTAGAACTCGTGCTCGACGTCTATCACCACTTCGACGAACCCGCTAAAATGCTGGCCGCCCTAGCCCCAGCCCTAAAGCCCGGTGGTCATCTGGTGATTGTCGAATACCACAAGGCCGATAGCCCGCAGCCCGGCCACATCCTGCGCGAATGGAGCGATGTGCAGCGCGAAGTGGACGCCAGTGGTTACCGCCTGCTCTCAAAAATCGACCGCATCACCGTGAACCAATACATGCTCACCTTCGTGAGGAAATAATATGGCGAACGAAAAAGCCCTCCGTCAACACTTGCTAAAGCTACTAGAAGGCAAAGGAGCCCACGTAGATTTCGATACCGCGGTCAAGAGAGCATCCGTGGCCGTCCGCGGCAAGCGTCCCAAAGGCGGCGCGCACTCCCCCTGGGAAATCCTGGAGCACATGCGCATCGCCCAGTCAGACATCCTGGAATTCAGCCGTGATCCCAAGCACGTCTCGCCCGAGTGGCCCACCGGCTACTGGCCCAAATCCCCCGCTCCGCCCACGAAAACCGCCTGGAACCAAGCCGTGCGCGCCTTCCGAGCCGATCACGCCGCCATGTGCGCGCTAGTGGCCGATGAATCCACCGACCTCTACGCGCCGATCCCCCACGGTGACGGCCAAACCATCCTGCGCGAAGCTCTGCTAGTTGCCGATCACAACGCCTATCACCTGGGTACGTTAGTGACCACCCTGCAACTCCTGGGCGCTTGGTAAAGCCATTCTCAGCTTAGTGTCCGCCTCGAGCCTTCACACCCTTCTGTGGTTTCTGCATCAAAAACGCCGCCGGAGCCATCACCAGACAAATCATCGAGAAGATAAAAATCGCGTCGATATACCCCAGCAACGCTGCCTGACGCTGCATCGAAGCGTAAATCATCTGCTGCGCCATGGTAGTCGCGTGAGTCACATCCGCACCGAGCGTCTGGAAAGTCTGCGTCAACCCCGCCACGCTTTGCTGAAAAGTCGAATCGTATTGGCTAGTATGCGAAGCCAGCACCGTCTGATGATATTGCGCGCGCCTCGACACAATCACCGAAATCGCCGAAATACCCAGACTCCCGCCCAGATTCCGCGCCAGATTCGTCATGCCGCTGACGTTGTTATTCTTCTCCTGCGGAATGCCCACGTAGCACAGCGTCTGAATCGGCACAAACAGAAAGCCC
This sequence comes from Bryobacterales bacterium, assembly GCA_963752205.1. Classification (GTDB taxonomy): domain Bacteria; phylum Acidobacteriota; class Terriglobia; order Bryobacterales; family Bryobacteraceae; genus Palsa-187. The sequence continues at coordinate 36,182 of CAVVZG010000174.1, read as the reverse complement.
ATGCCGATCGCCTGATACACGCGGAACATCATCGCAGTCTTGAAATCGATATCCAGCGTCCAGTTAGTCATGTAAAGAAGCGCCAGACCGGTACTACTGAAGCCAAACACAATCAACCAGCGCCCATCCATCTTGCCCAGCAGCCGCCCGATCAAAGGCATCGTCGCGATGATCACCAGCCCGCCCGGTGACAGCACCATGCCCGCCTGCTGCGCCGTGTACCCCATCAGCGTTTGCAGAAGCTGCGGGATCAGCACAGTGGCTCCGTAAAGCGCCGCGCCCAGCATAAACATCATCAGGCACGCGACTGAAAAATTCCGGCTCTTGAACAGGCGGATGTCGAGCACCGGATGCGGATGATGATACTCCCAGATGATCGCTGCCACCAGCGTAATCACAGCGATGGTCATGAAGCTGACGATGAAACTCGAAGAGAACCAATCCTCGCGCTCGCCCTTATCCAGCGCCACCTGCAAGCAGCCGATTCCCGTAGCCAGCAGCCCCAGCCCGATGTAATCGACAGTAAACATCTTCTTGCGCATCTCTTCGAGAAACGGTGGATCTTCCAGCATGCGCGCGCTCAACACCAGCGACACAACGGCCACCGGAACGTTGATCAAAAACAACCATCGCCAACTGAAGTTATCGGTAATGTAGCCGCCCAGCGTCGGACCGATCACCGGAGCCACCACCACTGCCATCGCGTAAACCGAAAATGCCTGCCCGCGTTTTTCCGGCGGGAAGGTGTCGGCCAAAATGGCCTGTTCCGTGGGCGCGAGGCCGCCGCCCCCCAATCCCTGCAAGACCCGGAAAAACACCAACACCGGTAAGTTCGGAGCCAATCCGCACATCAGCGAACTGACGCCGAACAACACCACGCAAGTCATGTAAAAACGTTTGCGTCCAAACTTAGTAGAGAGCCACGCGCTGATCGGCAAAATGACGGCGTTGGCCACCAGGTACGAGGTCAGCACCCAAGCCGCTTCGTCCTGGCTGATCGAAAGATTCCCCGCGATATGCGGCAGCGCGACGTTAGCGATGCTGGTATCCAGCACCTCCATGAACGTCGCCAGCGTCACCGTCATGGCGATCGCCCACGGGTTGAAGCGTGGCCGCCATTCGGCCTTTGCCGGAACAATAGGGTCTGTCGCTGTACTCATGAAATGGCACTCATGCGCGCCGTTATTTCACTCTCACCGACGGCACCACCGACATGCCCGGCCGCAGAATATGGTCCGGGTCCTGCCCCGGATCGAAGGCGATCCGCACCGGAATCCGCTGCACTACCTTAACGAAATTCCCAGTAGCGTTTTCCGGAGGCAGCAGACTGAACTTAGCTCCGCTCGCTCCCGCAATGCGCTCCACGGTTCCGGTGTAATCCCGCCCGTAAGCATCCACGGTGAGTTTGACCTTCTGCCCCGGCCGCATGATTTTGAGCTGCGTCTCCTTGAAGTTCGCCGTCACCCATAGATTTTCAATCGGCACGATCGCCATCATCTGTTGCCCCGCCGAGACGTTCTGCCCGACATTGATGTTCTTCTTGCCGATGATCCCGCTGGCCGGCGCCACGATGGTCGTGTATTGCAGATTCTGCAAAGCCTGATCCAGGTCCGCTTGCCGCTGTGCCACCTTGGCCTGCGAAACCGAAACCTTGGTCTCAGTGATCGTTACCTGCTGGGGCCCGGTCATCGCGCCTTCGACGTCGGCATCGGCATGCCCCAGTTTCGCGCGCGCTTGCGAGACGGCGACTTCAGCGGCCGCCACCGAATGCTGCGCTTCCACCACCGCAGCCTTCTGCGCGTCCACGGTAGCTTTGGCGGCTTCGGACGCGGCTACCGCCTGATCGTACTGCTGCTTCGAAATTTCGTCCTTGGCGACCAGTGCCTGGTAGCGCGCGACATCCTGCGCGGCCTTGGTGGCGTTGGCTTCGGCCACTTTCACGTTGGCCTGCGCCAAGCTCATGCGAGCCTGCGCCACGCTCTGCTGCTGCTGAGCATAATTGATGGCTTCCGCCGCTTCCTGCCGGCTCGATTTCGCACCGCTGAGCGTGCTCCCCGTCGTCGCCGCCGTCAGCGGTACATCGCTGCGCGAAGTTTGCAGATTGGCAATTTCGTTATTCAGATCCGCCTTTGCACGCTCCACGGCGATTTCAAAATCCCGCGGATCGAGTTTCACCAGCACGTCGCCCTTGTTCACCATCTGGTTGTCCTCCACCGTGACCTCGGTGACATGTCCCGGCACGCGCGCACTGATAGCGATGACATCGCCGTCGATCTCCGCATCGTCCGTCGATTCGGTTTTCTGCATCTCCTGCCAGATGTAATAGCCGCCCCCGACTAGAATCACGAAAACAATCAATCCGATAATCTTCTTCATTTATTGATTCCCCATAAACTGCTTCAAGTTCATTTCCGCCATGCCCACCGCGCGCGCCAGCGCCACTTTCCCAAGATTGTGCGCATACATGCTGGAGATCAGCGCCTCCTGCGCATTCGCCACCGCATCCTGCGCCTGCACCACTTCGATGTTGTCGGTGACGCCTGCGGTAAAGCGGTCGCGCGCCTGCGTGAGCGCCTGATTCGCGACATCCAGGTTGTCGCGCGCCACCGTTACCTGGTCCGCCGCCGACTTCAAATCCAGCAACGCCGAACGAATATCAACCTCTATGTGTTCGTCCAGCGATCCCAGTTCGTCCTTGCGCTGGCGAATATTGACATCGGCCTGCGCCACATCCGCGTGAATGCGCCCGCCGTCGAAAACGTTCACCTTCAGCGCTGCGGCAAACTCGAAAGTGGTGTGCAACTGCCCCGGATTAACGCCGTTCGCTCCATAGTTCCCCTCCAGCGCCAGCTTGGGATACCGCTCCGCCAGCGCCGCCTCGCGCGCCAGCTCGGAAGCCTGAATTTGCGCTTTCAAACTCAAATAGTCGCCGCGCGATTGATGCGCCCGATCCAGCATCTGTTCCGGCGTCAGCCCCTCCAGCGGAGCATACGGCGCCGCGTCCGCTAACTCGAAATCCTGTGAAGGAGGCAACCCGGTCACGCGCGCCAGTGTCAGTTTCGCCTTCGCAAACTGATTCTGCGAAGCCAATAATTGTTGCTGCCGCGACTTCCATTCCACCTGCGACCGCAACTCGTCGATCGCCGGCGAAACCCCAGCCGCGTGCTGATCGCGAGCGCGCTCATACAGAGCCTGCGCCGTCTCCGCCTCCGATCGCGCCGCCTCCACCCGCGCCGCCGAAGCGATGATGGTCAGGTAAGAATTGGCGACGGCTTCCACCACCAAGTCGCGAGCATCCTGCGCGCTCAACTCCGTAGCCTTCTGCCTCTGCTCCACCGCTTTCAAGTCCCGACGCGCCGACAAATCGATCAAATTCATGGCCGCATTCGCGCGTACGTCCGAGTAAGCGAACGGTCCAATAATGGACGGCACGCCCGGGAAGTGGAATCCAAAAGTAGCCAGATTAAGCTCCTGCACCGTCTCGCCCACGCTCCCGTTCACCGTCGGCAGCAGCGCGGCCAACGAGCGGACGCGTTCGATCCGCGCCAAACGGTTGTTCGTATCAGCTTGGAGAGCGCTTAGGTTGTTTTTCAAGCCAAGCTGAATCGCCTCGTCGAGCGACAGTTTGCGGGGAGCCGGAGCCTGCCCGCGGAGCGCTCCAGCCGCACACGCTAATCCCAAGTAAACAATAAAGTTGCGCATTCTATTCCTTGTACATAGGCACGTCAGTCACCACCATAAGTATCTCAAAATAAGGGTGCTGCCGAACGCTCGGCTGCCGATATTTCGTCAGTTAACGAAATATCGTCTTCGAATGCCCAGACGCTCCATCCGCGATTGGAGCGTGCTACGCTTCAACCCCAACAAGTTGGCCGCGCCATGGGGACCCCCGACCACCCAGTTAGATGCGTTCAGGGCTTCGAGGATGTGGCGACGTTCAGCATCGGTCATGCGCAGAACTGCCGCTGGTTCCGAGAGCGGCTGGCTAAGCGCGTCCTTAGGAATCTGCAGCCGCGTGCCGGCCGTGAGAATGACGGAGCGCTCAATCACGTTGCGCAATTCACGGACATTGCCCGGCCAAGCATAGTTGACCAGCGAGTCCATCGCTTCGGCGGGGATCGCGTCGATGCGCTTGCGCATCCGTGTGGCGAAATCCTGCACGAAATACCGCGTCAGCAGCGGAATATCTTCGCGGCGCTCGCGCAGCGCTGGAACCGTGATGGGGAAAATGTTGAGCCGGTAATACAGATCGGTGCGGAATTGCTGCTCCGCCGCCAGCGCGCGCAAGTCGCGATTCGTCGCGGCGATCAGGCGGAATTGCGAAGTCAACGTGCGCGAATTGCCGAGCCGTTCGAACTGTCCGTCCTGCAGAACCCGCAGCAGTTTGGGCTGCAGCTCCAGCGGCAAGTCGGCCACCTCATCCAGAAACAGGGTCCCCTTATGCGCCAGCTCGACCCGACCCAGCCGCTGGCTGAGCGCTCCCGTGAAAGCGCCCTTTTCGTGCCCGAACATCTCACTTTCCAGCAACCCCGCCGGGATGGCGGAGCAATTAAGTTTCACGAACGTCCCTTGGCTGCGGTGGCTGAGTTGATGCAGCGCTCGTGCGACTAACTCTTTGCCGGTTCCGGTCTCGCCTTGAATCAAGACAGTGGAATCGGTTGGCGCGGCGGTTTGGATTTGATCCAGCACATGCCGCAGCGCCAGACTCGTGCCGATGATTTCGCCAAAACGATACTCACTGCGAATTTCCTCTTCGAGATAAACTTTTTCGCCCTCGACGCGCTGGCGCAGAGCGTTGATCTCCTCGAAAGCCAGTGCGTTTTCGACGGCAATGGCCACGTGCCGGGCAATGTGCTGCATTAGCTCGCGGTCTTCGGAGGAATACGGATCGACGTCGCGCGAGGCGAAAACCATCGTGCCCAGGCGCTGGCGCACAGTAGTCAGCGGAAACCATAGCCCACTGCGGAGCCGATTGCGCTGAAAGTCCTCCACCAAATCAGGGCGAAAGCGGTTCTCGATGGAGGTGTCGGGGAGATACAGAGGTTGTTGCGTCTCCCAAACCAGCTCCGACGGACCGCCTTCGAGCGGGTAATCTTGACCAACGGAGGCTCCCATAGGAGCCTCGCCCGCAATGGTTTCAATGCGCACCCGGCGGGTGGCCTCGTCGATCAGCATGAGCAGCAGGAAGTCGAAGCGGATCAATTTCCTAAGCGAGTCCCATAAGCTGCGAAACAAAGCATCGCAATCGCGCGAGCCCAAAAAGGCTTCCGAGATCTCGGTAAGCGCGCGGTATTTGAGCGTGCTGTCGTCGTCGGCCATGCGCGTGGGTTCGACTCCATTTTATCGCGTGACGAAATTTGCATTGGATCGTCTGAATAGCTGGATACAGGAGTGACAATCCAACCTATGAAATTTGAAACCTTTTGGAAAGAGAGCAGAATTTTCGTGTTTTGCCTGGCAGCGGCCGGAGTCGGCGCCGTGATCGGCTCCGGCGGCTGGGCTGCGCACCCGGTGTCCGCCGCGGCGCCGTCCATCGTGGCGCCAGGCTCGCTTGAAACCAGTTTTGCGCCGGTGGTGGAAAAAGCACTACCCGCGGTAGTGAATATTTCTTCATCGAAGGCTACCAAGGTAAGCGCCGAGGGTGGCATGCAGCAGATGGACCCCTTGTTCCGCCAGTTCTTCGGTGAAGAGTTCGGCGGGCGCCAGGGCCGGGAGCAGGGCCGCGGTTCCAACATGCCCCGCAAGCAGTACGAACATAGCCTGGGATCGGGCGTAGTAGTTCGCTCGGACGGCTACATTCTCACCAACAACCACGTGATTGACGGAGCCAACGAAATCACCGTCACCTTCGACAACAAGCGTGAGATGAAAGCCAAGCTGGTCGGCACCGACGCCAAAACCGACATCGCCGTATTAAAAGTGGATGCCACCAATCTGCCGACGATTGCGCTATCTGATTCTTCGCAGGCACGCGTAGGCGATGTGGTGCTCGCGATGGGCAGTCCTTTCGGCCTGAAGCAGACCGTGACGATGGGTATCGTCAGCGCCCGCGGACGCACCGGACTGGGCATTGAAGACTACGAAGACTTCATTCAGACCGATGCGTCGATCAATCCCGGCAACTCTGGAGGCGCGCTGCTCAACACCCGCGGCGAATTGATCGGCATCAACACCGCGATCCTCGCCAACAACGGCGGCAATCAGGGTGTGGGCTTCGCGATTCCCGCGAACCTGGCGCACAGCGTGATGACGCAGGTGATGGACCACGGCAAAGTGGTGCGCGGCTACTTGGGCTTGCTGCCGCAGGACATTACTCCGGCGATGGCGCAGGCACTGCACTCGAAGCAAACCGAAGGCGTGCTGATCGGCGACGTCACGGCGGGAGCCCCTGCGGCGGCCGCCGGTTTGCAGCGCGGCGACGTCATTCTGGACCTCAACGGCCAGAAAGTAGACGACAGCAATCAATTGCGGATGCGCGTTTCCTTGACGCCTCCCGGAACCACCGTGCAGCTGAAAGTGCTGCATGACGGCTCCGAAAAGACCGTTGCTGTGAAGCTCGCGGAAATGCCTGCGAACCTGAACGGCTCCGCTGAGAAGAGCGAAGAAGGCGGCAACGGCGCGACCAGCGCGCTCGAAGGAGTCTCCGTAGAGGCTTCCAAAGGCCGTGGCGTGACCGTCACCGATGTCGACCAGGGCAGCCCGGCGGCAACTCGGCCGGCCTGCGTGAAGGCGACACCATTCTCGAAGTAAACCGCGCCGGCGTATCGAGCGTGGCGGACTTCGACAAAGCCATGCGGAACGTCAGCAATGGCGCTACGCTATTGCTCGTCAAGCGCGGCGACAACACCTTCTACATCGCGGTACAGAAGTAACGGCCGGCTCTAAAGGGCTGGTCGACGAGAAGGGGTCGGGCTTGCCCGGCCCCTTTTTGCTGTCCCGATGAGCCATCATTAATTACGCATGGCGGCAACCTATCGTGCGGTGATGGTAATGAAGGCGGGCGGACCGGAGGTGCTGCAGATCGTGGATCTGCCATTGGAACCTCCTGGCCCCGGACAACTCCGCGTGCGGGTGCGCGCCGCCGGCGTGGGCTCGACAGACTTAATCATGTTGGCCGGAAATTACCGGTACGCGCCGAGAATACCTCTGGTGCCTGGTTATGAAGCAGCCGGCGAAGTGGACGCCATCGGCGCCGGCGTCAGCGGTTTCGCAATCGGCCAGCGCGTGGCGGCGCTCACCGTGTATGGAGCCTTCGCGGAACTCGTGACGCGCGAAGCCGAGCACTTCCTGCCGATCCCCGATGGCGTCTCCGATCGCGATGCCGCCGCGGTCATCTTAAACTACGTAACCGCCTGGCAAATGATTCACCGAGTCGCACAAGTTAAATCCGGCGAGACGGCACTCGTCACCGGCGCCGCCGGAGGCGTCGGCACGGCCGCTCTGCAACTCTTGCGGCTGGCGGGAGTGAAGACTTACGGCGCTGCTTCGGCGTCGAAGCACGAAACATTGCGCTCCCTCGGCGCCACACCCATTGACTACCGAGCCGGATCGCTTGATCGCCTCACGCGTGCACTCGAACCCGAAGGTGTCGACTACGCGTTCGACGCCATCGGCGGCGCCAACATCGGACCTTGCATCGGCGCTCTCCGCCGCGGCGGGACGTTGGTGGGATTTGGTTTCATGGGCGCCTCCACGCCACTGTCGCAACTTACGATGTTCGCCAATATTTTCATCGGGGCACGGCTGCGTGGACGGCGGGGTAAGTTCTACGGCATTACCATGCGGTATCGAAAAGACCCGCAACAACTGCGCGAGGACCTTCCCAAAATCTTCTCGCTCCTTGCCGAAAAAAAGATCGATCCTCTCATCACCCACACCTTCCCGCTGCTGGACGCCAGACAGGCTCTGGAACTTCTCGCGGCCGGCGCCGTCGCAGGGAAAATTGTCCTCACTAATGAACCCGGCAGTCCGCGCCCGCTACAATGAGTGCGTGGAAACCCGCCGCATGTGTCCGAATTGCCGGGCCTTCATCACTACCAGTGACAAGGTCTGCCCGTATTGTGATATCAAGATCGAAGCGCCAGCCATTGCGCGCCGCGCGCCCGCCGATGTGCTGGGTGGACTGATCCCGCACGCGCGCTTTACCACCATCGTGATCCTGCTCATTAATGCGGGTTTCTACCTGGCCGAAGAACTACCGGGGTTGATAGGCGGGAACGGCGCGAAGGGCCTTCCGCTGTTCGAAGCAGGAGCGAAATACGGCCCGGCGATTCACGACGGCCAGTGGTGGCGCCTGCTCACGGCGGGATTCCTGCATGGCGGGATTCTGCACTTGCTGATGAATTCCTGGGTGCTGTTCGACCTGGGCGCGGCCACCGAGGAAAGCTATGGCACCAGCCGCTTTCTCGTGTTCTATTTTGTATCGACGATCACGGGCTTCTACGGTAGCTATTTGTGGAATCCGGCAGTGCCGTCGGTAGGTTCTTCAGCGGGAATTTTTGGATTGCTGGGTGCGATGATCGCCCTGGGAATGCGCGATAAATCGTCCTACGGGGCGGCCATACGATCGCACTATTTGCAATGGGGAATTTACGCGATCATTCTGTCGGCGTTGTTCCCGGCCACCGACAACGCCGCGCACATCGGCGGCGTCTCGGGCGGATTCGCCATCGCCTACCTGGCCGGGACGCCGCGCTTGACGGGCGCCGGAGAACGCGTCTGGCGCATGGCGGGTGCTTGCGCGGTCGCGCTCACCGTACTGGCTTTCGGATCCATGTTCCGCTGGATCATGACCCGAGGCCCGCTGTAATTTTATTGCGGCGCGACTTCGGAGCTGGTCATGTCCTCAATCACTTTCCAATTGCCATCGGCCTGTTTTTTGTAAACCGTCATGTAGCTGCCTTTGTCGTCCATCGGCTTCTTGGTTTTTGGATTGGTGATCGTCATGCTGTAGGAACCCCGGGTTGTCGCCAAGTCGCCACCCGCGCTCATTTCGACGCGGTCCGCCGAGAAGTTGAGCTTGAGGTTGGGATCCTCCAGCAGGCCTTTCCAGGAGACCTTGATGGCATCTTTCCCCTTGGCGGGCGGCGCGCCGGGCATCATGAGGATGGCGTCGTCGGTGTAGTGGCCCGAACTCTTTTCAAGGTCCTTGGCAGCCGCTTCCTTCACCCAACCGGATTCGATGTCGCGGATTTTGGATTGCTCGGCGACCAGATCGACCGCGGGCGTGGCAGGCGTGGTGGCCGCACTGTTGCAACCTGCCAGCAGCAACAGGCTCGCGAAGGGAACAACTGTAAATTTGAACATGCCAGCTAGCGTACAACAACTTTGGCCAAACCGGCGTTGCCCGCGACATCGTAGGCGCGGATGACGATCAGGTGCTCGCCGGGCGCAAGGTTGTCGATGTGGATGCGGTATTGTTCACGAGCGGAATCGGTGACGCCGTCGACAGCCTCCACCGGCATCCAGGAGTGGGCGTCGACCGAATATTCGCAGCGGCGCAGGATGGAACCGCGGTCCTGCGCGTCGACGTCGATATCGACAACCCCGCCGTTACGGCGCGCCGCGCTCGCGGTGACCACCGGGGGCGTGTTGTCGATCAGTACCGGCGGTCCGATCAATTCCGACTGGCGGGCTTGCTCCGCGGCGTTCGACGGACGGTCCGATGCGACCACGCGGAAGAAATAGCGGCCGTCGGCAAGCACGTCGCCATCCAGTAAGTATGTGTTCTCACTAATGTCGGAGCGCAGCAGCTTCCACTCGCGTTCGTCTTCGCCGCGGAAATACAGGCTGTAGGACAGCTTGTCGCCGTCGGGATCATCCGCCTGCCAGGAAATCTGCAGCTGTTGCCCGGCGGGCCGCGACAACGTTTGCGCCTGCGTGCCGACGGCGCTAGTGGCGTCGCCGGTGTCGGTAACGGTGATGGAAAAAGCCGACGATGTACTGGAACTCGTGCTCTTCGCGGCGCTGGCCGGGGCCGGTTGCGCCGAGACCGTGATGCTGCGAATCGACGGCGCCGTATTCTGCGGCAGATAAGCGATGGTGACGCTATCGAGCTCGGCCGTGCCGGTGAAGTCGGCGCGCCATTGGATAAAGCGCGCGTTGGGACTCGTGATCAGAGACTTCGCGGGATCGCTAATGGGTTCTGACCAATCGCTCCAGGTGGCGTCGGGGCGCGCGGAATTCCCTGCCCGTGTTTTGAAGGCGACGCCTTTGCTGCCTACCCACGACACGCGGCCCCAGCGGGCGACCGTGCCGGAGTCGTGAATCGACGATTCGAACCAACCGGCGGCGGTGGCGGATGGATCGAGACGCAGCATTTTCCCGACGTTCCCGGCGGCGACCAGCAGCCCGCGTGGAGAAGCCGTCAGGCGGGTGGCGTCTGCCTCATTCGTCTGGGTGATCAGCGTTGCGTCGCGCGTACGGTCGGGCCGCGGGTCGAGGCGATAGATCCGGCCTTGCGCGTCGGTCAAGAACGTAAGCGTGCCCGCGGCGTCGGCGACCACATCGTAAATGTTTTCGTCCTTCGAACTCCACAAAGTCTCGACGGTGTTGTCGGGGAAAATTTTATAAAGCGCCGAGCGTTCGACGCCGGAGACTTCGACAGCCGTCGCGGGTGCGGTGATGGGCGAAGCGCCGGTAGCGGCTCTGCTGGGGTCCGGCTTGGGTGCGGGAGCGAGACCAGCCTGCGCGTCGGTGACCGTAATGCTGGTCGAAGGCGCGGTCACCGACGGCGTTGACGACGATGACGAACCGGACGCGGCGGACGTGCGCTTGGCGAGGCTGCCGCCGAGAGCCGCCGCGTAAATGGAGCCGTCGGCCGTGGAAATAATGCTGCGAATTTCCGGCAGATTCGCGTCATAAAGGACGAAGCCGCGCGCCGGAGCGCCGGTGATGCGATACAGAATTCCGTTGGGCTCGCTGCCCGCGAGCAGGCGGCCTTCGCGATCGAACGCCAGTGCGGTGACGTGCGCCTGGCCCGTTTCGTAATAGACATCGCCGCGGCCCGCAGCGGTGACTCGATAAATTTTCCCCTGCTGGCCGGTGGCGACGTACAGCGACCCGTCGGGCGCAAACGCCAGCGCCCAGATGTAGCGCTCGCCGGGAGAAAAATATTCCGTGGCGCGGCCATTTTCGATGCGGTAGACCTTGCCATCGGGCGACGTGCCGGCGTAAACCACGCCCGCGCGATCCACCGCGACGGCGAAAATCTCCGGCTGATCGGAACTCCACACCACCGTGCCGTTGCCGGCGCCGTCGAATTTGAGAAGCCGCCCGCGGTTGCCGGTGCCGAGATAGAGCGAGCCGTCAGGCGCGGAAGCGACGCTCCAGATCTGCGCTTGATCGGAAGAGAAAACGGTGTCGACTTTAGGGCCAACGATCAGGCGCCCATCGCGCGTGATGGAGAGACCGCTCATGCGGCCGCGCAGGAAATCCTGATAGCCGTTGATCTCCCAAGTGGCGGTGGTGGCTCCGACCGCGAACGACGAGAGCAGCAGGGCGCATGCTGTGAACTTCATTCCTTCACCTCGACCTGAATGGTCTTGGTGCCGGTCACGACCGAACCCGCCGCGCCGGGTACTTCGAGTTCCGCGACCTTAGCGCCCCGCGTATTCACTTGCGCCGGAGCTCCCGCTTGCGCGCGCGTCAACAGCATCGCGAGCGACGGGGGAGGGTCCGGAATGTCACGCCCTTCGACAGTATAAGAAGGCTCGGCGCGCCACACGCGGACGTAAGCTTTGGTGTTCGACCGCAGGCCGTTCAGCAGACTCAGCACCTGCGCCGGAGACCGCTGCGGTGTGGCCACGGCGGATTGGAATTCGATCACGTTGGTGGAAGTAGCGTCGGCGATGGTGAAGTTGAGAGTGCCGGGCTGCGTACCGACGGGCACGCGATATTTTACGCGCTGCGCGGTCTCCTGGCCGTTCTCGCCCGCCATGACTACCGTGAGTTCCAGGTCTTCCCCGGCGTGCACCGTGCGCGCGGCCATCAGGTCGACCACTTGCTGCTGGCTGCGTCGCTCCACCGGCGCTACATCTAGTGACACGCTCTTCAACTTCAGCGCATCGAAGCCGCTCTGCAATGCAAAAGCAATCGGCGAGCCGATGCCCGCCGAGGCGATCACCGCAACCCCGACGTCGCCGCTATAAACATCGTCGACGCGCACCGGTCCGCCTTCAAAATCAAGCTGTCCCCGCACCGAATACGTCTGGCCGCCCACGCTGCGCTCAGTGGAATCGATGGCGGAGAACACAGCCATCTGCATCAGCAGCGGCGTCATGACGCGGTCCTGCACCAGGCGCATGCGATACGTATTCGCGCCCACCCGAATCTGCACGGGAATCAAATTGGCTTGACGGCCAGTGAGTCCGGAGACGGCGGTTTCACGATCCGACGTGATCGACCCCATCCATTCACGCGCCATCGAAATTTTGAAGGAACTCGAAAGATTCGGCAGCAGCGCCAGTACTTCAGCGCGAGCGAAAGGCAAGTCCGTCGAGCCTTCGTCCAGGAAACGGTGCCCGAACGCATAGATCTTGTCGCCGTCGATAGCCGTAACGGTGCCATCGGCCCCGACGGTCATGTCGCCCGAAATCAACTGCACGCTGATCATCGACCCAGGCTCAAGCTGACGCGGGTCGCCGAGACGATCCGGAATATTGCCGCCACCCGCCACGCCCTGCCGCGGCTCCAGACCCAACTGGCGAAGCTGCGGAGCAAAATGTTCCAATGCAGCCGGCGTGAATCCCGTAAAAGAAATTGGCGTGGCGATTTCTTCCAGGCGAGCATCTCCTGCTATGAATGGGCGCCGAGCCTCCGCGATATTCTGCGGCATCTGCGGTGACACGTGCAGCATATCCTCAATCGGCCGAATGCCGGCAATGGCTTCCTTAGACAAAGGAAAACTCAGGGCGACCGCACCCAGCAACTTACCATCGATATAAACCGGCGACCCGCTCATGCCCTGCATGACGCCGGTATTCGCCAGCGGCCCCCCGCTCAATCGCGCCAAAATAATGGACTGCCGCGGCCCCAGATTTTCCAGGACGCCCAGCACCTCCACCTGAAATTCCTCCACCTTAGTACCCGAAAAGACCGTCCGCCCGACACCATGTTGCCCAGCGCGAACATCTTTAAGCGGAAAGATATCCGGAGCCGCCACGGCCAGCGACGAAAATGACAGGGCGAAAGCCAAAGTCACCGATAGGCGCACAATTTTCATTGTAACGAGTCCTGCGGCCGCGTTATCTCACTCTTGATTGGCCCGTAGTAGTATAGGAAAAGTTACTTTGACGGAAGGAGGCGCTTTCCGATGTGGAATCGCCGCAAAGAAGAAGAAATCCCACCACAGAGACCCGCTCCGGCACCGCCGACTTCGTCTGAACTCGCCAAGGAAGGAACCACTATGTCCACTCAACCCGTTCGCCCCACGGAGCCGCGCCCCGAACCTGTTCGCGGAAGCGCCGCCGTCATTGGAAAGTCAGTGGTCCTCAAGGGCCAGATCTATGGGCGCGAAGACGTCACTATCGACGGCGAAGTGGAAGGCACGGTGGAATTGCAGGAGCATCGCCTCACCGTCGGCCCCAACGGCAAAGTGGTGGCAACCATAAAGGCGCGCGAGATCGTGGTGATCGGAACCGTCCACGGCAACATTGAGACGCGCGAAAAGATTGAGATCCGCAAGGAAGCCAAAGTGGTTGGAGACATCCGCACGGCGCGCATCGTGATCGAGGATGGAGCCTACTTTAAGGGCTCGATCGACATTGTACGCGCGGAAGCTCCTAAGCCCGCAGCCGTGCCGAAACCGCAGCCGGTGGCCTCGGCCGCGACGTCGTCTCCGGCGGCGGCCGCCAGTGCGGGTGATATCAAGCGGTAGTGGCTCAAGCACCGTCCGCCGGATCGGAGACTCGACAGAGCCACGGTCTGGACCAGTTCTGCGCGTCGCTCGAAGAACGCCCGGGGATGTCCATCCTGGACTTCGCGGGCGCGAGCCAAGCCACGGTGAGTTTCGTCACCAATTACGGGCACCGTCTGTATTCAGACGACTTCCTGCGGCAGCTGGATCAGGTGTTCGCGCCGGCGAACGGGGCTAATTTTTTCGAGAACCAGGCGAATCCGATTCTGGTTTCGGATTTCTTCGATCTGGCGCTGAGCTTTGACGACGCCACTTTCGATGGCGCATTAGTATGGGATTCTCTGCAGTTTCTGGCCTCCCCGCTGCTGCAGACAGTAGTGGCGAAATTGCATCGGATGCTGCGCCCCGGGGCGAACCTGCTGGCTCTGTTCCACACCGAGGAGCGCATCGAGAGCATCGCCACTTATGCGTACCGCATCCAGGATCACCGGACCATTCAGATGGCATCGCGCTCGCAGCGCAAACCGGCGCAGATTTTCAATAACCGGAGTCTGGAAAAACTGTTCCAGGATTTCAGCTCGGTGAAGTTTTTCCTGACGCGCGAACGGCTGCGGGAAGTGATTGTGAAGCGTTAGGTGAAGTCTCCAGGCGGCGCTACCCCTTATACTGCCTAAAAAGGAGTCTTTTTGTCCCTCGAAGACGATTTATTAGAGCAGCGCGTGAAGCGCGCGGCGGAAATTGAAGCGCTCGGGTTCCGGGCGTACGGGCAGCGCTTTGATTTCACGCATACGATTCCGGAGATCCTGGCGGCGGAGAGCGCGAAGACCGCCGAAGAGTTGACGGAGGCGAAACCGCGGGTCCGCATTGCCGGGCGCATTCAGACCATGCGGCGCATGGGCAAAGCCGGCTTCTTCCACTTGATGCAGCGCGGCGAGCGGCTGCAAGTGTACGTGCGCAGCGACGCCGTCAATGAGCGCGAGTATGCGCTGTATCAATTGCTCGACATCGGCGACATCGTGGGCGTCGAAGGCTATCTGTTCCGCACGCGCACCGGCGAATTGAGCGTGCATGCGGAGAAGCTCAAGTTCCTTTCGAAGACCCTTCTGGGAATGCCGGAGAAGTGGCACGGCCTCGAAGACGTGGAGATCCGCTACCGCCAGCGCTATCTGGATCTGATCGCCAACCCGGAATCGCAAAAAGTCTTCGTCACGCGCGCGCGCATCATTTCTTCCTTGCGGCGGCAGCTGGAAGAGCGCGGCTTCATCGAAGTGGAAACGCCCATGATGCAGCCGCTCTATGGCGGCGCGGCGGCGCGGCCGTTCGTCACGCATCACAATACGCTCGACATCGATCTGTACCTGCGCATCGCGCCGGAATTGTACCTGAAGCGCCTGATCGTCGGCGGCCTGGAGCGCGTCTACGAGATCAATCGCAACTTCCGCAACGAAGGCATCTCGACGCAGCACAATCCCGAGTTCACCATGCTGGAGTTTTATCAGGCTTACACCGACTACCAGGGCCTGATGGATCTCACCTGCGAGTTGTTGAAGCAGACGGCGCTCGATGCCACCGGCTCCGCTGTGGTCGAGTGGCAAGGCCATACGCTCGACTTCGCAAACGTCCGCCGCGTTTCGATGCAGGAGGCTGTGGGCGCCGAAGTGCCTCTGCGCGGCCACGCGCTGGTCGAAGCGTTCGAGCGCAATATCGAGCCCACGCTGATCCAGCCCACCATCATCTACGATTACCCCGTGGAAGTTTCGCCGCTCTCGAAGATGAAGCCCAGCGACCCGGCGTTCGTCGAGCGCTTCGAGATCTACGCCGCGGGCATGGAAATCGGCAACGCCTATACGGAGCTGAACGATCCGCAGGAGCAGCGCCGCCGCTTCGAGGCGCAACTCGATCTCAAAGCCGCCGGCGACGAAGAAGCGCACCAAATGGACGAAGATTACATTCGCGCGCTGTCCTACGGGATGCCGCCCACCGGAGGCGAAGGCATCGGCATCGATCGCCTGACGATGCTCTTGACGAATTCGAAATCGATCCGCGACGTGATTCTGTTCCCGCTGTTGCGCCTGGAAGGCGAAATCGGACTGGCAGAGAAGTTACGCCGGATCGCCCCATAAATGTTTGAGCTGTTCATCGCCCGCCGCTATCTGCGCGCCAAGCGCAAGCAGGTCGTCATCTCCGTCATCACCGCGATTTCCGTGATCGGCGTAGCCGCGGGTGTGATGGCGCTGGTGATCGCGCTGGCCATCAACAACGGTTTCCGCGACACCCTCCAGCGCAATCTATTGGGCGCAACCGCCCACGTCTCCATTCTCGAGAAAGAGCCCGGCACCGGCATCGAGCATTGGGAACAACTGGCTCCCCAACTTGCGCAAATCCCGCACGTGAAATCGGCCGCACCGGCGCTCTACGAAAGCGGCTACATCAGCGGACCCGTCACCGGTGCCGGCGTCGCCATCAAAGGCGTCGACGTGCGCACCGGCGCGCCCATCGCGGACACCCTGAAACACCTGAAAACCGGATCGCTCGACGGCCTGCGCGCTTCCGCGGACTTGCCCGGCATCGTACTCGGCTCGCGGCTCGCGGAAAATATCGGAGCCGTTACCGGCAAGCAGGTTCAATTAGTGATCCCCAACGGCCAGATAACGCCCTTCGGCCCGCGCCCCAGCTATGTCCGCCTGCGTGTAGTGGGAACCTTCGAATCCGGCTTCTACGATCTGGACGCAAATTGGGCCTTCCTGTCTCTCGGCGATGCCCAAAAAGCCTTCGATCTCACCGACGTCGTCAACAGCATCGAGCTGATGCTCGACGATATTTATCAGGCTCCGCAAGTCGCCGTGGCCGCCGAAAAAATCATCGGACCGAAGCTCGCCGCCACCACCTGGGGCGAACAGAACAAGCAACTGCTCGGCGCCCTCACGATGGAGCGCACGGTAACGGTAGTCACCATCGGCTTGATCCAATTAGTCGCGGCGCTGAATATTTTGATCACCCTGGTGATGATGGTGATGGAGAAGCACCGCGACATCGCCATTCTCCTGTCGATGGGCGCCAAGGCCAACCAGATCCGCAAGATTTTCGTCTACGAAGGCGCGCTGATCGGAGCCGTCGGCACCGCCATCGGCCTGGCCATCGGTTATGGCGTGTGTTATTTCGCCGAGCGCTACCAGTGGGTCAAGCTCGATCAACAGGTGTATTCCATCGCCTTCGTCCCCTTCGAACCGCGCGCTTTCGACGCCATCTGGATCGCCGCCGCCGCCATGGCCGTCAGCCTTCTTGCCACACTCTACCCGGCTCGCAGCGCCACCCGCATCGCTCCTGTCGAATCGCTACGCTATGAATAATGCCTAAGCTAATCGCAGCTCCCACGCAAATCCCCGTTCCCGGAAACAAGATTATCGACGAGTATATTGGCCGCGTGAATTCCGGCGACGCGCAGGCGAGCATTGCGCACATGCGCAGTCCCGCGGGCTGGTCCGAACCCGGCCAGCGCCCGGACTTCGATGAGTTCACGGTCGTGCTCAAAGGCGCGATGCGCGTGGAGCACGAGGCGGGCGTCACCGAAGTAACAGCCGGCCAGGCTATCATCGCGCGCAAAGGCGAGTGGGTTCGCTACAGCACGCCCGAGGGCGCTGAATACATGGCGATCTGCGTCCCGGCGTTCGCGCCTGACACCGTCCACCGCGACGGCTGACGGCTACTGCTTGTCGTAAACCTGGGTGCTGCTGTAATCCACACCGTCAATCGAGCCCTTCGTGGTCATGGTAAGGATCTTGCCGCCGCCGGAAATCTTCATGGTTACGGTTTCAGCCACCTGCCCTTTAACCTTGCCGGTGCGCTCCACTGTGTTGGCGTCCACACGTTTCAATGCGACCGTATCGAGCTGCGACCCTTCAATCGGCACATCCTTGCCGTCGTACTTAGCCGTAAAATTGATTTCGGTTGTATTGCCGTTGCCCTGCACCGTCTTCTGATTGAAACTTACGCCGCCGTCCTTGGCTTCAAAGGACATCGAGCGGTTCAAGAGTGCCGTATCCGGGTCAAAGGTCGACTTGCCGCGGTCCAGCACCCAATTGCCGAGCAGCGAATCCTTGCCCTGGCCCAGCGCCAAGCCCGCCATCAGAACGAAAGCCAACAGGCTCACGCGGTTCCGTAGAAAATGCTTCATAGTGTCATATCGTTTCACGGGCGGCGCGGTGAAATCAAGTGACAGATGGCGCGATTGACACCCACTTGCCGCCGACACTATCATGATTATCGGCGGTTGCCAGAGGGCGCCGCTCGCCAGACTAGGCCAAACGGAGCTGCTAACCAGACAGGGCTCTCATTCGTCCAATTTACTTCCAATATGATTACAGTCGAAGGATTGACCAAGCGGTACGCCAACCATGTCGCCGTCGACAACATCTCTTTCAAAGTAGAAAGAGGGCAGATCGTCGGCTTCCTGGGCCCCAACGGGGCTGGCAAGACCACTACCATGCGGGTGCTCACCTGCTTCCTGCCGCCCACCTCCGGCACCGCCAGGGTTGCCGAATTTGACGTTCTCGAACAGCCCATGGAGGTCAAGAAACGCATCGGCTACCTGCCGGAAACGCCCGCCCCTCTACCCCGAAATGGAGGTTGTCGAGTACCTCGAATACGTCGGCCGCCTCAAGGGCGTCCCCAAAGACAGCCTGGCGCGGCGCGTCGATGAAGTGGCCCAGAAATGCTCCGTCGGCGACGTCAAGAACAAGCTGATCGGCAAGCTTTCCAAGGGCTACCGGCAGCGCGTCGGCCTGGCGCAGGCCATCATCCACAACCCGGACGTGCTGATTCTTGATGAGCCAACTTCCGGACTAGATCCACAGCAAATCATCGAAACCCGTGACCTGATCAAAGGCCTGGCCGGCGACCACACCATTATTCTTTCGACGCACATTCTGCCCGAGGTGGAGCAGTTGTGCGAACGCGTCATCATCATCGCCAAGGGCAAGCTGGTGGCCACCGACACGGTTCAGAACCTGACCAGCCGTTTGCGCGGGGCCGAAACCGTATCCGTCGAAATTGCCGCCCGCAACGGAGCCGTGCTTAGCGCACCCGAGATTCAGCAACGCCTGGAACGCGTCGAAGGCGTCAGCCGCGTGCTGGCGCGCGATGCGCGCGACGGCAATCTGGCCTTCATGGTGGAGTCCCAGCAGGGGCAGCATGTCCGCCCAGAACTGGCGCGCGCCGTGATCGAAGGCGGCTGGAATCTGAATGAGCTGCACGCGGTGGGCTTAAGTTTAGAGGAGATCTTCCTCGAATTGACGGGTGCGCCGAAAACGGACGTGGATGCTCCGCACGCCACTACCATCGGCGCGGAGGGAGAGCGGTCATGAACACACTCACGATCTGCCGCAAGGAATTAAGCAGTTATTTCCGTTCGCCGATAGCGTACGGCGTCATGTTCTTTTTCGCCGTGATCACCGGCTATTTCTTCTACGCCTACGTGGTGTCGTTCGTCACCTACAGCATCCAGAGCTCGATGCAAGGCCAAAGCGCGCCGATGAGCGTGAACGATCAGATGATCCGCCCGCTGCTGTCGAACCTGGCCGTGATCGGGCTTTTCTTTATCCCTATCATTACCATGCGCCTGTTCGCCGAAGAGAAACGCACCGGCACTTTCGAATTGCTGGCCACTTCTCCGGTGCGCGACATGGAAATCATCTTGGGCAAATGGCTGGCCGCGGTGGTGCTCTACGCCGCCATGCTCGGCATCTCGTTAGTCAGCATAGCCACGCTATTCGCCTACGGCAAACCCGATTGGCGCCCCCTGCTGGTGGGCTATTTGGGACTGTTGCTGCAAGGCGCATGCCTGCTGGCGATCGGCACATACATTTCGTCCTGCACGCGCAACCAAATCGTCGCCGCCGTCGCGACCTTCAGCGTTCTACTGTTGCTGTGGGTGATCGACTGGGTGTCGTCGTTCCAGGATTCCGCGTTCGCGAAAGTAATGGCCTATCTCTCGGTCACGCAGCATTTCGATTCTTTTTCGAAAGGCGTCCTGGATGCAAAAGACGTCCTCTACTACGCCTCTATGATTTTCATTGGCTTGTTTTTAACGGCGCGATCGCTTGAATCGCTGCGCTGGAGGGCCTAAGCCATGGCGAATAATTCCTGGATGAAAGCCCGGCAAACCAAGTTCGCGGCCTACACCGCCGTCTATATCCTGATCGTGGTCGCAGTCGTAGGCGTGCTCAATTTCCTGGCGAACCGCTACAACAAAACCTACGACACCACCAGCAGCAAGCAGTTCACGCTGTCCGATCAAACCGAAAAGATCGCCAAAAACCTGAAGCAGGACGTCAGCATCTCTTACTGGGATCAGCCCACGCAATTTCAAGCGGCGCACGATCTGCTGGATCGTTACAAAAATCTCTCGCCGAAGATTGACGTCCACTACGAGGATCTGGAGAAGAACATCACGCAAGCCCGCGCAGCCGGCGTAACGCGGCGCGGCGCGGTTCTGATCCAGACCGCCGGCAAAACCCAGGAAGCCAAAAGCCTCTCTGAAGAAGAAGTGACGGGCGCGCTGGTGCGTGCCCTGAAGACCGGCGATAAGCTGGCCTGCTTCGCCGAAGGCGCCGGCGAACACACTCTCGAAGACGCGGACCGCACCGGTTACGGGCAGTTGAAGACCTTGGTCGAGGGCAACAATTACAAAACCCAAAGCATCAACCTGCTGCAGAAGCCCGAGATTCCCAAAGAATGCACCATGGTGATCGTCGGCGGCCCCTCGCGCGATTACCTGCAGCCCGCCGTCGACGCGCTCAAGAACTACGTCGAAGGCGGCGGCAAGGCCATCGTCATGCTCGACCCGCCGCTTAAATTCGCGAAGCAGAATATCGACGAAAACGCCGCGCTGGTGGGCGTGCTGGGCACTTGGGGCGTTACCGCCGATAAGGATCTTGTCCTCGATACCAGCGGCGTCGGCCAGCTTTATGGATTAGGTCCCGAGATCGCGTTGGTTAGTACCTACGGAACGCATCCCATCGTCGGCGCAATGAAGCGTCTGGCGTCGGGATTTCCCATCGCCCGTTCGCTCGAAATCAAGAACGGCGACAAGACTACTGTCGAGAAGCTCTTCGAATCGACCGACGATGCTTTCGCCACTAGCAATCTTGCCTCGGCTGAGATTAAGCCCTCGCCTACGGATAAAAAGGGCCCGTTCATCCTGGGCGCCGCCGGCACCTTTAGCAGCGGCGGCGGAAGGTTCGTAGTGGTTGGCTCGTCGAGTTGGGTAGCGAACACTTACCTGCGCCTGGCCGGAAATCGCGACTTGTTCCTGAACATGATGAACTGGCTCTCAGCGGATGAAGACCTGATCTCGATTCGTCCCAAAGAGCCCGATGACCGGCGCCTCACCATGACCGCGAACCAGATGAGGCTGGCCTTCTATTCAAGCGTGCTGGCCATCCCGTTATTAATCCTGGCCTCCGGTTTAAGCGTATGGTGGAAGCGGCGTTGACATTATGAAGTGGGGGCGGATGGTATTGGCCGGTGTCCTGCTAGCCGGCTTGGGGATCGCTGTATGGTGGTCCAATCGGCAGGAGAAGGCCAAGGAAGGCCAACCAGCGGCGGACGCGCCGCCTAAGATTCTCGCCATCCCGGCGGACTCCGTCAAGCAAGTTCAAATCGTGCACCGCGGCGAGGACCCCATCACGGTTCAATTCAACGCCAGCGGCAAATGGGAGATGACCTCTCCCAAGCCCCTGCCGGCCGACCCGGTAGCCGTGGCGGCGCTTACCAACACCGCGTCGCGCCTCGATTCCGAGCGCGTCGTCGACCCCAACGTGACCGACCTAAACGCCTACGGTCTGGCCCCCGCCTTGATCGAAGTAGACTTCACCACCAAGGACGGCAAAACCTCCAAACTCTCCATCGGCGAGAACACGCCCGAAGGCAGCGCCGTCTACGCCAAACTCGACGGCGACCCGCGCCTCTTCACCATGGCCAGCTCTTTCAAAAGCACCTTCGACAAAGAAGCCAAGGATCTCCGCGACAAGCGCCTGCTGCCTTTCACGCAGGACAAACTAACTAGTATCGAGATCACCGCGCAGAAGCAGACTTACGAATTCGTCAAGAAGGGCGAAGGCGAATGGCGAATCGACAAACCCAAAGCCATGCGCGCGGATAATATTCAGGCCGATGACCTGGTGCAGCGTCTCAAAAACGCGGATATGGACTTGAGCGGTGTCCAGGACGAAAAGACCGTGGCGGCTGGATTTGCAGCAGCCGCGCCCCTAGCGATCGCCAAGGTAACCGATCAAGACGGCACCAAGACGCTCGAAATCCGCAAATCCAAAGACGACTACTACGCAAAATCGAGTGCCGTCGAAGGCGTCTACAAAGTTCCCAAGGTGCTAGGCGACGGCCTCGATAAGCCGGTCGACAACTACCGCAACAAGAAAGTCTTCGACTTCGGTTTCTACGATC
Organism: Bryobacterales bacterium; assembly: GCA_963752205.1. Classification (GTDB taxonomy): domain Bacteria; phylum Acidobacteriota; class Terriglobia; order Bryobacterales; family Bryobacteraceae; genus Palsa-187. The sequence continues at coordinate 13,867 of CAVVZG010000174.1, read as the reverse complement.
CCACGCGCATCGAAGTCATCGATGGCGCGAAGACCTCGATCTTTGATAAGGGCGGCGACACCTGGACTTCCAACGGCAAGAAGCTGGATTCCACCAGCGTGCAAGCTTTCATCGATCGCTTGCGCGATCTCACCGCGACAAAATTCGCCGACGCGGGATTCACTACGCCCGTGGTCACGCTCACCGTGGTATCGAATCAAGGCAAGCTCCACGAGCAGGTGGAGATTGCCCCGGCAGCCACCGGCGGCAACTTCCTGGCGCGTCACGGTGGCGATGCGTCATTCTATGAGCTGGAGGCGAACGTGGTCAAGGAATTGCGTCAGGCGGTGGGCGATGTGCGCGAAGCCCAGCCGGAAAAGAAAAAGTAGTGGGCCTCGGCCTGGTCACGGATCTCTACCAGCTCACTATGGCTGCCGGCTATTTCGAGGCCGGGAAGACGCACGATCGGGCGACCTTTGAACTCTCCGTGCGGCGTCTGCCGTATAATCGCAATTTCATTCTGGCCGCCGGGCTGGCCCAAGCCGTCGATTATCTGCTCAACTTCCGCATCACAGCCGAGGAGATCTCCTACCTCCGCGGCATCCCGCAATTCAAATACGCGAGCGAAGCGTTTTTCGACATGCTGGCCGGATTGCGCTTCACCGGCGACGTGTTCGCGGTCCCCGAAGGCACCCCCGTATTTGCCGGCGAACCGTTCCTGACCGTGCGCGCCCCGGTGATCGAAGCACAAATTCCCGAAACGTACCTGCTGGCGATGATCGGCTTCCAATCCTCCATCGCCACCAAAGCTGCCCGTGTAGTGAAAGCCGCACTCGGCCGCGACGTGGTCGAATTCGGCACCCGCCGCGCGCACTCACCCGAAGCCGGAGTGCTCGCCGGACGGGCAGCCTACATCGGAGGCTGCGTGGGCACCAGCAACGCCGAAGCTGGGTTCCGTTACAAAGCCCACGTGTTTGGAACCGCCGCACATTCCTGGGTGATGTCCTTCCCCAGCGAGCGTGCCGCTTTCGAGCAACTGCAAAAACTGTTAGGCGAGCGCACCACATACTTGATCGACACCTACGACACGATCGAAGGCGCCAAGCTAGCCGCATCGCTAGGCCGCCCGCTATGGGGCGTGCGCCTCGACAGCGGCAACCTGATCGAACTGGCCCCCGCGGTCCGTAAAATCCTCGACGACGCCGGCCTGCCCGACGCCAAGATCATGGCCACCGGCGAACTGAACGAATACAAAATCCACGAGCTGGTAGCCGCCCAAGCCCCCATTGACGTCTTCGGCGTCGGCACCGACCTGGCCACTTCCGCCGACGCCCCATCCCTTGGCGTAATCTACAAAATGGTCGAGATGGAAAGCGCCAAACAGCACCGCTACACCGCCAAATTCAGTCACGAAAAACACACGCTCCCCGGAGCCAAACAAATCTTCCGCCACTCGGATCACGACGTGCTGGGCCGCTCCACCGAATGCATTTCCTGCGGCAGCGAAACCGTGGAAGCTCTCCAGCGCCCCGTCATCCTGGCAGGCAAGTTGGTAGAACCTTTGCCCACCACCGCCCAAGTGAGGCGCTACGCGGCCGAGCGCCTGGCGCGCCTGCCCGCCCCGTGTCACAGTCTGTTCCAGGTGGAAGATGCCTGGCGCGTCGAACTAAGCCCGGCCTTGAAAGAACTGGACGAGTCCGTCCGCAAGGAGCATGCCGGATGAAGACCGTATTCTTCGACGTCGACACGCAAATCGATTTTCTCTATCCCGCCGGCGCGCTCTACGTTCCCGGCGCCGAAAAAATAGTCGAGCACATCGCCACGCTCAATCGCTTCGCCGGCGCACACGGCATCCCGCTGGTCTCGACCATGGACGCCCACTCCGAAGACGACCCCGAGTTTAAAGCCTGGCCGCCGCATTGCGTGGTAACGACCGCCAGCCAGCAGAAACCCGAAGCCACGCTGCTGGCCAAGCGTGCCGCAGTGCCGAACACCAAGGGCTTGCTCAACCTCGAAGGCGCCCAACAGTTTTTGCTGGAGAAACAGACTTTCGATTGCTTCACCAACGTCAATCTCGCCGCCCTCCTCGAACAGCTTCAACGCCGAGCGCTACGTGGTCTACGGCGTAGTCACCGAAATCTGCGTAAAACTCGCCGCGTTCGGCCTGCTCAAAACCGGCAAGCGCGTGGAACTGGTCATGGACGCCGTGCGCAGCCTCAACGACGCAGCCTCCGCCGAAATGTCCGCTGCTTTTGTGGCCTCCGGCGGCGTCTTGACCACCGTCAGCGCAGCGACGCTCGTTTCCTAACCGCGCCAGAGCCACATGCCGGAAACCCACCCGAGTTTTCTGATCGGCCTGATCGGAGCCGGCATCCAAGCCTCGCGCACCCCAGCCATGCACATGCTCGAAGCCAGCCGGCAAGGCCTGCGCTACGTCTATAAGTTAATCGATCTCGATAAGCTGGGCGTAGGCGTAGAAGCGCTTCCAGAATTGCTTAACGCGGCTGAGCGCCTGGGATTCGACGGCTTAAACATCACTCACCCCTGCAAACAAGCGGTGATCCCTTTGCTCACCGAACTCTCCGACGAAGCGCGCGCCATCGGAGCCGTTAACACCGTGGTCTTGCGCAACGGAAAACGCTCCGGGCACAACACCGATTGCACCGGCTTCGCGGAGAGTTTTCGCATAGGCCTGTCCGGCGCACGACTCGGCCGCGTAGTGCTCCTCGGCGCTGGAGGAGCCGGAGCCGCCGTCGCGCACGCAGCTTTAGCGCTTGGCATCGGACACCTGACCATCTTCGACATTGACACAGCGAAAGCCGAGCACCTGGTAACAGCTCTTGGCCCCAGCCGCGTCACCCCAGGAACCAACCTCGCGGAAGCGATGCACGCCGCCGACGGCCTGATCCATGCGACACCCACGGGAATGGTGCAACACCCCGGCCTGCCCCTGCCCGCCACCTTCCTGCGGCCGGAGCAGTGGGTAGCGGAAATCGTCTACTTCCCCCTCGAAACCGAACTCCTGCGCACCGCTCACCGTATGGGCTGCCGCACCCTCAACGGCGGCGGCATGGCCGTGTTCCAAGCCGTCGACGCTTTCCGCCTCTTCACCGGCATCCAGCCTGACGCCGAGCGCATGCTGCGCAGCTTCGCCGAGATGGACCGCAAGTGAGCGCGCCCTCCCGCACGCGTTTCCTGATGCTCGCTCTGCTGGCCATCGGGACCATGATCAACTACCTCGACCGCACCGTGCTCGGCATCGCCGCCCCCAGCCTGACTCAGGAACTAGGACTGACGCCCGCCATCATGGGCCTGATGTTTTCCGCCTTCTCTTGGGCCTATGCGCTGGGCCAAATCCCCGGCGGCGTTTTTCTGGATCGCATGGGCAGCAAGCTCACCTACTTCTGCGCCGTCACCGTGTGGTCGCTCTTCACGCTACTGCAAAGCGTCGCCAGCGGCGTTTACTCTCTGGTCGGCTTCCGCCTGGGCCTGGGCATCAGCGAAGCCCCCTGCTTTCCCGTAAACAGCCGAGTCGTAGCAGCCTGGTTCCCTATGCAGGAGCGCGCCCGCGCCACCGCCGTCTACACCGTCGGCGAATATCTCGGCCTGGCCGGTTTCGGCCCCGCCCTCTTCTGGATCACGCGCCGCTACGGCTGGCGAGCCATGTTCCTCACCGTCGGCGCCGCCGGCCTGCTCTTCGGACTGGCCTGGTGGAAACTCTACCGCGAGTCCCCTTCCTCACCCATCGCCGCGCAAACCCGAGCTCCGTTTTCCTGGGCGCGCGTGCGCCAACTCCTAGGATTCCGCCAGATCTGGGGAGTCTCGCTAGGCCAATTCGGCGGCAACTCTACCCTGGTCTTTTTTCTTACATGGTTCCCCACCTATCTGGCGAAGGAACGCCATCTCCCTTGGATCACCGCCGGTTGGTTCTCAGTGCTCCCGTTTCTGGCGGCAGCCGCCGGAGTCCTGTTCGGCGGATGGCTTTCCGACGCACTCCTCAAACGAACCGGTTCGCCCAACATCGCCCGCAAACTGCCCATGATCGCCGGATTGTTAGGCGCGGGCGTCATCCTCACCGCCAATTATGTCGCGTCCGACGCCTTCGTTATCGCCATCATGTCGCTAGCGTTCTTCGCGCAAGGTATGACGGGCCTCGGCTGGACCCTGATCGCTGACATCGCCCCCCACAGCCTAATGGGACTCACCGGCGGCATCTTCAACTTCGCCGCGAATCTGGCGGGGATCCTCACGCCCATCGTGATCGGTGTTCTAGTGGGCCAGACCGGCTCCTTCGCCTATGCCCTTGTATATGTATCCGCTGCGGCTCTATTAGGGGCAATCGGCTATATTTTCGTCCTGGGAGACGTAAAACGAATCGAAATGGGATGAGATTTTTTTCGCCCGCAGTGCACTAAGGATGCAGCACGAACTCCTCCGAATCGTGCATCGGGCGTTCCCTCGATGGTCAGCCTGGCCATAGCCACCTAAGAGGGAACGCCTGTTCTTGCCCCACATCGCCCGGATGGGATACTGGACTGGTGCGCGTTAAAGAACTGGCGGCCTTTCTGCAGGCTCCTTTTGAAGGTGATGGCGAGCGCGTGCTGCGCAAGGTCGCGGCCCTGGAAGACGCCGGGCCCGACGACCTTTCCTTTGTAACCAGTGCGCGGGCGTTCAAACGCGCCGAGGCCTCCGCCGCCGGCTGCCTGCTGGTCCCCGCCGACTTTGAAAACCCCGGGCAGCGCACCGTGGTCCGCACCCCGCAGCCCCGCGCCGCCGCCGCGCGCGTGATTCCCAAAATCCACCCCAAGATCGAGCACCCCCCGGGCATTCATCCCTCAGCGGTAGTCGGCCCCGGCGCGATCATCGAACCCGGCACCCACATCGGTCCGCTAGTCGTGCTCGGCGCGGGCGTGCGCGTCGGCGCCGGCTCGTCGCTCGGCGCAGGCTCCGTCGTCGGCGATTATGTCGTGATCGGCGAGAAATGCACGCTGCATCCCAACGTGACGATCTACAACGAAGTAACCCTGGGTAGTGGCGTCGTCCTGCACTCCGGCTGCGTCATCGGCGCCGATGGCTTCGGCTATGTGCTCACCGACGGCATTTGGGAGAATTTCCCGCAGATCGGCCGCGTCGAGATCGGCGACCACGTCGAGATCGGCGCCAATTCCTGCGTGGACCGCGCGGCCCTCGGCGTCACGTCTATCGGCGACGGCACCAAGCTCGACAATATGGTGCACGTCGGCCACAACTGCGCCATCGGACGCAACGTAGTGGTGGCCGCGCAGACCGGCTTCTCCGGCGGAGTAGTGGTCGAAGACTACGCCGTGATCGGCGGACAAGTAGGCGTCGGCGACAAAGCACGCATCGAATCGCGAGCCATCGTAGGTTCCGGCAGCGGCATTCTCACCTCCAAAATCGTGCGCGCCGGACAGCCCGTGTGGGGCACCCCTGCCCGCCCCCTGAAAGAACATCTGGAACAATTGGCAGTATTAAGCCGCCTGGCCAAGAATAGGAAGAAACCATGAGCAACGCCGCCAGCAACTCAAGCAACGACCGCCGCATCGACTACATCGAATTCCCCACCGAGGACGCCGCCAAGTCGAAGGAATTCTACTCGTCTGCCTTCGGCTGGAAATTTGAAGACTACGGCCCGCAATACACCGCCTTCCACGACGGACGCCTGGCCGGCGGCTTCAGTGCCGATGCAGACGAGCGCCCCGCCAAGCCCCTGATCGTCCTCTATGCGGCGGATCTAGACGCCGCGCAGCGAGCCGTCGAACAAGCCGGCGGCAAGATCGCCCGCGCCATTTTTGCTTTCCCCGGCGGACGGCGCTTTCACTTCACCGATCCCAGCGGCAACGAACTGGCAGTCTGGTCCGAGTAACGGCTATTGCTTCCACTCGAACGTCTCCACCAGGCTAACCCGCGCCTGCGGATAAACCGTTAAGCGGAAGCGCACGGCATTGGTGGCATTGTGATAAATCAAGCTGCCGTTCTGCAACTGCGCGGCGTCGAGCGAGACCGGCTTGGTGTAGCCGCCATCGTCGATTTCGAGCAGGCCTTTTTCCGCCGCGCGAACGGACGGCGCAAAGCGGTTCCAAGTGACGCTGAGGTTGTCGTCATTCCGTTTCACCGACAAAGACAGCGACAAATCCTGCGATGCCGCAGCCGCCGCGCGGGCCCCCATCGTCTGCGCCAGTTGATAGCCCAACGCAACTCCCAGCAGCAGGAACAAGAAGGTGAGCGGCAGCCACACCCATCCGCTGCGCCATGCTCGAGCCGGCGCCGAAACCGGAGTCGCTTCGCGTGCCGGCTCAGAGAATCCGAACGCAGTCTGCGGATTTTCTTCCACGGCTTGCGGGCGGCGCTCAGGTCTCCTGCCCTCGCCTAGCGGCCGTCGCGGCGGAGCTTCTTCCCCCAGCAGTTCGCGGCGCCGTAAGGGAAACTCGAGCGCGCTGGTTTCGGGAAACACTCCGTGCTCGCGAACAAAAAACGCCCCGACGCTCACTCGCGTGGCGTAGGGTTTAATCAGCAGCGCGACCGTCGCCGGGCCGGGGAAAAATTGGTCCAGCAGTTCCAGGTCTTCCGCTTCGAGAGAAAATCCATCCCGTGTGTGGCTGCGGAAAAACCCCACCGCATACGCCGACGGCGACGAGCTAGGTTGCAGACGATTCCAGCAGTCCTCAAAGTCCCGCCCATCTTCTTCGGTGAACAAGTACGACGGACCGCGCCGGTACTCACACGGCACCGGCTCGAAATCGTCGATGCGCACGATCGCCGGAACACCCGGCCGCGCGTTGCCGATCAGCACTCCGCCCACCTCGGCTCCGCGCTTGGGAACGGCTCCAAACCCGCGCATGACCTCCGCCGCCAGACGATCCACCACGTCTAAACGCACGTGCACAATCACCGGCTGCCCAGGAACTTCCCAGACATAATAACCCGCGGGATCTTGTGTCCGAGTCTCCATTTCGGTTACCGTTTCATCGTACTACGATGCCTGGAATTCTCTATATCGTCGCCACGCCCATCGGCAACCTCGAAGACATTACGCTGCGCGCCCTGCGCGTGCTGCGCGAAGTGGATTGGATCGCCTGCGAAGATACACGGCAAACCCGCAAGCTGACGGAGCATTTTGGAATCTCCAAACCCATGCTCAGCTATCACGACCACAACGAATCCGGCCGCGCCGCGGAATTAGTGGAGAAACTGGCGGGCGGCGGCAGCGGAGCGCTAGTCTCCGACGCCGGAACACCTTTGATCTCCGACCCCGGCTATCGCCTAGTCGAAGCCGCCATCGCAGCGGGCATATCCGTCGTGCCAATCCCCGGAGCCTCCGCCGCCGTCAGCGCCTTAAGCGCCGCCGGGCTGCCGACGGACAGCTTCCGCTTCTGCGGATTCCTACCGCCCAAATCGACGCAGCGCAGAAAACTCCTGGAACAACTAAAACCCGAAACCGGAACACTCATCTTCTACGAAACCCCACACCGCATTCTAGAAGCCCTCGAAGACGTCACGGCCGTGATGGGCGCACGCCCCGTAGTAGTCGCCCGCGAGCTCACAAAACTGCACGAAGAGTTTTTGCGCGGCACCGCTGAGGAAGTGCACGAACAACTAGCCTCTCGCCCCTCCGTCAAAGGCGAAATCACACTCCTGATCGGCAAGAGCGAAGCCATCGAAGCCGACGACACCCCGCTGGAAGAAGCCGTCCGCGCCGCCGAGCAGCAGGGCTTGCCGCGCATGGAAGCCATCAAGCACGTAGCCAAGCAACGCGGACTGTCCAAACGCGAAGTCTACCGCTTAATAACCGGCCGTTGAGGCGCCGGGCAGCAAGTAGCGGCGCAAGGGTCCGGCTCCCTCTCAATGAGTTCCGCAATCATGCGGATGATGGCCGGATGCGTCCCCACCGTCCCCGCTCGCACCATGCGGATGCCCAGCTCCTCGCACACCGCCCGCGCTTCCGTGTCCAAATCGTAAATCACTTCCATGTGATCCGAAAGAAACCCGATCGGCGCGATGATGGTGTCACCCGGCGATTCCCTCAGGCAGTCGCAAATGTCCGGCCCCAACCACGGCTGCGAGGGCGGCCCGCTGCGGCTCTGGTAGGCCAGCGTCCACTCGCCCGCCCCCGCCCCTTCGGCAACCCGCCGCGAGGCCACCTCTAACTGCTCCACGTAAGGACTCGCCTGCGCCATCGAAACCGGCACGCTATGCGCCGTAAATACCACCCGCGCGCCTGGCAACTCGGCCAGCGCCGCCCGCACCCGCTCTGTCATTGCTTCTAGAAACAGCGGATTCCCCGAAAACGGCGGAATCTTCACGATCTCCGGCGCGCCTTCCCCCACTTCCGCCCGCGCCCGCTGGATGTTCTCCAAATACTGCCGGCACCCGGAATACGACCCAAACGCCGAAGTAGGGAACGCAATCGCCCGCCGAATCCCGTCCGCGGACATCTGGCGCAGCGTATCCGCCAGAAACGGGTGCCAGTTGCGATTCCCCCAATAAATCGGGATTTTCACTACTTCCCCCAAAGCCGCGATCAAGGCCCGGTTTTGGTCGTTAATCGGGCTCCGGCCCCCAAAATGGTAGTAATGGTCCGCCACGGCCAGCAACCGCTCCCGAGGCACATCTCCGTCCCCGTAAAACATTCTCCAGAAAGGGGATAACGTCCTCCCTCTGCTCCGGACCCCCAAACGAAACGATCAGCAAAGCGTCATAGGCCGGCGGCATCTTTCCATTGTAGCGGGGTATAATAGAGGTCTTGGCGCGCAAAGGCGTGGCACACAAGCCTGTTCATGCTCGCACTCACAATAGCAGCTACCGTCCATATTAGTGTCCTCGGGTCGTTCCACCCGGTCCAGTTCGAACTGAAACCAGCCAAGGGGCAGATCTTGGTGGTCGAATCGGCAGGACGCACCGAAATCGTCCAGGGAGAGCGCATGGTGCCGCTCTACGGCCCCGCCAAAGTCGCCGGCCGCAACGGCGCGCCCGTGCGCTTTCTCCTGGGAATACCCGGCGGCGTGACCCGCGAATATGTCGGAAAGCTCGACGTCCGGCGCCTAGGCATCGAACTGCAAGCCATCGTCGAGATGAACCGCGAAGACGCCGTCGCCGCCATCGTAGAAGCGGAGGGCTCCTCGGGCATGCCCTTTGAGGCTCGTAAAGCCCAAGCTGTAGTGACCCGGTCGTATCTGGCCGGGGCCCACAACCGCCACTACGGCTACGATTTCTGCGACACCGAACACTGCCAGCTTTTGAAGGACGCGCCGCAGGCCGCCAGCGCCGCCAGCCGCGCCACCGCCGCTACCCACGGCCAGGTGCTGGTCTATCACGGCGATATCATCGCCGCCTTGTACTCGGCCAACTGCGGCGGACACACCAAGTCCCTGGCGCAGACCAAGTGGGAAGGAGCCGCCATCCCGCAGCCCGGCTATCCGTTCTTTTCCGTAGCCTGCCCCCTGCGCGGCCACGCTTCCGGACACGGCGTGGGGATGTGTCAGTTGGGAGCCATCGCCATCGCCGAACACGGCTACCCCGCGAATATTATCCTCGGCCATTACTTCCCCGGCACCACGATTACGGCCGCAGCAACCACCGATAGCCCGAAGCCCACGCCCGTGCCGCAGTTCCCGCCCGCCCGAGCGTTGACCGCTAGCGTGGGTATGGGTGCCCACGCAGCGCAGTAAACGCCCGATAAATCTGTTCCGCCAGCACTACGCGCGCCAGCTCATGCGGCATGGTCATTGGCGACAACCCCAACAGTAAATCAGCCCGCGCTCTCCACTCCGCAGGCAGCCCGTCGGCCCCGCCGATCACGAAGACCATATCGCGCCCGTCCCGTTCTGCCTTGTCCACCAGGGAAATGAAACCAGCGGAATCGATCGCGCGCCCCGCCGGATCGAGCAGAATCTTGGCCGCCGTGGGATGCTTCACCCACGGATCGAAGCGCAGCGGATGAATCTCCCGCATCTCGCACTTCGCGAAACGCGTGCTGCGTTTGATGTACTCCTCCGCCATGGCATTCGCGTGCGTATCGCGCGCTTTGCCGATGTAATAGAGGAGAACCTTCACGCTTTGCGGAAGAACGAGATCCCGCTGCGATCCTCGACGAATTCGACGCGGTCGCCAATGACCACGTGCTCGCCGTCCACCCGCACCGTGAGCCGGCCGCCCTCCTCCAGCGACACAATCGCCAGTTGATAAGGAGCGTCCGCCACAAACTGCTCCGGCGCCGCATGCACCACCGTTTCGGTGTAAACCACTCCGCTCTTCATGCCACCCCCAGAATCGTGACCACCGCCGTCGCTCCTGACCCGCCCAGGTTCTGCGCCAGCCCCAACGAATGTTTCGCCAGTTGCCGCTCTCCCGCCTCGCCGCGCAGTTGCAGCACGAGATCGCAAAGCTGCCCCACTCCGGTCGCCCCCACCGGATGCCCCTTGGCCTTCAACCCTCCACTAGTATTCACCGGCAGCGGACCCGTCAACTTCGTGCATCCGGCAAGCTCATAAGGACCGCCCTCGCCCTTCTTCACGAATCCCAAATCTTCAATCGCGATAATCTCCGCGATGGTGAAGCAATCGTGCACCTCGGCAAATTGAATATCCTGCGCCGTGACGCCGGCCATTTTGTAAGCCTTCTGAGCAGCGGCGACAACCGCGCGAAAAGTAGTAATGTCGTCCTTCTGATCGAGCGCCACATAGTCCGAAGTCTGCGCCACGCCCAAAACCGTCACTGGCTTATCCGTGAACTCGGAAGCCCGCTCCAGCGGCACAATCAACACCGCCGCCGCCCCATCGCTGATCAGCGAACAATCGAACACGGTCAGAGGCTCTGAGATCGGCTTACCCTTCAGCGCCTGCTCCATGGTGATCACTTTCCGCATGTGCGCCAGAGGATTCTTGGCCCCGTTTTCATGATTTTTCACCGCGACAGCCGCCAACATTTCCCGCGTAGTCCCGTACTGATACATATGCCGCCGCGCGATCATCGCGAACAGCGCCGGAAACGTCGCCCCCGCCCGCACTTCGCCGCAGGTATCTCCCGCCCCCGCCAGGATCTCCGTGACCTTAGGAGTCGTCTGCGAAGTCATCTTCTCGACCCCCGCCACCAGCACGACATCGTTCAGCCCCGCCGCCACGCTAGAAACCGCATGATAAAAGGCCGACCCGCTCGACGCGCAAGCCGCCTCAAAGCGCGTAGCTGGAACCCCGGTGATCCCCATCGCCCCCGCAATATAAGGAGCCAGATGATTCTGCCCCACAAACGACGGCCCCGCGAAGTTCCCCAGATAATAAGCTTCCACTTGTGAAGGACTTACATGGCCGTCCGCCAGGCACTTCTCGCCCGCCTCCACCGCCAGCGAGCGCAAGTCCCGGTCCGGAAACGCGCCAAAAGCTGTCTTGCCGATGCCAATAATCGCTACGGGCCTCATATATGATTAGGATAGCGCCGCCGATGGTTTAGATTCAGGTTGCACGCTTGGGGCGCCTGGATCGTCAAGTTGGTTGTAGGGCCAGCAACGCCCGGACCAGCCATGAGCGCGCTATCGGTAGCCTTCGAACAAATGAGCGAGACCCGGTATGACGCGGCGACGCAAGCCTCTGAGGCGCAAAGCCGGTTTGTCGCCGAGAACATGCGCCGCGTGTTCCTGCTGATCTATCGCATCGTCGGCAACGTTTCCGACGCCCAGGACCTCACCCAGGAAGCCTTCATCAAAGCCCTGCAGCGCCAGGATCAGCTCAAGGATCTGGACAAAGCCGCGCACTGGCTATCGCGCATCGCCAGCAACACCGCCATCGATTTCCTGCGCCGCGCCGGCCGTGTGAGTTTTTCGGAGCTCGACGAGATGCCCGAACCGGTAGCCGTCTCCGCCATGGAGAGCCCCGAGCAACTTGTGCTCAGAACCGAGCGCCGCGAGTACCTGGAATCGGGCCTCGATATTCTGACCGAGCGCGAGCGTACCGCCCTGCTGCTGCGCGATGTGGAAGACCTGCCGGCCGAAGAAGTCGCCGCGCGCTTGCAATGTTCCAAGGCGACCGTGCGTTCGCACATCGCCAACGCCCGCGTGAAGCTGCGCAAGCATTTCTCGCGCCTGCAGAAGCGGGGTATATCATGACGCACCCCCTGCCATTCGATTTGGCGCTGTACTCCACCGGCGACTTACCGCTGTGGCGCCGGCCGATCGTCGGCCTGCACGTGGCGGGTTGTGAGGGTTGCCGCAGTTGGGTCGAAGCCTTTGGCGCGGATCGCGAATCCCTGCGCGGTCTCGCCGCCGAAATGCCGGCAGGAGTGAACTGGGACCGCCTGGCCGCCGAAATGTCCGCCAATGTGCGCGTGGGGCTCGAAGCGGGAGAATGTGTGGCTCCGCGCGTCCGCAAGCCAGCCCTGGCGGCCGGATGGCGCGTAGCCGCCGCGTTCGCCGGAGTCACCGCGCTTTTAGTCAGCGCCTGGTGGCTCAACATGCCGCAGGCTGAAACCGCCGCCCTGGGCCGTGTAGTGGAAAAAATCGCCCAAGCGCGTCCCTGGCGCGGCGGCATTCGCGCGCTCGAAGATTCGGGCCCGACGGTGCAGGTTTCCGCCGCCGGAATTCAGTTGCAGCAGAACGGCGGCACGCTGGGCATGTCGCAAGGGCAAGAGCGCCCGGTCAGCGTGACCCTCAGCGTCCAAGGCTCGGCCCGCGCCCGCTATATCGATGCCGACACCGGTCAGGTGACCATCACAGGCGTGTATGCGCAATAGAGTCTTTTTGTTTCTGAGTTCCGGAGTCGCTGGCCTTCGCACAGTTCGGCCAGCAGCAGAACCTGGCGCACAAAATCGATTTCCCGCACGACGCTCCGGTCTCCTTGGCCGGAGACGAATGGGGTGGCTCGGCCGCAACCGTGCGTGGCGGCGCTTATGCGATCGACGTGCGCGTGGCCCTCTCCCTGCGCAACGCCAGCCAGCGCCGCATCCGCGGCATCACCTTAACGGTTCTCGCCCAGGAAGCCACTCCCGGCGGCAAAGGTTCCATTTCCGTGCCCAGCCTCGACGTCGCCCCCGGCGAAACATTCTCGGTTCGCGGCGATTTACACCTGCTGCGCCCCCTCGGCGCCGGCGCGAGCCCCATGGTCGAAGTCAGCCTCGACGGCGTCCTCTTCGATGACCTCAACTTCTACGGCCCCGACAAACTGCATTCGCGCCGCACCATGATGGTCTGGGAACTCGAAGCCCGCCGCGACCGCCAGTTCTTCAAAGCGCTGCTCGATCAATCCGGCCGCGACGGTCTACAAAAAGAAATGCTGTCCAGCCTGGCCCGCGACGGCGACCGCCCGCAGTATGGCGTCGAAATGGTGCGCGGCCGCTCCACCAACACCGACGGCGAACACGATATGCAATTCGCGTTCCTGCAATTCCCCGACGCCCCCGTCGAGCCCATGGGCGGCATCGCCCACATCGCCGGCAACGAAGCGCGCGCCCCCAAGTTAGTGGTCCACAACCGCTCCCCGCGTGTCATCCGCTACCTCGAAATGGGCTGGATCGTGCGCGATTCCCAAGGCCACGAATTCCTGGCCGCCTCCATGCCTTCTGAAATGCGCCTGCCCCCCAGCAGTTCCAGCCAGATTCTTCCCGACGCGTCCCTGCGCTTCGACCCCCGCACGTCCGTCGAAAGCATGACCGGCTTCGTATCCAGCGTCGAATTCAATGACGGCAGCATGTGGATTCCCAGTCGTCCGGAGTTAGACGATCCGGTCCTTCGTCGCGTCGTCGGCCCCTCGCCCGAAGAACAGCGTCTGGTGCAGATCTACCGCAAGCGCGGCATCACCGCCGTGGTCGAAGAATTGAAAAAGTTCTAACCGCCCCGCGATGAAGTTCTATCAGAAGCCCACCTGCTCCACCTGCCGCAAGGCCA
>CAVVZG010000173.1:0-4621 GCA_963752205.1 Bryobacterales bacterium | reverse complement strand
TTCGACGCCGACGCCAGCAGCACGTCGGTTTCGGTGATCGCGCCCACGCCCGAATGCAGGACGCGAATCTTGACCTTGTCGTTCGAGAGCTTCTGTAACGTATCCGTCAGAACCTCGGCGGTGCCGCCGACGTCGGTCTTCAGAATAATGTTCAGTTCCTTGGTCTCGCCTTCCTTCAATTGATCGTGGAGCTGATCGAGCGTAATGCGGTTGGTCTTCGACATCGCCACTTCGCGCGCTTTGGCTTCGCGATAAATGACGATCTGCTTGGCCTTGGCGGTGTCGGTCACCACCTGCAGCGTGTCGCCCACTTCGGGCAGCGATTCGAGACCCAGCACCTCGGCCGGCATCGAAGGTCCGGCCTCGCGGATGGGTTCGCCTTGATCGCCGAACATGGCGCGCACTTTGCCGAACACCGAGCCGCAGATAAAGTAGTCGCCCACTTTCAGCGTACCGTTGCGCACCAGCACCGTCGCCACGGGGCCGCGACCGCGATCGAGTTTCGCTTCGAGCACCGTGCCCATCGCGGGCCGCGCCGGATTCGCTTTCAAGTCCTGCAGCTCCGCGACCAGCAAAATCATTTCAAGCAGCGTCTCGATACCCGTTTTGGTTCTTGCCGAAACCGGAACCATGACGGTGTCGCCGCCCCAGTCCTCAGCCAGGAGGCCGCGGTCGGCCAGTTGCTGTTTGATGCGCTCGGGCTGCGCGTCCGGTTTGTCCATCTTGTTGATGGCCACAATAATCGGCACGCCGGCTGCCTTCGCGTGGTCGATGGCTTCGAGCGTCTGCGGCATCACGCCATCGTCGGCCGCGACCACCAACACTACGATGTCGGTGACTTTCGCGCCGCGGGCGCGCATGCGCGTGAACGCTTCGTGACCTGGGGTATCGATGAAGACGATGTTCTTGCCGTTCTTTTCGACGTGATACGCGCCAATGTGCTGCGTGATCCCGCCCGCTTCGCCACCGGCTACGTTGGCGAGCCGGATCGAATCAAGCAAAGACGTTTTTCCGTGATCGACGTGGCCCATGATGGTGACCACAGGGGGCCGCTTCTCGCGATCCAAATCGACTTCGGTTTGTTGAATATCGTGCGTGGTTTCTTCTTCGTAGCTGAGCTTGTTGGTGGACGCGCCGAAATCGCGCGCCAACTCTTCGGCCAGCTTTACATCCAGCGTTTGATTGATGGTGGCGAAGATCTTTCTTCTCCACCAAGCGTTTCACCAGCAGGTTGCCTTTGATGCCGAGTTTTTCGGAAAGCTCCTTCACCGTGATGCCTTCGGCGATGGTAATCTCGCGATCTATGGGCGGCGGTTGGAACGATTCCTGACGGCGCGCGACGGGACGGATGCGTCCCTCTTCATCCTCGCGGCGGCGATCGGTGCCGCGGGCGCCAGGCTTGGTCGCGTGACGGCGGCCGGGATCGGCTGGCAGCGTCGCGGGCTCCGCGCGCAGCGGAGAAGACGTCGGATGCATCGAGCGTCCACGCGGCGGTCCACCGGGACCACCCGGGCGCGGCGGTCCACCCGGACCACCGGGTCCGCGCATCAACGGCTGGCCCGGACGCACCGGGCCGGTATAAATCGGACGGCCTGGAATCGGGCTCGCGGGGCGAGCGGTGGGCATTCCAGGGCGCGGAGCACCGGGTGCCGGAGCACTCGGCATGGCGGGACGCGCGAGTCGCGCCACCATATCGGCGCGCGGTGGCACCACTGGGCGCGCGGCGGGTTGCCCCACCAAATTCGGTTTCGCGGGCGGACGCAAGGGTCCACCACCGCCTTGCCCTTCCGATGGCTGCGGCGCGGCCGCTCCGGGCATGGGCCGCGGAGCAGTGGGACGCGGAGGCGTCGGTATCGTAGGCACCGCAGCGCCGGGCCGGGGCGCGCCTGGGGTGGTCATCATGGCCGGAGGCGCGGGATGGGCCGACGGAGCCGGCTGGCTGGGGGGCGCGGCACTCAATCCCGGCGCGGGCTTGGGAGCATCGCTTACGGGCGACGGCATCGGCTGGCGCGGTCCCGAAAGAATCTGGCCGGGCCGTGGTGGGGGCGGGGCGGAGCGCGAGGGAATTACGGGTCCGCGGTTGACGGGAGCACTCGGAGCAGCGGGCTGCCCAGTGGCCAATGGCGGACGCAAGGGGAAAGCCGGACGAACCGGCGCTGGAGCGGCTTCGGGAGCTTCCGTGGGAGCCGCGGCGGCAGGCCGCGCAGTTTCCGGTGGGGCCGGCGGCGGAGCCACCTTCGCGACGGGAGGCGCCGGTTCCGCAACGCGGGCTTCGGGCTGACGTACCGGTTCTTCGCGTGGCGCGGACTCCTGCTCGGACTCTTCCGGAAGGCCACCGCCCGCAACCCGGCGGCGGAGGTTCAGCACGACATCATCCTCGAGCGAACTGGAGTGCGTCTTCTTATCGGTGACGCCTAGTTCCGGCAACAACTCCAGAATGACGTTCGGCTTGACCTCGAGTTCTCGAGCCAGCTCGTTGATGCGAATTTTACTCATACGTAAAACCCCGAAGCGTACTGCTGGTACTCCAGGGATTGAGCGAAAACCTTCCTTAGAACCGAATCCGCGCGCCGAATTTTACTTCGGCTGGTCGGACGACTCCGCATTGTCTATCGTAACAGATTCATTTTCCGGCTCACTTACAGCCTCGGCGGGCTCTTCGGGCACCGCCTCAGCAGCGGCTTCGGCCGCCGGTTCCGCCGCGGCTTCCGGAGGCGCCGGAGCTTCGAACGACCCTTCAAACTGCCCGTAATAACCGTTGACCGCCGTCTGAATGGCTTCGACCGTTTCCGGATCGATGCCCGGCAGAGCTTCGAGTTCCTCGGGCGTCATCGAACCCAAGGACTCAACAGTAGTTACGCCGCCTGCCATCAGTTTCTCGACCATGGCTTCGGTGAGCCCGTGATCGATCAGCACCGATACCGGGGCTCCCGGCACCACCAGCGCGGCCATCTGCGATTCTACTTCCTGGCGCTTCTCTTCTTCACTCTTGATATCAATGCGCCAGCCCAGGAGCTTCGCGGCCAAGCGCACGTTCTGCCCTTTCTTGCCGATGGCCAGCGAGAGCTGCGTGTCGTCGACCACCACTTCCATGTGCTTGCCGGGCCCGTCGACCACGGTCACGCGCGCGATCTTCGCGGGGCTCAGCGCGTGCGTCGCGAAGATCACGGGATCGTCGCTATATTCGATAATGTCAATTTTTTCGCCGCGCAACTCGCGGATGATCGACTGCACACGCATGCCCTTCATGCCCACGCAGGCGCCGACGCTGTCGACGTCGCGGTCCCGGCTCGATACGGCGATCTTGGTGCGCTCGCCGGCTTCGCGCGCGCAGCCTTTAATGATCACGGTATTGTCGTAAATTTCGGGTACTTCCTGCTCGAACAGGCGCATGACTAACTCCGGCGCGGCGCGCGAAATAATCACGCCGGCGTTTTTGCCGGTCTTGTCGACGCTCTTGATAACAGTCGCGATGCGATCGCCCACGCTGAAGCTTTCGAGTTTCGATTGTTCTTTCTTGAGCAAGCGCGCTTCCGTCTTGCCCATGCTGACGATCAGATCCGGGCCCTCAATGCGTTTGACTTCACTGCGCACCAGTTCTCCGATGCGCCCGGCGTATTCCGAAAACACGTTGTCGCGCTCGGCTTCGCGGACCTTCTGCAGGATCACTTGCTTGGCGGTTTGCGCCGAGATGCGGCCCAGCGCATCGGTCGGTTTGGGGAAACGAATTTCCGAGTCAATCTCCGCGTCGGCGCGAATTTTCTGGGCGTCCGCGAGGGAAATTTCCTTATCCGGATCGGTGACTTCGGCCACCACTTTCTTCACGCCGTAGATCAGAATCGCGCCCGTCGATTCATCCAGATCCGCCACCAACTCTTCATTGGTATGAAAATGCTTCCGTGCCGCCACTAACATGGCGTCTTTCACGGCGTCCAGAATGATCTTCGGGTCGATCCCTTTTTCCTTGCTTAAAATTTCGATGGATTGAACAATCGGTCCCAGACTCATAATGATTTCCGTTTTCGTAGCTGGTGGATTACCACTCGAACTTCAGGTTGGCTTTTTCCACCTGTTCGAGAGGGAACTGCACGCTTTTGCCCGGTCCGGGTTCAAGAGTAATCACACCGGAGGTGAAACTCTTGAGCGTCCCCGTCAGGTGACGCTGGTTTTCGACCGGCTGCCGTAAAACCACCTTGACCTTCTGGCCCACAAAGCGCTCAAACTCGCGGGGTTTGGTGAGCTTGCGCTCGACTCCGGGCGAACTGACTTCCAGGCGGTAGCTGGCACCCGGGATCACGTCTTCGACGTCCAAAATGGTGCCGACCTGGTGCGAAATAAACTCGCAGTCGTCGAGCGTAACTCCTTGCGGCGCAGCGGGATCCACGGCTTGTCCAGGAACCGGAGGGCGGTCGATAAAAATGCGCAGAACTCGATTGCGGCCGCCGCCCACCAAGTCGACATCGACGATCTCGATGCCCTTGCTGGCGCCAACCCTTTCCGCGATCTCGATTACTTTGTCTATGACAGCCTCACGGTCAGCCATTTGGCCCTGCCGCTCTACCTAAATAGTGCCAGCCAATAAAAAAGTGGGCTTGCGCCCACTCAACCTATTCGCCAACTG
>CAVVZG010000172.1:0-4978 GCA_963752205.1 Bryobacterales bacterium | reverse complement strand
CCCACCATTCCGGATCGATCGAGAAGTAAACCACGTAGCGGGCTTTGGGGTGGGCTCCCACGGCTTCGAGGATGTGGGAGAGAGGCACGCCGATCCATTCGGCTATATACGACCAGCCTTCTTCGCAGGCTAGTTGCGTGATCTGGCTGCGGGACGGGTAGCTCTTTAGTTCGGCTAGCGAAAACGAGCCGGGGCGGTCGACCATGCCGTCGACGGAGAGGCGCCAGTCGGCGAAGCCTCCGGCTTGCAGGCGCTTGAAGGCTTCGTTCGGGGGGCGCCATTTCATTGGCGAGCGGAGGGTTCGAAATCTGGCTGCGCGGGAATTCGCGGGCTAACGAGTGGCGAGTCAGCAGACGCTGGGCGCGCGTAGGTCAGGGTTTCGCCCAGGCCGTAGATGCCGCCGTGATCGGGCGGGACCAGTCCTTCGTTTTGGGCAATGCTGGCGGCTACTCCGAGGCCGGTTACGCCTGCGGCGGCGGCGAGTCCGGTGGTGATCAGTTTGCGGCGGGAGAGATCGGTCATGTGCGCTCCATAGGTGTGCCGGCGCGGCCGGTGATCATGGCGCGGGTGCGGGTCCAGAATCCGGCTAGGGCGATCATCACTACGTGGATCAGCAGGAACAGCACCAGAGCCACGGTGACGAAGAAGTGAATGGTGCGTGCGGATTGCTGGCCTCCGAACGCGGTGACGGCAAGCTGGAACCGCGGACACGAACGCGGGGGACATGGCGAGGCCGGTCCAGATGACGAGCGGGAAAAGAACCAGGATCACGAACAGGTAGGCGATCCGCTGGAGCAGGTTGTAAGACCACGCTTCCGCTGCGGGCGGGCGCGCGAAGCGTAGATGGCTGGCGATTTCGTTCGAGAACACGCGCCACGAAAAGTCGGCTTTGCGCGGGAACAAGTCTTTCTGCAAATGGCCGGTGAATAGGCTGTAAAGGATGTAGAGAATGCCGGTCAGCACCAGAATCCAGGCGGCTTGAAAGTGGAGATAGCGGCTCCAGCCGTTCTGATCCGGCAATACGTAGAGGTATCCGGTGGGCACCAATGCCCTCGACGAGGGGATGGGGATTTTGAACAACGGCGTCATATTTATGTTGCCGGTTTCGCCCCAATAGAAGCGCGGGTGGGAGATCAAAATTTCAAGGCCGCTGATCAGAAGAGCAAAGAAGCACAGGGTGGTGATCCAGTGAGTGACGCGGACGAGCGCGGAGTGGCGCACGGGAGCCTTGGCGGCGGGGATGGCGGAGGCGGAACTTGAAACCCAAGCGATATCGCCCACACGGGAATGGTATCAGGATTTTGGCAACTGGCACGCGGCCCATCGGATATCATGATTATTAGTGCGGGATTCTCTATATACGCCTCCGGTTCCCCTGTCGAAGCTGGTTGAAGTTGAATCGGTTCTGGGCGAGGCGATTCGCGGGAAGCCGGAAGTGCTCAGGCTGTCGCTGGCGTGCCTGCTGGCGCGGGGGCATCTGCTGATCGAGGACGTGCCGGGGGTGGGGAAGACTACGCTGGCACAGGCGCTGGCGCGTAGCGTTGATTCCAATTTTCACCGGCTGCAGTTCACCTCCGATATGCTGCCTAGCGATGTGCTGGGCGTTACCATTTACAACGCGCATAGCGAGGGGTTTGAGTTTAAGCCGGGGCCGGTGTTTACTCATTTCCTGTTGGCGGATGAGATTAACCGCGCGACTCCGAAGACGCAATCGGCGCTGCTGGAGGCGATGAACGAGGGGCAGGTGACGATTGACGGGCGGTCGTGGCCGCTGGCGCAGCCCTTCATGGTGATCGCCACGCAGAATCCGGTGGAGCATCATGGCACCTATCCGCTGCCGGAGTCGCAGCTCGACCGGTTTTTGATGCGGATTCGCATTGGATATCCGGATGAGGCTGCCGAGCGCCAGATTTTGCGACATAGCGCGGAGCCGTCACTCGAAAAGATCCGTCCGGTGATTTCGAGCGAAGACCTGCTGCATTTGCAGGAGACCGTCGGGCACGTGGCGGTGGACGAGGCGCTGGTGGATTACATGCTGGCGATCGTCAAGCATACGCGCGAGCATGAGGCGCTGGCGATGGGGGTGAGTCCACGGGGGGCGCAGGCGTTATTCCGGGCTTCGCAGGCGTTAGCGGCTGTCGAGGGACGGGACTATGTTACGCCCGACGACGTCAAGCGCATGGTGGTCCCGGTGTTTGCGCACCGCGTTCTGTTGAGCACGCGCGCGGCGGCGGGGCAGCGCTGGGCGGGCGCGGCCGAGAAAATTCTGGAAGAGATTCTTACGCTGGTGGACGTTCCACTCTAGCGACAACCAAAACAATGAAGACAGCCATTATCGGCCTGCCTATGGTAGGCAAGACTAGTTTGTTCACGATTCTGACGGGCGTGCATGAGAGCGCGGCGCGGATGGGGTCGCTGGAGGCGCGGGTGGGGATCACGAAAGTTCCTGACGCGCGGGTGGATGCGTTGGCGAAGTTGTATCAGCCCCCTAAGATCACTTACGCGACGGTGGAATACTTCGATTTTCCGTCTATTTCTAAAGAAGCGCTGAGGGACCCTAGTTATCTGGCGAGCCTGCGGGTGGCGGATGCGCTGGCTCATGTGCTGCGGGTGTTTGAGAGCGATACGGTGCCGCACGAGAAGGGGTCGGTCGATCCGCTGCGGGATTTCGAGGACGTTGAAGTCGAGTTGATGCTCAGCGATCTGGTGGTGGTGGAGAAGCGCATGGAGCGCGTCGATAAAGACCGCAAGAAGATTAGGAGTCCGGAGCTGGATCAGGAGTTTGCTTTGCTGGAGCGGTTGAAGGCGGAGCTGGAGGCGAATCGTCCGCTGCGGGGGCTTGAGTATAGCGCGGAGGACGAGAAGCGGATTCGCGGATTTCAGTTTTTGTCGCAGAAGCCGATGTTGTGCGTGTTGAATCTGGGGGAGAAAGACGCGGGGCGGCTGCATGAGGTGGAGGAGGAGTATCGCAAGGGTCCCTTTGCGGGGCGCGCGAATACGGCGGTGACGGCGATCTGCGGGCAGATCGAGGCGGAGCTCGCGGAGCTGAAGCCGGAAGAGGCTAAGGAGCTGTTGTCGAGCTACGGGCTGCAGGAATCGGGGATGGAGCGGTTGATCACTGCCACTTATTCGCTACTGGGGCTGATGTCGTTTTTGACGGCGGGCGAGACTGAGGTGCGGGCTTGGACGATTCCGATTCATAGCCGGGCGGTGAATGCGGCGGGGGCGATCCACAGTGATTTCGAGAAGAAGTTCATTCGTGCCGAGGTGATCAACTGGCAGGTGCTGCTCGATCACGATGGGTATCCGGGGGTCAAGGAAAAGGGGCTGCTGCGGCTCGAAGGCAAAGAGTACATCGTCAAGGACGGCGATGTGTTGGTGATACGGCACTCATAAGAAACCCGCATGCGAAGCAAGCCCAGGCGAACCAGTCGCCGTGGCGGGTGTAGGGGGTTTGGGCGGTTTCGTAGTCGAACGACATCATGGCGGCGGTTTGCGTGAAGGGCGGCATTCGTTCGCGCACGCGGCCGCGGGGGTCGATGGCGGCGCTGATGCCGTCGTTGGTGGCGCGCAGAATCCAGCGGCGGTTTTCGGCGGCGCGCATGCGGACGATTTCCAGGTGCTGGGCGTGGGCGGCGCTGTTGCCGAAGTAGCCGTCGTTCGAGAGATTCACTAGGACTTCGGCGCCGGCGTTCGTGAACTGGCGGACCAGGTCCGGGAATGCGGACTCGTAGCAGATGAAGGCTCCGAGCTTGTGTTCGCCGGCGGGGAAAATCACAACGCGCTCGCCGGGGACGAAGTCGCCGATTTCTTTGGTGATCTTGTTCACCCATCCGAAGAGCGGCGGGATGAATTCGCCGAACGGGACCAGGTTGATTTTGTCGTAGCGGTCGATGACTTTGCCGGAGGGATCAAGCATTTCCGCCGAGTTTAGCGGCTCTTTTTGCGGGGTGAAGCCTACGGCGCCGAACAGCAGGGGAGTTTGCGCGGATTGGGCGACGTGCGCGGTGAAATCGCGGAAGGGGGCTTCGTTCAGGTAGAAAGGCGCGGGGACTTCGGGCCACAGGATCATGTCGGCGCCGCCGGTGCGGGAGAGCAGAGCCATGCGCTGTTCGAGGTCGTGGAGGTTGTCTTCGGTCCACTGCAATTCGGTGTCGATGTTAGGTTGCACTAGGAGTGCCTTGCGCGAGGGTGATTCGGGGCGCGGGGCGCGGGGGAGTATTGGCAACACTAGGAGCGCCGCTAGCCATAGGAATTCGCGCCTCGGGCGGCGCACGAAGACGAGGGCGACGGCGCAGGCTAGCATCGCGAATATAAAAGACAAGCCGTAGACTCCGGTGATGGGGGCGAGGCGCATCGGCAAGGGCATGTCGATTCCAGCATTGCCCAGGTCGAGCCATGCGAAGCCGAAGAAGCCGTGGGTGCGCTCGATGCCGGTCCATAGGGCGGCGATAGCGGGGATGGCATACCAGCGCAGCATCAGGAATCCTGCTAGGCTCGCGAAGACGGCCATGTGGAGGCCTTTGTAGAGTCCGAATAAGATGAATGTTCCCCAACCGCCGGTGCGGCCCATCCCGCCGTGCACTTCCATTACGAATTCGATCCAGGGGCAGACGCCGCACCAGAATACTGTGCCTGCTGCCCATCCGCAAAACCAGCGCCGTTTCCAGGAACGCTCGCGGGCGCAGGCGATCAGGATGGGCGCTAGTGCTACGGGCGCTAGCCACGTCAGGTTGAAGCCGGGGAAGAGGAGTATAAGTAGAAGCGCCGACGCTAGCGAGAAGCCGAGGTTCACTAAAACGTCCGGCGAATGGCGGCGTTGCCAGGGAAGCCGGCGCCTTGCAGGTCGGCGCGCATTTTATTCGCGGTGGTGTCGGTAATGGGACCGACCAGCACGCGGAAGGTGCCGGGCTTTTCGTCGATCTCCGCGGCCATGGCTTTGAAACTTTTCTTGCGGAGCACGTCCACGGCGATTGGT
>CAVVZG010000171.1:0-4922 GCA_963752205.1 Bryobacterales bacterium | reverse complement strand
CCCCCACCACCTCCAAAAACGCCTGCGCCGCATGACTCAGCACCCGCCTCGCCGGATACACCAACCGGATCTTCCGATCCACATCCATCTCCGTAACCTTAACCTCCCTCAGCATCCCCTGCCGAATCTCCTCGTCCACGCACATCCGCGGCAAAAACGCCACGCCCTCATTCCGCTGCACCATCTTGCGAATCGCCTCAATCGTCGGCATCTCCAGATCCATATGCAGAGGCACCTTATGCCGCTGAAATTCCCGCAGCACCACCGCCCGGTAAGGAGACACCACGTTATGCGCAATAAACTGCTCCTCCCCCAAATCCGTTATGGAAACCTGGGCCGCCTCCGCCAACCGGTGCTCCGGCGAACAAATGAACGCTAGATGATCCTGATAGATCACTTTAGAAACCAGCCGCTCGTCCTCCGGATCGTAAGTCAGAATCCCCAACTCCAAATCCCCATCAATCAACTCCGCCGGAATCTTGCTAGACAAACTCCGCCGGATCTGCACCTTGATCTTCGGAAACCGCCGCCGATACCGCTCAATATGGTCCAGCAAGTACAACGTAGAAGACTCATTCGCCCCGATCGTCAGCCGCCCCGCCGACTTGTCCCGCATCTCCGCCAGCGCATTCTCCAGCTCCCCCTGCAGATTCTCGAACCGCCGCGCGTAATCCAGCACCACCTTCCCCGCATCCGTCAGCAGCAAATCCTTAGCTGACCGGTCAATCAACCGCTCCCCCAACTCCAACTCCAACCGCTGCACAGACAAAGAGATAGCCGGCTGCGTCCGCAACAGCTTCTCCGCCGCCCGCGAGAAACTCTTCTCCGTCGCCACCGTCAAAAAGACGCGTAATGGGTGCAATTCCATTTGCGATAATTATACTACCCTACGAATATTATCAATTTGCCAAATTTCACCCGACCGCACATAATCTGAATAGAGGGACCCCATGGCCGAACGAATCTATATCTTCGACACCACTCTCCGCGACGGCGAGCAATCCCCCGGTTGCAGCATGACCGTGCCCGAAAAACTCAAAATGGCCGCCAAGCTAGTCGACCTGGGCGTCGATATCCTCGAAGCCGGCTTCCCCATAGCCTCCGACGGCGACTTCGAAGCCGTAGGCGCCGTAGCCCGCGAATTCCCCTGGGTAAACGTAGCCGCCCTAGCCCGTTCCAACAAATTAGATGTCGAACGCGCCGCCCAGTCTCTAAAACACGCCAAGCGCCCCCGCATCCACACCTTCATCGCGACCAGCGACATCCACCTGAAGTACAAACTGAAAAAATCCCGCCAGCAAGTCTTGGATGAAGCCGTAGCCGCAGTGACTCTCGCCAGATCTTATGTGGAAGACGTAGAGTTCTCCGCCGAAGACGCCACCCGCACTGACTGGGATTACCTCGAAGAAATTTCCAAAGCCGTAGTAGCCGCCGGAGCCCGCACGGTTAACCTGCCCGACACCGTAGGCTTCTCCGTCCCCGACGAATACGGCGCCCTAATCGCCCGCATGTCGAAAGCCCTGGGCAACACCGCCGTAGTAAGCGTGCACTGCCACGACGATCTCGGCCTGGCCGTAGCCAACTCCCTAGCCGCCATCCAAAACGGAGCCCGCCAAGTAGAGTGCACCATCAACGGCATCGGCGAACGCGCCGGCAACGCCGCTCTGGAAGAGATCGTAATGGCGATCAACACCCGCCGCGACCGCCTCCCCTACGAAACCAAAATCGTAACCGAACACCTTTTCCCCGCGAGCCAACTGCTGACGTCGATCATCACCTTCGGCCCGCAACCCAACAAAGCCATCGTGGGAGAAAACGCCTTCGCCCACGAAGCCGGCATCCACCAGGACGGTTACCTCAAAGAACGCACCACCTATGAGATCATGGACCCGCACAGCGTCGGCGTCCCCGAAAGCAAACTGATTTTAGGAAAACACAGCGGCCGTCACGCGCTGACGCAGAGATGCCAAACCCTAGGGTTCGATCTCACGCGCGAGCAGCTAGACGCCGTATACCAGCGCTTCACCACGCTGGCCGATCGCAAGAAAGGCATGAGAAACGACGAAATTTCCACGTTAGCGCGCGAAGTGCAAGAAGAAAGCAAAACCGCCCGCGCCACCTAGATCACCTCTAATGAACCTAAAAATCCTAATCCTACCCGGCGACGGTATCGGCGTCGAAGTGACCAGTGCGGCCGTAGAAGTCCTCAAAGCCGTGGCCAAAAAATTCGGTCACACTCTTGAATTATCCGAAGGCCTCATCGGCGGCGTAGCCATCCACAAAACCGGCACGCCATTACCTCAGGACACCCTCGATAAAGCCCTAGCCGCCGACGCAACACTCATGGGAGCTGTCGGCCTCCCCGAATTCGACAATGCCCCTCCCGATAAGCGTCCCGAAAAAGGCCTGCTAGGAATCCGCGCCGCCCTGCAAGTCTTCGCGAACCTGCGCCCCGTGCGCACGTACCCGGAATTAATCGATGCCTCTCCGCTCAAGAACAAAGTGATCGAAGGCACCGACATGATCATCGTCCGCGAACTCACCGCCGGCCTCTACTACGGAACACCCCGCGGCATCGAAGGCGACCGCGGATTCAACACCATGTCCTACACGAGAGCCGAAATCGAACGCGTCTCCCACGTAGCGTTCAAACTAGCGCACAATCGCCGCAAGAAGCTCACCAGCGTCGACAAATCCAACGTCCTAGAAACCTCCACGCTCTGGCGCAAAGTAGTCACCGAACTAGCCAAACAATATCCCGATGTCGAACTCGAACACATGTTCGTCGACAACGCCGCCATGCAAATGGTCCTCCGCCCCACGCAATTCGACGTCATCCTAACCGAGAACACCTTCGGCGACATCCTGAGCGACGTAGGCGGCGTACTAGCCGGCTCCATCGGCATGCTCCCCTCCGCGTCTCTCGGAACGAACAAAGGTTTATACGAGCCAGTCCACGGCAGCGCACCCGACATCACCGGCCAGAACAAAGCCAACCCCTTCGGAGCCATCGGCAGCGTAGCCGCCATGCTCGAATATTCCTTCAGCCTGATGAAAGAAGCCGCTGCCGTCAACGCCGCCGTAGGCAAAGTTCTAGCGTCGGGCCGCGTAACAGCAGATCTAAAACCCAAAGGCACCCCTGCCACCACCGATCAAGTAGGCAAAGCAGTCTGTGAGGCATTATGAGTACTCAACCCCGCACCATAGTCGAAAAAATCTGGGACAACCACGTAGTAACCGCCCAACCCGGCGTCCCCAGCCTCATCTACATCGACCTCCACCTGTGCCACGAAGTAACCACCCCGCAAGCGTTCCAAACGTTGCGTGACCGTGGCCTGAAAGTGCGCCGTCCCGATCTAACCATCGCGACCATGGACCACTCGACGCCCACCACCCCGCACAACCTGCCCATCCTCGATACGGTCGGCAAAGCCCAGCTCGACCAGATGGAAAAGAATTGCGCCGACTTCGGCATCCGCCTCTACAATCTCAAGTCCGATAAACAAGGCATCGTCCACGTAATGGGCCCCGAACAAGGCCTGACGCAGCCCGGCATGACCATAGTCTGCGGCGACAGCCACACCGCCACCCACGGAGCCTTCGGTGCATTAGCGTTCGGCATCGGCACCAGCCAAGTCGGCCAGGTCCTGGCCACGCAATGCCTCCTCCAACAGCCGTCGAAATCTTACGCGATCCGGGTCGAAGGAAAGTTCCAACCCGGCGTAACCGCGAAAGACATCATCCTAGCCGTGATCGCCAAAATCGGCATCGGCGGCGGCACCGAGTGCGTCTTCGAATACACCGGTTCCACCATACGCTCTCTCTCGATGGAAGAGCGCATGACCATCTGCAACATGTCCATCGAAGGCGGCGCGCGCGCCGGACTCATCGCGCCCGACGAGACTACTTACCAGTACATCGCCGGGCGCGACTTTGCGCCGAAAGGCAAAGCCTGGGACGAAGCCCTAGCCCGCTGGCAGCAGCTCCCCACCGACGAAGGCGCAACCTACGCCAAGGAACTAACGCTAGACGCCAACACGCTGGAGCCCATGGTCACCTTCGGCACCAACCCCGGCATGGGCATCCCCATCTCCGGCCTGATCCCCGATCCCGGCTCCATCTCCGACCCCATCGAGAAATCCGACCTCATCAAAGCCCTAAAGTACATGGACCTCAAGCCCGGCGTCCCGCTAAAAGGCCACCCCATCAACGTAGTCTTCGTCGGCAGCTGCACCAACTCCCGCATCTCCGACCTCCGCGCCGCCGCCGTCCATCGTGAAAGGCCGCAAAGTCAACCCGAAAATCCGCATGCTAGTAGTCCCCGGCTCCCAACAAGTGAAGAAGCAAGCCGAAGCCGAAGGCCTGGACAAAATCTTCCGTGAAGCCGGAGCCGACTTCCGCGAAGCCGGCTGCTCCATGTGCCTCGCCATGAACGGCGATCAACTCGAACCCGGCGAATACGCCGTCTCCACCAGCAACCGCAACTTCGAAGGACGCCAAGGCAAAGGCGGCCGCACGTTCCTGGCGAGCCCCCTAACCGCCGCCGCCAGCGCCATCACCGGCGTAGTCACCGATGTGAGGAGCCTCTAAATGAAAACCGACCTCAAAGAAAAAACCGCCGTCACGCTCTCCACCAAAACCGTAACCATCGAAAGCAAAACGGTAGCGCTCCCCATCGACAACATCGACACCGACCAAATCATCCCCGCGCGCTTCCTGAAAACAGTTTCCATGGAAGGCCTAGGCGAAAATCTTTTCCTCGACTGGCGCTACTTACCCGACGGCACGCCCAACCCCGACTTCGCCCTGAACAAGCCGTCGGCAAAAGGCGCCGAAATCCTAATAGCCGGCGACAACTTCGGCTGCGGCAGCTCCCGCGAACACGCCCCCTGGGCCCTGAAACAATACGGATTCAACTCAGT
>CAVVZG010000170.1:0-26813 GCA_963752205.1 Bryobacterales bacterium | reverse complement strand
CCGATTTCGTGACAGCGATGATGGCGCTCTTCATCGTGCTGTGGCTCTTGAGCGCCAGTGAAAAAGTGCAGAAGGCGGTAGGTGGGTATTTCCTCGATCCTACGGGAAAAGGTAGGCAGACCGGGTCGACGAATTCAGGGTCGGGAGAAACCCTCACGCTAAATCGCGACGACCTAAAGCAACTCAAAGAAAAACTGGAGCAAGTCCTCAAACAGATTCCGGCGTTCCAGCACATGCAAAACCAGATTCGCATCACCTTGACGACCGAAGGCCTTCGAGTGGATCTGATCGAGACGGAAAAGGGTCTTTTCTTTGAAACCGGCGATCCCAAGCCAACGGACGCAGGAATCGAGCTCCTCCAGGTTCTCAGCGGCGAATTAGTCAAGCTGCCCAATAAAATCGCCATCGAAGGACATACCGATGCGCGGCCCTACGGGCGCCCCGATTATTCGAATTGGGAGTTATCCGCGGATCGCGCCAACGCCGCCCGCCGGACTTTGGCCGAATTCGGTGTGGACGAGAGCCGTATCAGCCAGGTGCGCGGATTTGCTGACCAGCGCTTGCTGAAGAAAGACGATCCCAGCAATCCATCCAACCGCCGCATCTCGATTATCGTTCGCAACACCGGCCTCGATCAGCAGGAAGAATCGCAGGCGCAAGGTTCGTCCCCTGCCCCTGCCCCTGTCCCGGCGCCCGTTAAACCAAGCAAGTAAGCCGCTCTACCCCAGCGAACATTCAATCTGGTTGATCTGCACCACCAGAGAATCGAGCAAAGCATGATTCGCGAGCAGCGCCGCCAGGGGCCTGGTTTTTTCCGCGCCAGCGTGCTCGGGACATCCGCAGCGTCCGAACCCGATGTGCTCCGCCGCCGCGCATCCGGTCTGTACCGCCTCCGCCAGACCGGTCTCCGCATCCATGCCGTGATGCCTGGCCACCACTTCGCAAAGCTTTTCCGGCAGTCCCCACGACTCCATAATCAGGCCTGCCAGCGCAGCGTGATCCACCTGAAACACTTCGCGCTCGCAATCCAGCAGATCCCGGCCCTCCGCATACGCCCGTTCCACTAGATTCGGATAATCCTGCGGAGCGTCCTCAAACAGCGCAAGTTGCCCGACGCCATGCAGCAGCGCCGCCGTATAAGCGTGATCCGTGGGAAGGTCCTGCCCGCATTGTTGCGCGAGCAACGCCGCCGCGACGTTATGCCGCCACCATTCGCGCACGAACGGAGCCGTCCTGCGCGGCAAGCCGCGCCACAGCGCAGCCGTGATCGCCACTTGACTCAGCCGCCCCGTGCCCAACCGCGCAATCGCTTCGAGCAGCGAGTTGACACGCAACCAGCGTCCATACAGCCCTGAGTTCGCCAGTCTCAAAACTTCGCCGGCGAGAACCGGATCGAGCGCAATCAGCTTGGCGATTTCCTTGAAGGGGGCGCGCTCATCAGCCAGCACCGAAAGCAACCGGACCGCGACTGGCGAAAACGCAGGAAGGCGTGTGAGCAAACGCCGATCGATGCTGTTCAGGGAGGGCATGGCTTCGGGGACAGAATTCTCCCCAGTGACTGTATCGCAGAAAAGCCGGCATTTTCGAACGGATTTACGTCAGGACGATCGTGGGTTCCGGAGCGGACACTAGCTTGGCGCCGCCGGTGTGGCGTGACAATCGCTGCAGGTCGCCGGCCGGGCCGAAACCGGGATAATCGAAGGCGCGCCGGACGTCGCCCAAGCGCAGCGTCTCCACCAGTTCCGCGGCACACATCGGTTGGCCCGCCAGGAAGCCCTGCGCCTGATCGCAACTGTGGGCGGCCAGGAAAGCGAGCTGCGAGCTGTGCTCTACGCCTTCCGCGGTCACCGAGAGCTCCAGGTTGTGCGCCAACGTGATTACGCCTTTGGCCACCGCCGCGGCTTTGCCGTTGGTCGCCACATCCGACATGAAACAGCGGTCCATCTTCAAGGTGTGGAAATCGAACTGCCGCAAGTAGTTCAGAGACGAATAGCCCACTCCGAAGTCGTCGATCGCGATGCGGATGCCCTGCGTGGATAAGCGTTCGAGCGACGGCGATACCCGTTCGAGATTATCCATCAAGGCGGTTTCCGTCAACTCCAGCTCCAATAGATGGGGACTCAGCGAAGTCTCTTTCAATATGCGTCGCACCTTCTCCGGGAAATCTTTTTCCTGGAGTTGCCGCGGCGAGAGATTCACCGCCATGCGCACCGGCGGAATTCCAGCTCTCTGCCAGGACACATTCTGCGCACAAGCGGAGCGCAGCACCCATTCGCCGATTTCCGAGATCAGCCCGGTTTCCTCCGCCAACGGAATGAAATCGGTGGGCAATACGAACTCGCTCTCTGACCGCTGCCAGCGAATCAGCGCTTCCACACCTAGAATCTGCCCAGAATGGATGGAGAACGTGGGCTGATAGTGCAGTACGAACTGTTTCCGAGCCAAGGCTTGACGAAGGTCGTTTTGCAGGTCGCAAAGTTTAGTGGCATAGGAGCGCATGCCCTCATTGAAAAGCTGCACCTGCCCTTTCCCGCCGCTCTTGGCGCGGTACATGGCGATGTCGGCGTAGCGCAGCAGATCGTCGGTATTGTCGATTTCCGGGCTGCTCAAAACGATGCCGATGCTGGCGCCGCTCACCACTTCCCGGGAACTGATTTGGAACGGCGTGGCCAGCGCGTTGCGCATCCGGTTGCCCAGCGCCAAAGCTTCTTCGGCGTCCCGGATGTGATCCAGCAGAATGACAAATTCATCGCCTCCAAAACGTGCCACCACATCCGCCGGGCGCGCGCAATTCCGCAATCTGCCGGCTACCGCGGCCAGCAATTCATCGCCAACCGGGTGCCCCAGGCTGTCGTTGATCACTTTGAATCCGTCCAGATCCAAAAAGATGACAGCGAAATTATGGTCGGTATTCCCACTGCCTTTTTGCCGATCGATTTTCTTCTCCAGGCAGCTCATCAAGTAATCGCGATTCGCTAAATTGGTGAGTTTATCCTGGAAAGAATCCTTCAGTAAGCGATTTTCAGCTTCGATCAGCGATGTGATGTCCGCGTGAGAACCGGCCAAAGCCACGGCCTCGCCCAGTTGGTTTCGCACCGCGGTGCAGCGGGCCAGCACCCAGATGTAGGATCCGTCCTTGCGCAGCAGGCGGTGCTCGTTGCGAAATTGCGCTGACTCACCGTGAAGATGGGCCGATAGTTGGTTACTGACTTCCGCCAGATACCCGGGATGCACCCGGTTGAACCACTCGTCCACGTTGGTATCGAGTTCCCCTGGTTCATAGCCCAACATTTCCGCCCAGGTCGAGGAGTACTCAAACACCTCCGACTTCAGATCCCAATACCACAGTCCATCGTCGGTTCCTTCGACGGCCAACTCGAAGCGTTCCCGGTTACTGTTCTCGGCCATCTTTTCTCCCAGCAACTGAGCCGCGCCTTCGAGACGAGCCCTCTCGATTCGTGTATGCGTAGCTCCACGCCGGCGTACCACGATGATGGCTGAGGCCAGCGACGAAAGTGCCACCACCGACCAGCACAGGAACGCCTCCAGCGGCAGCTTCTGCGCCGCCAGCGCCATCCATCCCAAAACCGCCACCGAGGCCATGTAGGTAAATCCACGCCAGGCCAGCAGCGTCACCGCGCCGCCCAGCAGGAAGGCCAGAACGAAAAAGACCTCGGTTATGTCCGAGGTGATCGCGAAGGTGACCAGGCTGCGCAGCAGGATCAGGCCGCCCAGCACTAGAGCGCCCAAATGAACGCGCTCCGCCGCAATATACCCGCGGCGCAACAACTTCCACTCCACTAGAATGGCCGCACCAATCACGTAAGTAAGCCAATCCAGTCCGGAATTTCCATACCCGCTTCGCAGGAATAGACGGACAGCCGCGATTAACAGATAAACCGTCGCAATGGCCGGAAGAGTCTGCTGCAGGCGTACGCTTACCTGGTTATCGAGCGCCAACTGGACTTCAGTATCGGGGATGCTGACTGCAGCGGGCAGACTATTGGCGCGCCGGAATTCCATGCTTCCAGTGAATCATGAGGCGATTCCAGTATCGATAGGAAACTGGGTCCATTTAGGGGGAGTCAAAAGTACGTATTTTTTTAGGGTTACTTACTTAGTAGCTGATGTGTAGCTCTTAGGGGATAGAAAGACCTGGTCCCACGTCACCTCTGCCAGATCGCCCCATTACAAATGCATGACGATCCTTCCTTTGAGGCAGTACTACCATGGGGTTCTATATCTTGACAGTCTAAGGTTTTACCGGTACTCTTGTCGAAACCGTTACTTCAAAACGGTCCACCTGGAGGAATCGATGCAGAAAGTCCTAGGAATGATGCTCTTGATTGCCGGTGCATCGCAATTGGCGATGGCCTCGGTGCCGGAGATCGGCGCGGCCTCGGCGGGTAGCGCCCTTGCGCTGGTCTCGGGCGCCTTGCTGGTGATTCGCGGACGCCGTAAATAGTAACTACGCAACAATCTACACCTTTACAGAGCACCTCGGCCGCTTCGAGGTGCTCGATCCTTCCTCAAGTTTCAATTCGCGAGCAGTACTTTGCCTCAGTTCTGTATCTTGACAGGCTTAAGCTTTAGCCTGTACGCTTTATCAAACCGCAGCTACAAACGGTTACTTTGGAGGAATCGATGCAGAAAATCCTAGGAATGATGCTTTTGATTGCCGGTGCATCGCAATTGGCGATGGCTGTGACTGCGGTGCCGGAGATCGGCGCGGCCTCGGCGGGAAGCGCGATTGCGCTGATCTCGGGCGCCATGCTGGTCATACGCGGACGCCGTAAGTAAGATCCAACAACCTTTCAGAGCACCCTGCGCCTAAATCGGGTGCTCTGTTTTTCCCCGTGCTGCCTCAACTTTCGATTCGCGACTCCGCCGCGAACGACTCTTCGTTCGGCCTTTTTCCACGCCTCCTCGCACTCACCGTCCTGTTTGCCGTCGAACTGCTGCTGATCTCCGTTTGGCTGGATAACGGCGTGCTGGTTTCGCGCTCTGGCATCTTGGGGTTCGCCGGCCACTGGGGCGCCTGGACCGTGCGCGGTATCGTCGGTTTTGCAGCCATCTTCTTCACCTTCGCGTATTTGAAAAGCAAAACGGCGCTCAACGAAATTTCGCGTCAGGTCAAACCCATCCCCGTGAATCCGCGCCTGCTGGCCGGTCACGCGGTGGCGATGGCGATTTTCGGAGCGGCGTCCTGGGCTTTGTATGGAGACCACGTCGCCGGTTCTTCCGCGGCTCTGCTCCCGTACATCTGGTTATTCTCTGGAATCTGTGGAATCGTGCTCGGCGCCTTCGCCTTCGTGCCGCGCGCATCGTGGGCGCGGATCATCAGCGATACCGGCTATCTGTGGGCGTACACTTTGTTGGCGGTGGTCTTCGCATGTTTCGCCGGAGGATACAGCCGGGTTCTTTGGCTGCCATCCAGCCGCCTCACTTACGCTCTCGTGAAATCCTTACTGAGTCTCTTTGTCACCGGCATCATCGCCAACCCAGTGACCATGAACCTCGGCACCACCAAGTTCTCCGTTGAGATCGCCCCCGAGTGCTCCGGATACGAAGGTGCCGGGCTCATTCTGGCCTTCGGTGTCGTCTGGCTTTGGTTCTTTCGCGATGAGTGCCGTTTCCCGCGCGCGCTGATTCTGATCCCCGCCGGCGTGGTGCTCATGTATTTATTGAACGCCGCGCGCATCACGGGACTGATTCTGATCGGCGACGCCGGCGCCACCCGCGTCGCGCTCGGTGGATTTCATTCGCAAGCCGGCTGGATCGCTTTCAACGCGGTCGCCCTTGGCTTCTCGCTAGCCGCCCGCCGCTTGCCCTGGTTGACCACCGCAAGCACCTTGGGGACCACGGTAGCCGAGCTACCCAAGGAATCCGCCGACAATCCCGCCGCGACTTATCTACTCCCGTTCTTAAGCATCCTCGCCATGGGGATGGTGACCGCCGCTGCCAGCGGTGATTTCCAATGGCTCTATCCGCTGCGCTTCTTCGCCGCCGCCGGAGCCCTATGGTTCCTGCGCAAACGCTACGCCGCTGTCGATTGGTCCTTCGGTTGGTTCGGTCCCGCCATGGGCGTTCTCGCCTTCGCACTCTGGCTCGGCATGGACGCGCTTCTAAACACCCGCACCCACGACGCTATGCCGGAGGCCTTGGCCGCCACCACGCCCGCCATCCGCACTACCTGGATTGCTTTTCGAGTTTTAGCCGCCGTGCTCACCGTTCCGATTGCCGAAGAGCTAGCGTTCCGCGGCTTCCTCATCCGCCGCTTCATTTCGGCCGACATCGAATCGCTGCCGGCGCAAACCTTCACCTGGCTGGGCTTGGGAATCAGCTCCATCGCCTTCGGAGTTCTGCACGGCAACCTCTGGTTCGCCGGAATCTTAGCGGGGCTCCTCTACGCCTGGGCCATGCTTCGCAGGGGCAGAATCGGCGAAGCGATAGCCGCCCACGCTACTACCAACGCGTTGCTCGCAGCCTACGTTCTGCTGTTCCAAAAATGGCATTTGTGGTAATCCGCCGCCCGTGACCGCAAAAGGTCACGTGACGAGATGCCGCCGACGGCACCCCGCCATCATCCATTAGGCGCAGCGGCTGCGGGTGGCTTGCCGCGTGCGTACTTCACCCGCAGGAGATCCACCCAAATGAAAACGCTTTACATTCTAAGCGGCCTGATGTTCGCCGCCCTCCTAATCACCCCCGTAGCTCTGGTGGCCGAAGACCATCGTGGTGAAGTCCGCTATTACGATCGCGACGGCCGCGACTACCACAACTGGAACGGCGAAGAAGACCGCAATTACCGAGCCTATCTGGTGGAGCGTCACCGCGCCTACGTTCCCTTCGTCAAGGTGAGAGTACGCGAGCGCCAGGAATACTTCCGCTACCGCCACGAGCACGGCTTCAAGGTTGAAGTCCGCTAAGTCTAGCGAGCCAACTTTGCCATCACCAACGCCAGCGGATCGTCAGCCGCTCGCTGCGCTTTACATTCCTTGGCGCGAGCCTGCCATAGCTCCTCGGCCAAATCGAGGTTAGCTTCCGTAACTTGTCCCGCCGCCTGTTTATTTAAGTCCGTCGCTCCGCACTTGCTGACCTCATCCCGCGCCAGTTCCACCAGCTTACGGCTACGGTTCAACCGCTCAGCCGGACTCAACCCGCGCAACGTCGGATCCAGCGCCAGCAGCTCGCCGCAGAGTTCGAGCCTCGTTCGGACCACGTCGTCACCAGGAACCAAGCGCAGCGCCGTTTTGAAATCGCGCTCGGCCCCGCGATAGTCCGCCTGCGCGAATTCGGACTCACCCAGACCCGCATAACCCTCCGCCTTGCCCGGCGCTTCCTGCACGATCCCGCGAAAAATATCGCCCGCCCGCGTGGGAGAGCCAGCACGCAGAAACAAACTTCCCATGCGCGCCCGAGCCTGCAAGTCGCGCGGCGCCTGATCCTGCACCGGAAGCAGCTCAGCCAGCAGATCTTCTTTGGAATCGCGCTGCGCCAAGAGATCAATCAGTTCGAAGCGCACCCGCAGCCGGTTTTGCGCGGCGTCCTGCTTCCACTGCCCGTAAATCGCCCGGTGAAAATACGAAATAGCTTCCGGGTAACGCGCCTCCTTCGCCAGCACGCGGCCCATGATGAGATTCGCTTGGCCGTCCGTCGGATCGTCCTCCAGCAAGTCATTCAGCGTCGCCTCCGCGTCCGCCGTTTTGCCGGCCGCCAACTGCGTCTGCGCCAGCGTTTGCTGATAATAGCGATTCGTACGCTCAATCGAAAGCGCATCCCGAATGCGCTCGATCGCGTCCAGGTTGTCGCCGCGCGCGACCAATACTCGCCCCTCTTCGAACAACCGCGCCGCTTCCACGCCGCTCTCGGAGCGCTCCATTCTCGCCAGAAACGTATCCGCCGCGAACAGCGCGGCGATGGCCAGAAAGACCAAGCCAAACGTCGTTAAGAAGGACAAACTATTCGTGTTTCGCGACGCCATAGGCTTTCAGGATATCGTCCAGCACAATGATCCCCAACAGTTGACGCACATTCGCGCGGCTCACTACCGGAAGTACCTTCAAATCGCTGGTCCCCATCCGCTCCAGCGCCAGTCCCAGGCTGTGATCCAGATGAACGTGCGGAAGCTCTTCGGCGGTCGAATGGCCGCGCGGGGAATCAAAAAGCTCCGCCAGTTTTCGGTCCGACCCTCCGCTCGACGAAGCGTCCTCGAGATCCCGGTTACGGATCATGCCCAATAGCCCTTCTTCTCCCACTACCGGCCACGCGTCCAGCGCCCCTTTTGTCATGGGCAGCGCCGTCCCCACCTGCAAGTCCGGTGACAATACCGCCGGACCCGAGCGCATGGCCTGGCGCACTTGCATACGGTCCGCTTGCGCAGCGGAATGCGCGTTCGGCAGATGCACGCCTTCCTGCTGCGCCAGCGCTTCATAGATCGGCTCCGGCTGCAGCCGCTGCGAAATGAAAAATGCGATCAGGTTCGAGATCATCAGCGGAACAATGATGGTGTAATCGCGCGTGATCTCGAAAATCATGATCACCGAAGTCAACGGAGTCCGCACCACTCCCGCAAACGCCGTCCCCATCCCCACCAGCGCATACGCGCCCGGCCCCGCCGTCGATTGCGGGAACAACGAGTGCGCCACGCCCCCCACCGCCGCGCCCATCATGGCGCCGATGAACAAGCTAGGCCCGAAAATGCCGCCCGCGTTTCCCGACGCGTAACACACCGCTGTGGCCACGATCTTCAGCACCGCCAGCAGCACCACCAACTTCAAAACGATATCGCCGTTCAAAACTTTTTCGACGTAGTTGTAGCCGACGCCCATAACCTCAGGTACAAAGTAACCGATGATCCCCACCGTCAACCCGCCCGCCACCGGCTGCAGCCATACGCTGCTCTTCGGCAAGCGCATGAACCACGCCCGCAGCCCCAACAGCAGCTTCACGAAGGTGACCGACCCCAATCCGCCCACCACCCCCAGCACTGCATAGACCCCGAATTCCGCCGGATTCACCAATTGATATCCGGCCACATGGAACAGCGGATCGTCGCCTAGAACCAGGTGCAGAACCATCCACGATGTCGCCGCGCTCAACACCACCGAGCCTAAAACCGCCGCGTGCAAATCGCCTATGATCTCTTCGAGCGAGAACAACACCGCCGCGATGGGAGTATTGAACGCCGCCGCCAGCGCCGCCGCGCACCCCGCCGGGACCAGCGCCTTCACCTGCTTCGCGTCCAGCCCAAGATTGCGTGCGACCACCGAAGCCAGCCCCGCGCCCACCTGCACCGAAGGCCCCTCGCGGCCCAGCGCGATGCCGCTCGCCAGCGACGCCGAGCAGCAAAAGAATTTCCCGAATACAGTTCGAAACTGAATACGCCCGTCGTCGATGAACAGAGCAAATTTGGTTTGCGGGATGCCGCTGCCGCGCGCCGAAGGAAAATAGCGCCACAACAGATAGCCGGTGCTCAGCGATCCCAAAACCGGAACCAGAACCCGCCGCCAGCCCGATCCGCCCGCCGGATACATGTGCGCCGCCAGCCGCCCGGTGAGCAGAATGAAGGCCACCACCACCAAGCCCACCAGCGCGCCGATCACCAGGCTAAGCACCAGCGACAACTGATTCTCACTGTGACGCAGACTTTCCAGGCTGGCGCGCAACCGGTCAGTCCAGGATTGAAAAGTCTTCGACAAGGGCAGCTACTCTTATTATGATGAATCAGTGGCCGGATCACCGAATTCAAGAAATGCTCGGAATGGAGCTGCCCATCATTCAAGCGCCCATGGCCGGTGCGAACTCTGTCCTCCATGGCCATCGCCGTCTCGGAAGCCGGAGGCCTCGGTTCCCTACCTTGCGCGATGTTGAGCGCCGATCAGATGCGCGCCGAACTCGAAACCATCCGCCGCCAAACTGCACTTCCCATCAACGTGAACTTCTTCTGCCACCAGCCGCCCGCGGCCGACGCCGAGCGTGACCTCGCCTGGAAGCAACTCCTCGCGAAGTATTACGTGGAACTAGGGCTCGATCCGCAAGCCCCGCTGCCCAGCGCCAGCCGCCGCCCCTTCGACCCCGCCGCGTGCGATCTTGTTGCCGAGCTTAAACCCGAAGTCGTGAGCTTCCACTTCGGTCTTCCTGATCCCGTGCTTCTCGCCCGCGTAAAATCGTCCGGCGCGAAGATCTTATCGTCAGCAACCACCGTCGACGAAGCGCTGTGGCTCGAACAAAGAGGCTGCGACGCCATCATCGCCCAAGGTTCCGAAGCCGGTGGACATCGCGGAATGTTCCTGGCTCAAGATATCTCGACGCAGTCCGGCACCATGGCGCTAGTCCCGCAGATCGTCGACGCCGTGAAAGTGCCCGTCATCGCCTCCGGCGGCATTGCCGACGCGCGTGGCATCGTGGCCGCTTTCGCACTGGGAGCCGCCGCCGTCCAGCTCGGCACCGCCTATCTACTATGCCCGGAAGCGACCCTGAGCGCAGTCCACCGCCAGGCATTGAAGAATTTGAAAGACGACGGCACCGCGCTCACCAACGTTTTCAGCGGCCGCCCCGCCCGTGGAATCGTCAACCGCCTCATCCGCGAAGTGGGCCCCATGTCCCCGCTGGCCCCGCCCTTCCCCCTCGCCGGCAGCGCCATCGCGCCCCTCCGCAAACAATCGGAAGCCGCCGGATCCCCAGACTTCGCGCAAATGTGGTCCGGCCAAGCCGGTCGCCTGTGCCGCGAACTCCCAGCGGGTGAACTCACCCGCCAACTCGCGTCGGAAACACTGAGTATAATTGACGGCTGACAGGAGGTGTCATGTCGTACACGCTGAAAGCTCTGTTGCTGCTCGGCACGGCCGCTCTCGCATCGGCGCAAGGAGTCGTCATGCAGCGCAACTTGTCGCTGGGCCTAGCCAAAACCATCGCGGAAGCGGCGTTGTCGGAGTGCCAGTCCAAGGGCTACCACACCTCCGTTGTGGTCGTTGACCGCGCCGGTCAAATGCTGGTGCTGCTGCGCGATGAGCAAGCCGCGCCGCACACCACCGAAATGGCCCGCCGCAAAGCGTATACCGCGCGCATGTTCCGCGTCACCACCGCGGAGTTTCAAAAGCGCACCGCCGGCGATCAGCCCGCCTCCGCCCAGCGCGACATCACCGACATGCTGGCGCTCAGCGGAGGTGTGCCCATCAAAGTCGGTGAGGAAACCATCGGCGCCGTCGGCAGTTCCGGTTCTAGTCTCGAAAGCGATGATGCCTGCGCCAAAGCCGGGATCGCCAAAGTAGCGGACCGCTTGAAATAACCTCAGTGCGTCATTGAATAAATGATGTAGTTGATACCGTAGCGGTAAGCCAGCGCCGTCATCGCTTCTGGATAATAAGGCACGTCCGCGAATTCCCAAGCGTCGCCAATGTCGGTGTCATAGTTGACGGACACCACCATGTGCTGGTGGTCGTCATAAATCCCGCGCCAAGCTGGATTCGATCCCGCAGGCTGCATCACCTCCACCGTATCCCCGCGCCGCCACAGATGCCGCGAGCCAGGAATAAACGTGCGGTCCTTCTCACGAATATCGTAGAGCACGTGCATCACGGGATCGGCTTCATCCAGATCCGGAATCTCGCGCCCCGGCAGCACGCGCTGCATGGTGTCGCGAAAAACTTCCCACGCATCCGCGCCCCACATATCGTCGGTCACCAGGAAGCCGCCGCGCAGAAGATACTCGCGGAGCCGCGCAATCTCCGCATCGTTCAATCCCCACCACCCCGTCTGCGTCGCATAGATCCAGGGGTAATCAAAGATTCGATCGTCGGTGAGCCGCAAATGCCGCGGATCGCCAATATCGATCTTCGTCAGCCGCTGAATCCCGCGCGTGAAATGATTGTCGGCGTCGGGCCAATCGACAATCCACCAGCCGGTGCCCTGCCCATCGCGCGAAGCAAATCCGAAGCCGCGATGGTACTCGGGCAGGTCAGTATACTCGACGCGAATGAAGTGGAACTCGGCCTCGCGCGCCGCGATGGCGGGCTCCTCGTCGTCGCTGTTGTACACGCGATTGCGCCCGCGTTGCGCCAGCGCGGCAACAGTCAGCAGACAAAGTGCGGCGCCCGAAATCAATAGCGCCCGCCGCAGTTGCGTCACAACCTATTGGTGCTCCAGCCGCTGAATCACTTCGTACACAACAGTCCCGACAATCTCCATGCTCTGCGCGCTGAGCTTATCCATGGTGTCGGTGTCGTTATGCCAGGGCGGATAATCGATGTCGATCAAATCGATCGCCGGCACGCCCGCGCGCACAAAAGGCATGTGGTCGTCGTCTTCGCCGATCTGTTGATCGATGAAAAAAGCCTTGTAACCCAAGTCGGCCGCCGTCCTCCACACCAGTTGGTTCAGCGCCGCGTTGCCGTTGGTCTCGCGCGGAATGTCCAGATTCTTGTCGCCGATCATGTCCACATTGATCAGCCCTTTGAGCCGCTGCAAAGTCCCGTCCTGACGCCAGCGCGCCGCCAGGTGACGGCTCCCATAAAGGCTGTCCGTATCGGACCAATCGCCAAACGCCTCCTCCCCATCGAAGAACGCCAGATAGACATCATCGATCCGCGGCTGATGCGCCA
The DNA here is from genome assembly GCA_963752205.1 of Bryobacterales bacterium. GTDB lineage: Bacteria > Acidobacteriota > Terriglobia > Bryobacterales > Bryobacteraceae > Palsa-187. The sequence continues at coordinate 14,211 of CAVVZG010000170.1, read as the reverse complement.
GCACCCGCGCCAGTTCCAGCAGCAGCCCGGTGGACGACCCTCCGTCGCTCGCGCCCACAAACTTGCGCCCCGGAAAGTATTTGGTATCGAAATGCCCCGTAATCGCAATCGCGCGATGCGCCGCACCCTTACCCGGAAACTTCGCGATGATGTTCTTCATCGCGATCGTCCCCTGCGGGGTCTTCGCCGTAAAGGCGTCCTCAACAATCTCGCAACCGTCTTTTCTCAGCTCCGCGATGATGTAGTTTTGGAGCGCGATATCAGCCGCTGAGCCCGGAGGCCGCGGCCCGAACGCCACCGCCCGCCGCGTGAATTCCAACGCCGAGGCGCCCGAAACCCCCGCCGCAGCCGCCGTCGCGGCCAACCCTAGTACCAGACCCACCGTGCACAGCTTCTTCGAAAAAGACATTTCTTCCTTAAAGGTAGCCTAAAGTTTCCTCCCTGGGAGTCCGATTCCCGGGGTTAGTTGACCCGAACTTGCTCAAAATCGCCTAGGCTATGTATGATAGTACCTCCGGGCGGCAAGCCCCCGGTAGGATTGGAAAAAGGACGCTGATCCATGACCTCCGTCGGTAGCATTCTTCGCAAGCAGAGGGAAACCCAGGGGCGGGCGATTGCAGACATCGCGAAGGAACTCTGCATCACACAACACTATCTGCGCGCCATTGAAGCGGATGATGTTGCCGGCATCCCCGGCTTCTTCTTCTATAAGAATTTTGCGCGGCAGTATGCCGCCGTCCTGGGCGTTGACCCGGCGCGGATTCGCCCCGCGCTCGATGCGCTCTCCGAACCCGAAGACCCGCAGCCGCGACCCGAGATCCGGGTACCGAACCGGCTAGTACAATCCACCAACCGCCGCCAGATACCGGACGTTCCGCTTGGTTGGTCCGTGGTCGGCTTAGTGATCGTGCTGCTCGGCTGCTCCGGTTTCTACGCGTGGTGGAAACGCTCTCCAGAGCCAGTGCGCGCCGCCGCAATCCCGTCCGCGCCTCTGGTAGCCGTCAAAGCCACAGCGCCCGTCATTCAGCCCGATCAGCCGGCCACATCGGATCAGACGGTCGAAGCCGCTGCCGGCAGCGTTGTCTTGAAACTATCCGCCACCGAGCGCACCTGGTTGTCGGTCAGCAGCGGAGGCAAGGAAATCTTCGCCGGCATTCTGCAGCCCAGCGAGTCGAAGACCCTTACCGGCCTCGACCGCGCCACCATGCGAGTGGGCAACGCCGGGGGCATCGAAGTCCGCTGGAATGGCAAAGTGCTCGCACCGCTAGGAACGCGCGGCCAAGTCCTGACCATCCGCATCACTCCGGAGGATTTCGAAATCGTCCCGCCGCCTCCGCCCAAACAAGAACTGTAGTTTAATCTTCCACCGTAATATTAGGTCCGCTGGATTGTTCTTCCTGGCAGCGTATTTCAATTCTGCGCGCCAGTTCCATGAACGGTTCAGCTAACGGATCACCAGCCGCTCGCGTAGTCACCGGACGTCCCGTGTCCCCGCCGATACGCACCTCCGGCTGCAGCGCCAGCTCGCCTAAGTAAGCGATCTTCATCGCTTCCGCCGTCCGCTTGCCTCCGCCCTGCCCAAAAACATCAATCCGTTCTCCGGAACCGGGAGCGATCAAGTAACTCATGTTCTCCACCATCCCCAGAATAGGCACCCGCACCTGCGCAAACATATTGACCGCTTTGCGTGCGTCTTCGAGCGACACATCCGAGGGCGTAGTCACCACCACCGCACCCGACAGCGGAGCCGTCTGGATCAGCGACAACGCCACATCCCCCGTGCCCGGCGGCAAATCGATAAGCAGGTAGTCGAGTTCGCCCCAGTCCACCTGCCGCAGAAACTGCTGAATCACGCTATGCAGCATAGGCCCGCGCCACACTAGCGGCTTGTCCCCAGGGTTCAGAAAACCCATCGACATCAGCTTCACGCCATAGCGTTCGATAGGACCGATGCGGTCCCCCTGCCCCTTCGGCGTTTCCTGCACGCCCATCATCAACGGCACGTTGGGCCCGTAAACGTCGGCGTCGAGCAGTCCAACCTTCCTTCCGAGCTTCGCCAGCGCAATCGCCAGATTCACGGAGACTGTTGTCTTCCCCACACCTCCCTTGCCGGAACCGACGGCGACAAGGTGGCGAACGCCGGGAATCGGCATCTTCGGTGGTGCTGCGGGAGGCTGTTGGGGACCCATCTCAATAGATGGTAGCAACCCCCCTCAAGCCAGCGCCAGATTCGCCTGCGCCCGCAGCGCGGAATCCGCAAATTCCCCGCGCGCGAATTTCGGAAACGCAGCCGCGGCAATCATCGCCGCGTTGTCGGTAGAAAGCCCCGGCGTCGGAAAAAATACCGGATACGGCAGCCGCGTGCCCTCGGCCGCCAACCGCAGCCCGCTATTACAAGCCACCCCACCGGAGATCACCAAACTGCGTGCGCCCATCCCTTCGGCAGCCTTAAGCGCACGCCGCAGCAGTTCCCGAATCACCGTGTGCTGAAACGACGCCAGCATATCCAGCGTCTCCCGAGGCGTAACCGCCAACCACTCCTCCACTCCGGGCTGCGAATTGCGCGCGAGCAATTCCCGCCGCGCAGCCACTTCACCCGCAAGATCGCGAGCCTCCGTCCAGCGCAGCACCGCTGTCTTCAATCCGCTAAAACTGAAATCGAGCGTGTTCCCTTTCATCTTCGCCAGCGTGAACGGCACCGCTTGCGGATTCCCATGCGGCGCCAGCATATCGATGACCGGCCCTCCTGGATAACTAAACCCCAGCAGCTTCGCAACTTTGTCGAACGCTTCCCCTGCCGCATCGTCCCGCGTCTTCCCCAGCAGCCGGTAGCGAAAGCCCTCACCGACTTCATAAAGATGCGTGTGCCCCCCGCTCACCACCAACGCTAGCGCCGGCAGCTCCACTGGATTCTGGCTAACCACCGCGTGAATATGTCCCTCAATGTGGTTGACCGCAATCAGCGGCAGCCCCCGCACCAGCGCCAGCGCCTTAGCGTAGGTGATCCCCACCAGCAGCGATCCCACCAAGCCAGGACCCTGCGTAACCGCAATCGCCCCCAATTCATCGAGCTTTGTCTCAGCTTGCTCCAACGCCAACCGCACCACCGGCACGATCGCGCGCAAATGTTCCCGCGAAGCCAGTTCCGGAACCACCCCGCCATACCGCGCATGCGTAGCGATCTGCGACGCCACCACCGAAGACAAAATACGCGACCCGTTCTCCACCACCGCCGCCGCGGTTTCATCGCAAGAAGATTCGATCCCCAAGATACGCACTCCCTTCAGTTTACGTTGTATGCTGAATACCAGATGAGCGCGGCGAGCCCCGTTTACCTCGAAATCATCGACTTCATCGCGTCCGGCACCACGCCCGAAGCCGTCACCAACTTCCAGCCCTCCGCCGCCGCCCAGCAGCGCCTCACCGAGCTCATCAGCCGCGAAAAAGAACAGCCCCTCGCTCCCGAAGAAAAAGCCGAACTCGACCACTTCATGGAACTCGAACACATTCTCAGAATGGCCAAAGCCCGCGCGCGCCAGATTCTCGCCAGTGGCCAATGACATTGACGAGGCGCTGCGCACCGGCGTCGCCCGCCGCGCACACCGCCGCTGCGAATACTGCCTGATCCGCGAAGAGGACTGCGCCTTTCTCCCCCAGGTAGACCACATTGTCAGCCGCAAACACGGCGGCACTTCGCTCTTCGAGAATCTCGCCTACGCCTGCGTTCTGTGCAACCGCAGAAAGAGTAGCGATGTAGCGTCCCTCGATAAGGGACGACCGGTCCGCCTATACAATCCGCGCCAAGACCCATGGAAGGAGCACTTTCAAATCGACGGCAACTCCATTCGCGCGCTTACCGAAGTAGGCGCCGCAACTTCAAACCTACTGCACTTCAACGTGCCCGAAAGACGAGCCGAGCGCGCCCTCCTGCAAGCCCTCGACAGTTACCCCACCCAGTCCTGAGGCACCGTGCTGCTTTCCGATTTCGACTACTATCTCCCCGAAGACCTGATCGCGCAAGAGCCCTTAGCCGATCGCGCCGCCTCGCGCATGCTGGTCGTCGACCGCGAATCCGGCACCTGGCAGGATCGCGCCTTCCGCGACCTCCCATCGTTCCTCCATCCCAACGATTGCCTGGTACTCAACGACTCCCGCGTCTTCCCCTCCCGCCTCTACGGCCACCGCGAAGGACACACCGGAAAAGTGGAAGTGTTCCTAACGCGCCAAGAATCCGCCGACGCCCTGCGCTGGACCGCCCTAGTCCGCCCCGGCCGGAAAATGCGCAGCGGCGAACGCATCGTCATTTCGGACGAACTAACCGTCGAAATCTTAGGCCGCGGCGAATTCGGCGAGCGCACCGTAAAGCTGTCGCCGAAAGGCGACGCGTTCGACGTGCTCGAGCGTGCAGGCCACATTCCTCTACCCCCCTATATCCACCGCCCCGACACCACCGCCGATCGCGAACGCTACCAAACCGTCTTCGCCCGCGAACGCGGCTCCGTGGCCGCCCCCACCGCCGGACTCCACTTCACACCTGAAATTCTCGACGCCTGCCGCGCCGCCGGAGCAGCCATTGCGCGAGTCACCCTGCACGTCGGCCTCGGCACCTTCCAGCCCTTGCACACCGATATCATGGAAGAAGTGAAGCTCCACTCCGAAAGCTTCTCAGTGCCGCGAGAAACCCGTTCCGCCATGGACGCCGCTTCGCGAGTAGTGGCCGTAGGCACCACCAGTGTCCGCGCCATCGAGAGCGACCCAGCTAGCGCGAGCACCGAACTATTCATCTCCCCCGGTTTTCATTTCCAGCGAACCGGCGCCATGCTCACCAACTTCCATCTCCCGAAATCGAGTCTTCTCGTCCTGGTCTGCGCCTTCGCCGGAACGGAATTAGCGCTAGCCGCCTACCGCCACGCCGTCGCCGCCCGCTACCGTTTCTTTTCCTACGGCGATTGCATGCTGATCGTGGGATAATCGTGTCGTTGGAGTTGCGCCGCTCACTTTCCGATCTGCTGGCGAAGGCCCGCACCCGCTCGTTCCAACACCTGCTCGTCCACCAGTTGACCCGAGCCGCGGCCGTTATCTTCGCTGGCGGCGTCATCATTCTCTTAGCCGGCACTGAATACCTAAGCGCCTTCTGGCTAATCCTGCTCGTGGCGCTGGCTGTCGGCGGCGCGATCTACATCGCGCTGCGCAAGCGCCCCTCAACCTATCGCGTGGCCCAAAAGATCGACGCGAAACTGCAGCTGCACGACACCCTCTCCACCGCCGCGCATTTTCTCGAAGCCCCCGGCACCGCCGACGCCGCCATTCGCGAAAGCCAGCGCGCGCAAGCCGAACGCACCGCCCAGTCCGTCGATTTGAAACAGGCTTTGCCGCTCGGCCGCCCGCACGCCCTGTATCCCGCGCTAGGCCTCGCGCTCGCGCTAGCCGCCGTCTTACTTCTGCGCTACGCCGTGCTCGGCTCCTTCGATCCCCACACGTCTCTAGTAGCCAGCGCCTACGATAACGTCTTCGGCCCCGCCAAGCAGCAAGCCAAACTTCCAGGATCCCCTGAAGGCGGTGACCAGCCTGGCGACGGCCGTGAAGAAAGCAAGGAAGCCCAAAAGAACAGCGATTTCGCCGGCGATCCCTCCGCCAACTTCGACCCCGCCGCCCCCGAAAATCAGCAGGATCAAAACAAGCAGGAAGCCGCGAACAAAGATCAAGGCGCCGACGGCAACAAAAAAGAAGACTCTCCCGGCAAGGACTCCGCTTCCGACGAGCAGAAGCAAGGCGACAAGCAACAGGCCGACGGAAATCAAAACGCCAAATCCAACACCGAGCCCTCCCTCCTCAACAAAGTCAAAGAAGCCCTCAACGACATGTTGAACAAGATGAAGTCGTCGCCCAACGATCAAGGCAAGAATCAGAAGAGCGATCCCAGCGACAGCGAACAGCAGCCGGGGCAAGACGGCCAGTCCCAGGAAAAAGGCGAAAGCCAGCAGGCGCAAAACGGCAAGCAATCGAGCGACGCCCAGGACGGCAGCAACAGCGCGCAAAATCAAAAGTCGCAGGAGCCCCAGAACGGCATCGGTAGCCAGGAAGGCGACAAGGCCGCGAAACAAGCCGAAGCCTTGAAAGCCATGGGCAAGATCACCGAGCTCCTAGGCAAGCGCGCCGAAAACGTCAAGGGAGCCGTCATGGTCGAAGTCGGCTCGACCAAGCAACAATTGAAAACCCCGGTCGGCCAAGCCCAGTCCACCCACGCCGAAGCCGGCAGCGAAATCCATCGCGACGAAGTTCCCCCGATTTACGAGCAATTCGTTCAGCAATACTACGAAAAGATCCGCAAAACCCCTTCTGCTCCCGCGTCTCCCCAGGCGAGCAAGTAATCGTAAGTCTATTACTTTCATAGAAATATAATTTTACTCCAGAGATCTCTGGCCGCCCGGCCGATAGGTACTCATCGCCGAATGGGAGGCTTCAGATGACCAGATCCAAACTGCTATTGCTCGTTGTCGTTTTCATGTTTGCCGGAGCTAACAAGTTAAACGCCCAAGCAGCCGACGGGAATCTGGTCGGCACCGTAATCGACCAGACCGGAGCTTCCGTTCCCGGCGCCGACGTCGAAATTACCCACACCGCCACCGGCGTCAAGGCCACCACGATCACTGCCAGCGACGGCGCGTACCGCTTTAACAACGTGCTGGTCGGCGCCTACGACATCAAAATCTCGCGTACCGGCTTTGCCGCGGTCATCCTTCGCAATACGGCGATCGCCCTGAATACCACCTCGACCGCCAATGCCACCCTAACCGTCGGCGATGTAGCCACGGTCGTCGACGTCACCGATGCCGCGACGCTCATCGACACCACCACCGCGCAAGTGGGTTCCACCTTCGGGCCGCGGCAAGCGATTGACGTCCCCGCCGCTTCGCTCGCGCTAGGAGCCCTCAATCTTTCGCTGCTGAACGCCGGCGTGGCTAGCTCCGGAGGCATTGGCTCCGGCGAAGGCCCCTCCGTCGGCGGCCTGCGCCCGCGCTCCAACAATTTCACCGTCGAAGGCGTCGACAACAACAGTAAATACGTAACCGGCCACATCATCGATATCCCCAACGAAGCCGTGCAGGAATTTAGCGCTCTGCAAAACACTTTCTCCGCCGAATTCGGCAACGGCGGCGGCGGCCAGTTCAATCAGGTCCTGCGCAACGGCGGCAACCAGTTCCACGGAGCCGCCTTCGAGTATCTCGAAAACCGCAACCTCAACGCCGTCGATCAAGATTTCGCCCGCATCGGAGTGCTCTCGAATCCGCGTTTCGATAACAACCTGTTTGGCGGCTCCGTCGGCGGACCGATCCTCAAGAACAAGCTCTTCTTCTACGGACTCTATCAGTACAATCCCACCGGCCAAGCCACCACGCCGTCTCCGGTCGAGTCGCCCACCGCCGCCGGATACAGCGCCTTGAGCGCCATCCCTGGCCTCTCGCAAACCAATCTCGGAGTCCTGCAGAAGTACCTGCCGGCTGCGCCGACAGCGAATCAGTCCACCACAGTCAACGGCGTGTCGATTCCCCTGGGAATCCTGCCCATCGTAGCCCCCAGCTACACTAACGAAGGCATCTGGCTGCTGAACATCGACTATGACATCTCGGCCGCCGATCAATTGCGTGTACGTGAAGTGAACCAGTCGACCTCCGGATTCAGTTCCAATACCCTTCCCGAATTAGTCGCGTTTTTCCAAGGCCGCAACATCCAGCGCAACTTATCCATGTTGGAAGAATTGCACACCTTCACGCCCACTCTGTTGAATGAGGTGCGCCTCGGCTACACTCGCTCCAACGACAACATTCCTTCCGGCAACTATACCTATCCCGGCCTCACCGCGTTCCCGAACATCGTCATCCAAAATGACTTGGGCGTGCAGATCGGCCCCGCCCCCGTATCGCCGCAAGCGACGGTGCTCAACACTTACCAGCTCATCGACAACATCACCTGGACCAAAGGCCGCCACACCTTCAAATTCGGCGGCGAAGGACGCAAGTACATCAGCGCCATCCGGCTCACCGGAAATCTGCGCGGAGATTACGAATACTCCAACCTCCAGCGCTTTCTGCTGGATCAAAGTCCCGACTTGTTCGACCAGCGCGCCGGCGATGCCGGACCGTTCTCCGGAAACTCCATCAGTTCCTCTTTCTTCGTCGACGACCAATACCGGATGCGCCCGAACTTCACTGTGAATCTCGGTTTGCGCTACGACTATCAGGGTGTCTCCGCGGGCGACAAGCTGCAAACCCTGAACGCCATCGCTAGCGTTCCCGGCCTGATCTCCTTCCAAGCCCCCACGCCCCAGTTAGACGGCTTCGCTCCCCGCGTGGGACTCGCGTACTCCCCTGGCAGCAGCGGCCGCACGTCCATCCGCGCCGGATTCGGCTTGAGCTACGACAAGTCGTTCGACAATCTGAGCGTGAACCTGCCGCCTCCCGAATTGTCCAACGTCATTACCAGATCTCTAAAAACATTAGTCCCGAACTTCCTGGCCAACGGCGGCATCCAGCCCACCACCGGCTTGACCACCTTCACTACGGCCGCCGCCGCCCAGAACGCGACCGCGAATTACAAGCAGGATCAATACCGCATGCCCTACGCGCTCAACTGGAACCTCGGGATTCAACATGTGTTTCACAACGACTACACGCTCGAAGTGCGTTATTTGGGCACCAAGGGCGTCCATCTCCCCGCCCAGAGCTGGCTCAATTACGGCCCGGTCGCCACGCCGGCCTTGAACATCCCCACATTCCTGTCGATGCCGAGTGCCCAGACCCTGGCCACTCTTCCCCACACCACCAACGACCTTTACAACATAGACTCCGTGCTGCCGCCCTGGCGCGCCAACTTCGATAATCTGCCCATCACGTCTTATCTGTTCCGCGGCAATTCCATCTACCACGGTCTGGCAACAGAGTTCTCGCGACGCTTCTCCAAAGGTTTGTTCTTCAAGACCGCGTATACCTGGAGCCATGCCCTCGACGACAGCACCGCCGACGTCAAGAGCACATTATTAGCCCCGCGCCGCCCGCAGGACTTCACCGACATGACGTCCGAGTGGGGCACGTCCTTCCTGGACCGCCGTCACCGTCTGACCCAAACCCTGATTTGGGACACTCCCTGGTTTAAAACCAGTTCCAACAAGCTAGCCCGCTACGCACTCGGCGGCTATGTACTGAGCGGAACCTATACCTTTGAATCTCCGCAATACGCCACCGTGCAAAGCGGCCTGGACTCGAACCTGAACGGCGACGCTGCCGGGGACCGCACCATCGTCAACGCCAACGGCGTTCCCAACACCGGCAGCGGGGTGCGCGCCGTGAACGCCAGCGGGGCCACGGTAGCGATGGGCGACTCTTCGACAGTCGCCTATATCGCCAACAATCCGAATGCGCAATACATCGTCGCCGGCTATGGCGCGCTCGCCACCGGGGGCCGCAATACTCTCGCCCTAAGCCCCATTAATAATTTCGACCTGCAAATTAAAAAAGTGTTCCCCATTGGCGAGGTCAAACGCTTGGAATTCGCCGCGCAGCTCTTTAACGCTTTCAACCACCCGCAATATACCGCCGGATTTACCAACAATGTCCTGCAAACCCAGACTCTGGGAGCCTCTGAGCAGAACCTGGTTATTCCCGGAAATCCCCTGTTCGACCGCCCCGACCTGGCGTTTAGCAGCAACCCCCGCTCGATCCAGTTAACGGCTAGATTCCAGTTCTAGCGGATATCATATTAAGAAACATTCACATAAACTGATGGGCGGATCGCAAACCGTTGAAAAACGGAGGCCTTGTTACGCCGATTGGGCAGGCCCATAACAAATTCTTTTCCAGTCGATTGTAACCAGACTGTTGTACGGGGGACTAGCCGAGGGTATACTAACGGTAATCTCTCTGTAATGGGAAGGTTAGCCCATTTGACGCAGAAAGTACTATGTTAGTTACGCAAACTTTGGTGGTAGTGCAGTCGATTCCACCCGCAGGGCAACCTCCATGCGGGCTCTCCACTTCACGGCCCTTTATTCACCAGACCCACAACATGCGAGAAGCAATTCGGCCCACCGGCCGGATAAGCCCTCGAAACTAAACCCATGGAGGCCATAAGATGAACACACTATCGAAAGCCGCAAGACTCACGTTGCTCTCCGCGGCCATTGTTCTTCTGGCGCTTACCGGCGTGCCAAGATCAAACGCCCAGGCGACGGACAGTAATATCGTAGGAACGGTGACGGATGCCACCGGCGCGGCGATTCCAGCCGCGAAAGTTACAGCAACCAACACCGCCACCAACGTGAAGTACGACACCGTGTCGAATATGGACGGCGAATATCGCCTCAACAACGTCCCCATCGGCACCTATTCCGTCTCGGCTACTAAAGCCGGCTTCACAACCGGATCTAAGTCGGGGGTTCAACTGGATTTGAACCGCACTGCTTCGGTCAACGTCACGCTCGCCGTGGGAACCGTCGAAACCTCGGTGGACGTCACCGAATCGGCGGCGCTGATCGATACCAGTTCCTCGCAATTGCAAACCATTTTCGATACCTCGGCGGCGGCGGATCTTCCGGCCGCGGGTAGTTCCAAAGTCATTAACGGCGCGGGCATTTACAACATCAGCTTGGGCTCGGCCGGCGTCGCCATGGCCGGTGGCATTGGTTACGGCACTGGTCCTTCGGTCGCCGGACAGCGTTCCGAAAATAACACCTTCAGCATTGACGGCGTCAATAACGACGACCACGACGTCACCGGTCCCCTGGTTTACGTCTCGAACGAAGCCGTAGCCCAGTTCTCGATCTTGCAGAACCAGTTCAGCCCCGAATTCGGCGGCGCCTCCGGCGGCGTGTTTAACGTCATCGTCAAGAGCGGCACCAACCAGATCCATGGTTCGATCTACGAATACCTGCAAAACCGCGACCTCAATGCTGTGGATAACACCGATGTTCTGAACGGAAACCGCACCAATCCCCGTTTTGACAATAACCGGCTGGGCGCGACCATTTCCGGCCCGATTAAGAAGGACAAGCTGTTCTACTTTGGAAACTTCGAATACAATCCGCTGGGCCAAGCCTCCACGCCGAGTTCGCCGGTATTTGCACCCACGGCCGCGGGCATCGCCCTTCTAAATGGCATGTCGAATCTGAACAAAACCAACCTCGGCATCTTTGAGAAATATGTCCCTGTGGCCACCGCCGCCGATCCCACTAATCCCATTAGCGTGAACGGCGTAAATATTCCCAACGGTCCGCTGCAGTTCGCATCGGCGAATTTCTCGAACTCCTATCACTGGATTGCCTCCATCGATTACGACATCAGCACCAAGGACCAGCTTCGCGGCCGCTACATCTACGACAAGAATTCCTCCAGCGATACCAACGCTTCGCTCCCCGTCTTCTACGCTCCGGAGCCCACCCTCAATCAGATGATCTCGGTTTCCGAGTTCCATAATTTCTCCCCCACTTTCGAAAACGAATTGCGCCTGGCCTACAGCCGCCACAACCAACTGGTGCCGGTGGGAGATTTCTCTTTCCCCGGATTGAGCGCCTTCCCGAACCTTTCCTTCGATGAACTCCAGTTGCAACTCGGCCCCGACCCCAACGCGCCGTCCGGCGGCATCCAGAACTTGGCCACCTTCCAGGAGAACATCACCAAGTCCGTTGGCCGTCACACCATCAAAGCCGGCTATAACTTCACCGACATAATTTTGAGCAGCTTCTTCGTGCAGCGCAGCCGCGGCGATTATGACTACTCCACGCTGCAGCAGTTCTTGCTCGACCAACAGCCCAGCGGCAGCGCGCTGAGCGGAGTTTCGGGTGAACGAACCTTCGGAGCCGGCTCCGGCGTTCCCGAGGGTTTCCTGCAGAATTCCGCCTATGTGAACGATGATTTCCGCCTTCGTCCGAATCTCACCCTCAACCTTGGCGTGCGTTATGAGTACGTGACGGTCCCGGTGGCTTCGCGCGCGCAACAATTCAGCGCCATCGCCAACGTACCCGGCGGCATTACCTTTGGCAATCCTAAGACCAGCAAGAATGATTGGTCCCCGCGCTTCGGCTTCGCCTATTCTCCCGGCAAAGATCAGAAGTGGGTGGTTCGCGGCGGTGTCGGGAGATCCTTCGATCTTCCCTACGCCAATCTCGCCGTCAATGCCAATCCGGCCTATTATCAGGTCACGCAGGACGTCAACTCGACCAATCCCGTTACTAACTTCTTGGCCAATGGCGGCCTCAGCGGTCCGACCCTAACGACACCCACGACCGCCAGCGCCCGTTCCTCCCTCTCTGCCTATACCTGGGATCAGAACCGGCCGTACGCCATCAACGGCACCCTGGGCGTGCAGCGCTTATTGGGTAAGGACTATACCGTTGAAGCCCGTTATGTGTACACCAAAGGCGTCCACCTGTACGTCCAGGACCGCTTGAATATCGTCCCCCAGGTCACGCCTACCAACTACATCCCGACGTTCTTCACGATGCCGTCCTTGGCTACTTTCGCCGGCCTCACGAAGACCCTGGGCACCACTACCACTCCTGGTTCCGTCAAGGGCACCATCCCCGCCGGAGCAACCACCGCGTTGCCCTATAACGACCTTGCCACTCTCGGATTCGGCCAAGCAATTGTCGGCTTCGATCCGGTGGGTGACTCCAGATACAACGGTCTGGCAATCCAGATGAACAAGCGCTACTCCAAGAATTTTTCCTACCAGATCGCCTATACCTGGAGCCACGCTCAGGACGACTCGACGGCAACATTGTTCTCTACTTACTTCACACCACGCCGCGGCCAGAATTTCCAAAACCAGGCAGCCGACTGGGGTGATTCAGCGCTCGACCACCGCCATCGCCTAACCATCAATCCGGTCTACGACGTCAAGGTGTTCGAGAACAGGGGCTGGTTCATGAAGAATCTGATCGGCAATTGGCGGCTTCTGGGTGGCTATACCTACCAGACCGGCGAGTGGGCCACGATTCAGAGCAACCTCGATTCGAACCTCAATAACGATAGCGCTGGAGACCGGACCGTTATCAATCCGGCTGGTCAGGCTAATGTCGGCAGCGGCGTCACCGGGTATAACGCGGCCGGCCAGGTGGCCTCCAGCTCCGCCAGCATTGTGGCCTACGTCGCCAATAACTCCAACGCTCGTTACGTAGTCGCCGGATCGGGCGCGCTTGCTACGGCGGGACGCAACACCTACCGCATGCCTCCGACCAACAACTTCGATGTTTCAATCATCAAGCGGTTCGCCCTCACCGAACGGGTTCACCTCGAATTCTCCGGGCAATTCGCCAACCTCTTCAACCACCCGCAGTTTGTCGGCGCGTGGATCAACGACGTTTCGCCGAACCCGAACCTGGGCTCGGCACTCGGACGCAACGAACTGGTTCCCAACAATCCGCGCTTCCTGCAATTCGACCAGTTCTTTACCAGCAACTCGCGTACGATTCAGGTCGTAGGCAGAATCGTTTTCTAGCGCAAACTGCTAGTGAGCAAATAAAAATCGTCCTGCCAGCAGAGATGCCGGCAGGACGATTCCTTTTTTACGGACAAAAGCTAAGTGCGGTCGACGTGCAGGTTATTCGTCACCGAGAAAACCCCGGCCACGCCATTCGCCCTCAAATAAGCCAGGCTCTTATCCATCTCCGTAGCCGCCGCGCCCTCCAGGAAGACATGTCCGTTGCGCACGATAATGTGGATGCTGGGAACCGCCTGTATCGAATAGCGCTCCATCCCCGCGTCCCCATAAATCGCGCGATACACCGCGCGCCGGATCTGATCGTCCATCGGCGATAGCGGCAGAACTTCGATCTTGTTCACCACCCGCTCGACGCCCTCAATCCCTTTCACGGCCTTCTCCGCATCGGACTTCAAATTGGGACGCGTCACTTGCCCCATCAACGTCACCGTGCTCCCGTCGATCATGTACTCGAAATTGTCAAACACGTTGTAAAACGGCAGAGTGACCAGCTCATGACGGACTTCCTTCTGCAGATGAATCTGGTTCTTTGCCGAAGCATCCCCGTGCCCCTGGGCATATAGGCCCCCGGCCATCGCCAGCGTCATCATGGCGGGCACCCAAACCTTCAGGATTGGTTTCATATCATTAGCCTCCTATGCGGAATATTGCATGTTGAGGGCCGATGTAAGTTCTAGCGAGAGTTAGCGTCAAAGCACCTCCCCAACCCTCCCCAAG
>CAVVZG010000169.1:0-3900 GCA_963752205.1 Bryobacterales bacterium | reverse complement strand
CCAAAGACGCCCCCAAAACCGTCAACAATTTCGTGTTCCTAGCGCGCGACAAATTCTACGACGGCACCGTCTTCCACCGCGTTCTCGGCGATTTCATGATTCAGGGCGGCGACCCCACCGGCACCGGCCGCGGCGGCCCCGGCTACCGCTTCGAAGACGAATTCAAAGGCAATTCCCAGAAACATCAGGTGGGATCTCTGTCCATGGCCAACGCCGGCCCCGGCACCAACGGCAGCCAATTCTTCATCACCCACATCGTCACCGATTGGCTCGACGGCAAACACACCGTCTTCGGCAAAGTTCTCAAAGGCCAGGACGTCGTCAACAAAACCAAGCAAGGCGACACCCTCACTAGCGTGACCATCACCGAAGAATAAGCATGGCTAAGACCATCCTAGTCACCGGAGCCACCGGTACCGTTGGCGGCGACGTCCTGCGTGGCCTAGCCGGACGCGCAGATGTCCAAATTCGCGCCGCCGTCCGCGATAAAGAAAAATCCGCAGCGCTAACCGGACCCAACGTCGAGCTAGTCTGGTTCGACTACACCAAGCCCGAGAGCTTACGCCCGGCCTGCCGCGGCGTCGACGCCGTCTTCTTGGTACCCCCGTTCTCGCCCGACGGCGTAGCCGAATCCCTGGAGTTCCTCGAAGCCGCGAGCGAGTCCGGAGTGAAACAGATAGTCAAACTTTCCGTGATCCGCAGCCTCGGCAATACCACGGTGGGGAAGTGGCACGCCGCCATCGACGAAGCCCTAAAGAAGTCCGGCATGGCGTGGACTATCCTGCTCCCCGGCGGCTTCATGCAGAATTTCGTGAAAGGCTCCGCCCCTCGCCCCGACGGGAACATGTACCTGCCCGTCGGCAATGCCAAAACCGCCTACATCGACACCCGCGACATTGCCGCCATCGCCGTCAAAGCCTTGACCGAACCCGGCCATGAAAGCAAAGAATACACTATGACCGGCCCCGCAGATCTCTCCTACACCGAAATGGCTGCCATCATGAGCGAAGCCTCCGGCCGCCAAATCCGTTACGTAGACGTCCCGCCTGAGGCCGCCCGCCAAGGAATGTTGTCCGCCCACATGCCCGAGTGGATGGTGGACATAATTTTGGAAATCAACGCCTGGGCCAAAGCCTCGAAAGGCGGCGAAATCACCACCACCGTTAAAGAGGTCCTGGGCCGTCCCGCCCACACCTTCCGCGAATTCGCCCGCGATTACGCCAACCGCTGGAAAGTTTAGTGCTGCTTCCCGTACATCTGCTCGCCCGCCGTCACCGCCAGCGACAACCGGTTCTGCGGCGGCGGTAGCGGACAAGTAGCGAAGTCCGTAAACACGCAAGGCGGATTTTCCGCCCGATTAAAATCGATCTCCACCGTCCCCGCCCTCTTGACCCCACCCTTCGGCATCGCCGCGTACAGAAATCGTGAAGCCCCATAAGTAGTCTTCCCGCTAGTCTGATCGCGCATCACGAACCACAGCTCGTTGTCGTCCACCACCGGCTCCAGCCGATACTCTTTCCCGTCGCGCTCAAAAGTGACGTACCCCGGACTCTCGTCCGTCTCCTTCACCCCCACCGCCGTATCGAACGTCACCGCATGCGGCTTGTCCCAAGGAACGAACTTCGCCTGCACCTTCCACGAAAGATCCGGCGGATACCACTTGAGGCCCGTGAACTCGCGCCGCGCCGCACTGTCGTTGTCCTTAATTCGGACCCCCAGCTTATCCTCGCGCTTGATGATGAAAAACTTTACGCGCCCCACAGCCAGCCTGTCGTAATGCTCGTCTACGTCCGGCTTCAGTTCGCGTTCCACCAAAGGCGCCCCGTTCATCGTTACAGTCACGCCCTTTTCCGGACGAAACCGCACCTTACCGCCTTTCAGAGTCAGCGTCCCCACCTTATCCGGCGCTGACTTCGGCAACTGCACTTCGAAACCCGGATTCGACCCCACGCGGTTCTCGCCTTCTTTCAGCCAAGTGAGTCCGACCACCGTGAGCCATCCGTCGTCCGCTTTCAATTTGGCCTCGCGCTGCGCACGCCATTCCGCGAGCGTCCGCGAATAGTCGTCTGCCCCCGCCGCCGCGCCCAAAAGCAAGACCAGAACCGCCAGCCTCGTCCGCATGTCGCGATTGTAACAGACGTATACTTTGTAGAGAGGAATCCCTCCATGCCCTATAAACTGACCGTAAACGGCAAGGCAGTCACAGCCGACGTACCCGCGGATATGCCCCTCCTGTGGGTGCTCCGCGATGTCCTGAACTACAAAGGCACAAAGTTCGGCTGCGGCGCCGGACTCTGCGGAGCCTGCACCGTCCACGTCGGCGGCAAGCCCGTGCGCTCCTGCCAGACGCTAGTCGGTAAAGTCACCGACGCCGTCACCACCATCGAAGGCCTCTCGCCCGATGGCTCGCATCCCGTGCAGCAAGCCTGGATGGAACTCGACGTCCCCCAGTGCGGCTACTGTCAAGCCGGACAAATGATGTCCGCTTCAGCGCTGCTCGCCGTCAACACGAAACCCACCGACGCCGATATCGACCGCGCCATGAACGGCAACCTCTGCCGCTGCGGAACGTATTTGCGGATCCGCGCCGCCATCCACAAAGCGGCCGCCATCGCATCCACCGGCAACACCGACAAGAAACCAGTGACCACCGCGCAGTTAGCGCAGTAGGAGCCCATCATGAAATCCACCAACCTCGATCGTCGTTCCTTCCTGAAAGTCACCACGGTAGCCGGCGGCGGCATGATGCTGGGCCTGTTCGTGAAGCCCGAGCCTGCCAGCGCGCAGAATTTCGGTAAGAGCCCGGCCCCCCTGCCCAGCGCGTATTTCCAGATCGCGGCCAACGGCGTCGTGACCATCGTCGCGAAGGACCCCGAAGTCGGGCAGGGCATCAAGACCATGCTGCCGATGCTGATCGCCGAAGAGCTCGACGCCGATTGGAAATCGGTAAAAATCGTGCAAGCCGATTTCGACGACGACAAGTACTTCGGCCAGTTCGCCGGCGGCAGTTTCGCCACGCCCATGAATTGGGAGCCCATGCGCCGCACCGGCGCCGCCGGTCGCGCGATGCTGATCACCGCCGCCGCGCAAACCTGGAAAGTGCCGGAATCCGAAATCACCACCGACGCGGGCAAAGTAGTTCACCGCAAATCCAACCGCGCCGCCGGCTATGGCGAGTTAGCCGCGAAAGCCGCCGCGCTGCCCGTACCCGATCTCAAGACCGTCAAGCTGAAGGACCCGAAAGATTACAAGATCATCGGCAAATCGCAGCGCGGCTACGACGTGCCCGCCATCGTCACCGGCAAACCCAGCTACTCCATCGATTTCACCCTCCCTGGCATGCTGTGGGCCGTCTACGAAAAATGTCCCGTGTTCAACGGCAAGCCCATCAGCGCAAATCTCGACGACATCAAGAAACTCCCCGGCGTGCGCCATGCGTTCTTAGTTGAAGGAAACGTGCCTGACAACGTAGTCCTCGGCTTCGAAGTGCCTCTGGAACCCGGCGTCGCGATTGTAGCCGATTCCTGGTGGCAGGCCCAGAGCGCCCGCAAGCAATTGAAAGTCGTCTGGAACGAAGGCCCCGGCGCCAACCAAAGCAGTACCGAATTCGCCCAACGCGCCAGCCAGATTTCCAAGAACCCTCCCGCGAATCTACTACGCAACGATGGCGACGTCGACGGCGCCCTCAAGAACGCGGCCAAGGTTGTCGAAGCGGCTTACGCCTATCCCTTCATCTCCCACGCCCCGCTAGAGCCCCAAAACTGCGAGCAATCGTAACTAGCGGCGCCCGGAGAAGCTTCTTCGTGTTGGCAAGGGCGTTGGCTTCAGCGTTCTAAATAGCAAAGTTGTTGATTGAAGACTGCATCCTGCTGGTTGCTTCCTGTTGATGAAAAATGTTGC
>CAVVZG010000168.1:0-14997 GCA_963752205.1 Bryobacterales bacterium | reverse complement strand
TGCAGAATCGCGCAGCCCAGCGCCAGCCGTTGCTTCCAGCCTCCCGAGAGCAGGCGAGTTAAGGTATCCTGCTTGTCTTCGAGCTCCGCCATTTTCAGCACGAACTCCAGGCGCGCTGGAAACTTCTCCGCGGAGACGCCGTACACGCCGGCGAAGAATTCGATGTTTTCCTTGACCGTCATGTCGTCGTAGAGCGAAAATTTTTGTGACATGTAGCCAATACGTTGCTTGACTTCTTCCGGGTGGACGCTTACATCGAAGCCTCCGACCACCGCGCGCCCGGATGTGGGAGCCATTAGCCCGCATAGGACGCGGATCGTAGTGGATTTTCCAGCGCCATTCGGACCGAGAAAGCCGAAAATCTCCCCAACTTGTACATCCAGATTCAAGTCGGCGACGGCCGTGAAGTCGCCAAAGCGCTTGCTCAGATTCTCGATGTGGACGGCTGGGCCCGAAGTGTTAGGCAGCATGCGCCAGCTCCTGCCTGCGCACCAGCGCGATGAAGACGTCTTCGAGCGAAGGCTGAATCTTTTGAAATTCGAAGGGCGTGATCGAGAGCAGCTTCTCCGGCGACGTCACGGACGGGTTCAGGAACAAATGCAGATCGATGCCCATGGGCTGTACTGTCAGGACGCCGGGCTGGCGCTGCAGTGCTTCGCGGGTGGCACGGTGGTCGCTCGAGGTCAAGCGATAGATAGCCTCCGGCAAACCGCGCTTCAAGCCCGCTGGAGTATCTACTTGAATCAAGCGTCCTTGATGCATGAAACCCACGCGATTGGCGCGCTCCGCCTCGTCCAGGTAAGCGGTGGTGACCAGCACCGTCAGGCCATCCCGTACCAGTTGATACAGAATCGCCCAAAAATCGCGGCGCGAAACCGGATCGACGCCGTTGGTGGGCTCGTCCAGGAACAGCACTCGCGGTTTGTGCAACAAAGTGCACATCAGCGCCAGCTTTTGTTTCATGCCGCCCGAAAGCTTGCCGGCGGGACGCTTCTGAAATGGGTCCATACGAGTCATGCGCAACAGGCGGGCACTCAGCTCGCGGCGCTCGGTGCCGACGATCCCGAATAAATCCGCATAGAACGCCATGTTCTCGGCGACCGTCAGATCGGTATAGAGCCCGAAGCGCTGAGCCATATATCCGATCTGATCTTTCACCGCTTCCACTTCTTTCGCGACATCGTGTCCCGCAACCACTGCGCGCCCCTCGGTAGGATCCATCAGGCCGCACAACATGCGCATGGTAGTGGTTTTTCCGGCGCCATCTGGGCCCACCAACGCGAAGATCTCGCCCTCGGCGATTTCAAGATTCACGTGATCGACGGCGGTGACCGGCGTTCCCGGCCCTCCACGGGACGCGCCACCGCCGAAAACCCGCGTCAGATTTTCGGCCTGGATGATTGCACTCATGAGATGATGACGCTCACAAGGGAATCTCCGCATCCACCGGCATGTTGTTCTTGAGTTCGTGGCTGGAGTTCTCGGCATCTACTTTGATGCGATAGACCAGCTTCACGCGCTCCTCTTTCGTCTGAATCTGCTTGGGTGTGAACTCAGCTTCGGAAGCGATGAATGACACAGTGCCGTGATAGACCTTGCCAGGGTATGAATCCGTCGTGAGGTTCACTGCCGTGCCGAGCTTCACGCGGCCCAGGTCGGTTTCTCCTACGTAGGCGCGCAGCCAGGGATGGTCCACATCGCCGATGCGCACGACGGTGGTTCCGGCGGCGATCACTTCACCAGGCTCCGCCGATTTCACCAGCACCACGCCGTCGATAGGGCTCGCGATCACCGTGTCGTTGAGCTGGGCTTCGGTGATTCCTACTTGCGCGCGGGCGCGATCGATATCGGCGCGGCGCTCTACTAACTCCTCCTGCTTACGTTTGAGGTCGATGCGATTGGCCTGGGCGGTGCGTAATGCCGCCTGTGCTCGCGCGAGTTGCGCGCGTGCTCCCGCGATTTCTTCCTTGCGAGGCCCTTCTTTTACCAGCGCGGCACGCTCCTGCGCTTGCGCCAAAACCGCTTGGGCGGCGCTGAATTTGGTGCGGGCCTGATCGAACTGCGAGGTAGAGATGTCCGTATCTTTATACAGAGTCTGCGCGCGATCCCAATCGGCCTTGGCCAAATCCAACTGCGCGCGAGCCTCGTTCACGCTCGAATCGGCCTGCTGGATTTCTTGGGTTCGGCTCCCCGCGTTTAACTCGTCGAGGTGGGCTTGCTGCTGCTCGAGCTCGGCCTGGCGCGTCGAGATATCGCTATCGATAGTGGCTTGCTGGTACTCGATGGTGGTCTTCAACTGATCGTAGGTAGACTGGGCACCCGACACCGCGGCCATATCACGCAATCTCTGCTGCTCAAGCTGCGCGGCGTCGAGGCGCGCGATCACTTGCCCCTTTTTCACAGCGTCGCCCTCGCGCACCGTGAGCTCCGTCATGCGGCCGGCGGTCTTGAAGGAGATGTCCACCAGCGTCATCTCCAGATTTCCCGACACCTGAATGCTTTTGCGCGGCCCCGCGAAGTAGCCCGTGCGCCACAAGTAAACGCCAATACCAGCGGCGATCAGTATAAGGATAATGGGCAGTCGTTTTTTCATTGGTTGAGATAGTCTCCGATGGTTCCCGTAGCCGTGGCCAAGTCCAGACGAGCGACGTTATAGTCATAGAGCGCGATCACCTGGTTATCGCGCGCGCGCTGCAGGCGGGTTTGGGCGTCGGTGACTTCGACCGACGTGGCCACGCCGGCATCGTAGCGGCGCCGAGCCTGCGCCAGTTCACTTTCCGCAAGGCTGAGGCCGTCACGCGAGGAGTCCACTTCAGCCGATGCCGATCGTAAACTTTCCAGTGCCACCCGTACCTGCAATTCGATCTGCTGGCCGATGTCGCGAGTGCGAATCTGCTCCTGTTTATATTGCGAAAAACTTTCTTCACGGGCCGCTCCGCGGCGGCCGCCGTCGAACACCGGCACCTTTAGTGAGACGCCCATTGTGTAAGTGGCGCGTGACGAAAGAACGTCGGTGCCGATGGCGCCGTAGTCTCCGGAAGCGCCAATGGTGGGCAGACGCTCAGCCTTCACCGAGCTGTGACTCAGGCGGGCGGCTTCTTCACGCTGCTGCTGGGTCTTCATCTCAAAGCGGGCTTTGTGGGCTTGCTCAAGCAGCGTTGCGGAAGAGGCTGGATCGATGGGCTTATAGTCCAGCTTGTCGGTGAACTCGACGGACGAATCCATGCGCAGGCCCATGGATTTCAAGAGCTGCAGGGTGGCGCGCGTGCGGTCGTTGTCGGCGCGGATCAAGCGCTGCCGGTCGTTGGCGAGCTGCACCTCGGCGCGAGTTACTTCGATCCCGGTTCCGGTCCCAGCGGTCTGCGCGCGTTTCGCCTGGGCCAGCAGCGCCTCCGACAACTCCACATTGGCGCGGCCGGTGTCACGGTCTGCGACTGCGCGCAGGCACGCCAGGTAATTGCGCGCCACTTCATCGCTTACCTGGCTGCGCGTGGCGTCGTTATCGAATTTCACGGCGGCGAGCGTTGCCTTCGACGCCTGAAATTTGCGGATATCGCTGATATTCACCACCGATTGCTGGGCGGCCGCGCGAGTATCGAGAACGCTGAACGGCCCGACGATCGCGGGAATCGAGAAGCCCGGAACGGGGATCTTGAAGGCAAAGCCGTACGCCTGCAAGTTGGTGGTCTGGCGGCGGAACTGAATAGATGTATCGAGGTTAGGCAGCAATGCGGCCTTGGCCTGGGCAACCTGATCCTGCGCCTGCTGAATCGATTCCTGCGCCAGTGCGGCGCGGGTTGAGCCATCCGGCGCCAATGCGATTTCCACCGCGCGCTTCATACTGAGCGGCAGTTGGTTTTGCGCCAGGCCAAGCGACGTGGCCAGTAGCACCAATAACGAAAAGCGCATTAGACTTCCTCTCTCTTGGTGGATAAATCGGCGACCGGGGCTCGCAGCCCTGCCGCGAGAAAAGGGACCAGACGCCCCATCACGGCGGTTCGTTCGAAAGGCTGTCCGCTGATCAGCGGCATCACTCCCGACAGAGCCAGCACATGGGTCATCGACCCAGCCATGAATTGCAGGCGCCAGAAGCGTTCCTCTATTGGCAGGTTGGGCAGCGCTTGCCCGATGGCTTCGGAGAACCGTTCGACTACGGGCAGCAGGTGCTTCTTGTAAACCCGTTCGACGAATTGATCGGGGTTCGAGAGCACTCGTCCCAACATGGGGACGGCCGCGCGTACTTCCACCATCAATATGGGGACGAGGTAGGCCTCAACGATCTTCTCGACGCTCGGCGAGGGGCCGGCGGCATCTAGCATTTCAAAGCGGCTGCGGTTAATGGGTTCGATGCGGCGCTCGATGATGGCGTCGATCAGGCTCTCTTTGGACTGGAAGTGATAATTGACGGCCGCTAGATTGACCTGCGCCTCGGCTGTAATGTCCCGTAGGGAGGTGCCATCGAAACCATTCAATCCAAAGAGCTTTTCGGCGGCATTCAGGATTCTGGTTTTGGTATCGAGCGGACTCGAAGTCGCCGTCGAGATCATACGTATGTTTAAAGCGTACGATTGTTTCATGCGAAGTGTCAAGGCCGAATTTTCTCAGTGATGACAAATTTGAGCGGCGAGGCCATTTTGGTTGTGACACAATCACGCTAGAGAATGATTACCGCCTCCGCCTACGATACACACGTGGAGAAATTATTCGATCGCATGAAACGGCTGCACGCCGCGTTGTCCGGTGCCGGAATCCCGTACCGGATTATTGGAGGGATGGCCGTATATCTTCAGGTGTCAGAACGCGACCCAGGAAAAGCCCGACTAACACGCTATGTAGACGTGGCGGTTAACCGGGGGGAGCTGGAACGGATCGCGGCAGTGGCTATTCCCTTCGGATTCCACTTTCGCCATGTGGCCGGCGTGGATATGCTCCTCGACAACGCCGAACCGCGAGCGAGCAGCGGAATCCACATCGTGTTCACAGGAGAGAAGGTACGACCGGAATATCTTGAGCCCGTGCCATCGTTCGCCGACGCCACCCGAACCGCCGAAGGCATTCTTATCGCACCCGTTGCCGACCTGGTGCGCATGAAACTCACCAGCTTTCGTTTGAAGGACCAAGTTCACATCCAGGATATGGATTCGGTTGGGCTGATCACGCCGGAGATCGAGAATTCGCTGTCCGCGCCTTTGCGCGAACGATTGAACCAAGTGCGCGCTAGCGAGTAGTTCAAGCCTTAGGCGGTGGCAGCACCGGGGCATGAGTTAGCAGCATGTCTTCGAAAGAATAATCCTGCTTGCCCGCTTGATTGTGGCGCAGGTACCACTTGTAGGATTCCTGCAATCCCGTGGCGAAATCGGTGGGTTTGAACTTCAGAACGCGCTGCGCTTTCGCGGTCACCTGCGTGATGGGCGGCATATCCAGATAAAAACCGAAATACATTTTTGGACCCATGGGATGTCCGCCTGCTCGTAGCAGATACTCGCGCGGAATGCGGACGAATTTCACCGGCTTGCGGCAGACTTTGGCCAGCGCCTCCACGAATTCCGATTGCGCGACGGGCCGTGCGTTGGCGATGTTGAAGGCGTGCCCCACCGCTGATTTTTCGTCCATGGTGCGCAGAGCTGCACGCACCAAATCCTTCACGTAAGCGAACTGCATCAAGCGGCGGCCATCGCCGGGAAGGATGATGGCGCGTCCGGCGCGCAGGCGATCCCAGAAGAAAGCCTCGCGATACATCGGATTTTCCGGCCCATAAATGAAGGGCGGCCGCAGCGTGACCACCGGCAATCCCACGCGCTGATGCAAACGGAAAAGCGCGCGCTCGCTGGTGGCTTTATTGCGGACGTAGAGATCGGCTGCGTCGTCCGGCGCGAGCGCGTCGCCTTCGTGATGATTGAGGCCGTCGCCGTACGCCGCGACGCTGGACATGAAAATATAGCGATCGAGTGACCCGTTGATCGCGCGCACGGTGCCTTCGACCTGCGCGGCCGTGGTGCCTCGCTGCCAGTCGTAAACGTTATCGAAAACCGCCTCGAAGCTCTTGCCCGCAAGCGCGGACTTCATGGCCTTGGGATCGTTGCGATCGGCCACCAGGTTTTTGACCTTGCGCCCAAGCGTGTGCTTGGGCTTGCGGTGCAGCACGGTCACGGCATGCCCGGCTTTCAATAGCTCAGCCACCAGGTGCCGGCCGATGAACTGCGTTCCTCCGATAACCAGGCAATTCATGCGGAAAAATTCATTGGGTAAAGCGGACCCGCAAAAACGGACTAATCGTAGTATTCAAGTCCGAGATGCGTAATCAATTCTTCGCCGCGCATCCAGCGCAGCGTGTTCTTCAGTTTCATAAGCTGAATGAAAACGTCGTGCTCGGGATACAGGCCCGGCGCCGTCATGGGCGCTTTGAAGTAGAAGGACAACCACTCCTGAATGCCGCGCATACCGGAGCGCTGCGCCAGGTCCATGAACAACACCAGATCCAGCACTAGCGGCGCGGCCAGGATGGAATCGCGGCACAGAAAATCGATCTTGATCTGCATGGGATAACCCAGCCATCCGAAGATGTCGATGTTGTCCCAGCCTTCCTTGGCGTCGCCGCGTGGCGGGTAATAATTGATGCGTACCGCGTGGTACAGGTTCTCGTAAAGATCGGGGTACAGCTTGGGCTGCAATATCTGGTCCAGCACGCTCAGCTTGGTTTCTTCCTTGGTCTTGAACGAGCCCGGGATCTTCCAACACTTCGCCATCGCGATTGCCGAGAATATTGGTGGAGAACCAGCCGTTGATCCCCAGCATACGCGCCTTGAATCCCGGAGCCAGCAGCGTCTTCATGAACGTCTGCCCGGTTTTGAAATCCTTGCCGCAGATGGGAATGTTGCGTTCGCGCGCCAAGTCCAGCAGCGCCGGGGTATCCGTGGTTAAGTTAGGCGCGCCGTTCGCAAAGGGAACGCCAGACTTCAAGGCCGCGTACGCGTAAATTTGGCTCGGAGCGATTTCAGGATCGCTGTTGCACAAGCCCTTTTCAAAACTCTCGATGGTCTGATGTACGGCGGCTGCGCGATGGAACACTTCGGTGGATCCGCACCAGATCATCACCAAGCGGCTGGCGCCGGAGGTTTCGCGGAACTGCGCGATGTCA
Organism: Bryobacterales bacterium; assembly: GCA_963752205.1. Classification (GTDB taxonomy): domain Bacteria; phylum Acidobacteriota; class Terriglobia; order Bryobacterales; family Bryobacteraceae; genus Palsa-187. Next base: position 7,859 of record CAVVZG010000168.1, on the reverse strand, counting down.
TCCATCAGCGCGGTCGCCTTGTCCATCTTGCTGCCCTTGGTCTTCACGTTGGGCCCGTTGATGCGGCGGATGTATTCGGGATCGAACACCGCTTTCATCGGCTTGATCGCCGAGAGCGGTTCCTTCAATTGCGCGAGCAGCGAGGGCTCCAGCACCTTGGCGTTGACGGCAGCTTCGTAAGCGGTGTCTTCGTAAATATCCCAGCCACCGAAAACCAAGTCGTCAAGACCAGCCAATGGCACAAAGTCTTTGATCTTTGGCGAGCGCCCATCGGTGCGTTTCCCCAGGCGGACGGTAGAAAGCTGCGTGAGCGAGCCAACCGGGAGTCCGAGTCCGCGTTTGATTGCTTCCACACCTGCGATGAAGGTGGTGGAAACGGCTCCGATCCCGGGGATCAGGATGCCAAGCTTACCTTCGGCGGGCGCAATCTGGACGTTATCTTTGGCGGGCAAAATTTTAGTGCTCCTAAGTGGATCGGGCAGGATTTCTTCGGAGAATGACGCCTATCCTACGATATACTAGCACTTCATGGTGAATCGCGCGACCAGCGGGCCTGTTAGCGCCACACCCAGTGGCTCCGCGGGAACGGCGCTGAGCCCTTCCGGCGCCACCATTTCCGCCGTCCTGGTGGATGACGAAAAGCTGGCATCCGACGAACTTGCCTATTTGCTCAAGGAGTTCGCAGACGTCGAGGTCATCGCCACCGCGTCGAACGGCTTAGAAGCCGTAAAATTGATCGCCGACCTGGAGCCGGACCTGGTTTTTCTGGACGTACAGATGCCCGGCCTCGACGGCATGGGCGTGATCGAGAAACTGCGCGCGCAAGGGGTGCCGCTGCCCTACTTCGTGATGGCGACGGCTTATGACCAATACGCGGTAGAAGCGTTCCGCCTGGAAGCCCTCGACTACCTATTGAAGCCGGTAGAAAAAGACCGTCTGGCGATGGCCGTAGAGCGCGCGCGGAGGGGGATCGCCGAGCGGGCCAAGGCTGTGACGGCGTCTGATGTGTCGCCCGCCAAACCGTCGCTGCAGCGGTCAAAATTGTTGGTCAAGAGCAATCACCGCAACTTCATCGTCGACGCGCAGGATGTGGTCTACGCCACCATCGACGATGGCCTGATCACGGTGGTAGCGGCGAGCCTCGAAGGACAATCCAACTACCGCACGATTGAGGAACTGCAGTCGAACCTGGACCCGGACATGTTCTGGCGCGTGCATCGGTCGTATTTAGTCAACATCCACCGCATCAAGGAAGTGATTCCGTGGTTCAAATCCAGCTTCCAACTGCGCATGGACGACAAAAAGCAGACGGAGATTCCGGTGAGCCGTGTGCAGACGAAGAGGCTGCGAGCTCTATTGAAATTGTAGGCTCTCAGGCACGCCAACGTGTCAGCCCAAACTCGGCGTAGTCGTGATACGAATCGAGATCGCTTCTCTCCAAAATCGCCCGCAGAAAATCACCCACCAAAAGCCGCTGAGCAATGTCGAAGGGTTCGACCAGTTTGGCAAGTCGCTCATCGTCCCAATGTTCACCCGAAGTACCGGGGCACCGGAAATACACAGTAAACTCTAAAACCAAGTTATCGCGGTCGAACTTTTCCATCGAACGGAGGAGCCAGGCTGGTAGAAACGCCCCTAACGCCCGATCTTCCAAGAGAGCAAGCGACAGCGAATTGTCGTCCACGAAAGCGGGTGGAACTTCGTCCCAACGCTTGCCGGGTAGCTCACGACGGAGTGCAATGCCTTCATCGCATTCATCATGCGTGGAGACTAGCCCATACAAGGGCTGTGGCGGAAAGACTTGAGCTAATTTCGTACGAAATTCACCCAGTTCCAAAGTTCCCTCGCAATTGATATCCGCCCAAATGAAAAACCCCGCACGACCTTGGCAGGCCGTACGGGGTTGTTCCTAAGACTCGAATTTCAGCGTGAAGCAGCCGGTCCAGAGGAGGAGCGGCTTCGGCACTGAACCGAAACCTGAACTTAAGAGGTTCCAGATTAAGAGTCGGCCACCTCACGCGTGGTTAGAGTGCTGTAGTTACTACAACTTCCAGATATCATTAGACTGGACCACCTCCTTTTTCAGTGATGAGACCATAATATGCCGGGTCGGCGCGGCTGTCAAACATTTTGTGTGTCGCGTGTTAGGAACACCCATTCCTCGGTGCACGCGCGCACATTGCCGCCCGTGAATAAATCCCCGATGACCGCGACCGAGTCGGCGCCCGCGGACAAGACCGCTGGAGCGTTGCTTCGGGTGATGCCGCCTATGGCTACCAGCGGACGATCGGTCAACGGGCGCAGACGTCGCAATTCATCGATTCCGACGATGGGGTCCGGATTGTTCTTAGATGACGTGCCGAAGATCGGGCCGAGCGCGAGATAATCTGCGGGCTCGGCTGCGGCGGCGCGGAGTTGGCGTTCGTTATGGGTTGAGAATCCGATGACCGTCGCCGCGCCCACCACTTTGCGCGCCGCCGACGGGGTAAGATCGTCCTGACCTAGATGTAGCGCGGCACCGGTGATGGCGGCGAGATCGGCGCGGTCATTGACGACGAACAGCACTCCCGCATCACGGCACAGTTCTGCGACACGCTCCAGTTGCGCGAGCACCTCACGCGAGAAAAATCCTTTGCAGCGGAACTGGAGAATCTTCGCGCCGCCCTCGAGGATCTGTTCGGCCGCTATGACGGGATCGATGCCCTGCCGGGCCGCCATTTCCGGGTCAAGTATGGGGTAGAACCTAGGCAGCATGTGACAGGACTTGATCCGGATCGGGCGTACCGCGCTGACCGAAGCGAATGACGCCGTCGGGCCCGATCAAGTACACGGTGCGCCGCACGATCAAACCTTTGGCTTGGTAGAGCGAGCCGGTTTTCTGGCCGGCGTCGACCAGCAAAGGAAACGGCAGGTGGCTCTTGCCAATGAACTTGGCGTGGCTGTGCGCGCTTTGCGGATTCACGCCGAAGATCAGCGTGTTCTTTTGCTGCGCAGCGGACCAGCGGTCGCGGAATTCGCAGAGTTGCTGGCGGCAGACGCTAGTGTCGTCGCCGGGATAGAAAACCAACACCACGTTATGGCCGCGCAACGCGGAGAGCGAGACGATTTTGCCGTCCTGATCGGGGAGCGAAAAATCGGGCGCGGGCGCGCCTGGAAGAAGAGGGTCAGCGAACAACCAATCGAACATGAATTAACCCGGCGGGCACCGAGCTTTATTGTAGCTGCTCTTGCGGGACTTCCACGTTGAAACTGTAACCAAACCCGCGCACGCTGCGGATGAAGGCGGGTCCACCTTCGATCTCGATCTTCTGGCGCAGGCGCAAGACGTAGACATCGACAGTGCGATCGGTAACGGCACGGTCATGGCCCCACACGGCGTCGAGCAGTTGCTCGCGGCTGAATACCACTCCGGGCCGGCTCATCAGAAACTCCAGCAGGCGGAATTCGGTGGCAGTGAGCGTCAGCTCGTCGCTGCCGCGACGCACGATGCAGCGCGTGCGGTCGAGTTCGAGATCGCCCGAGCGTAGCACTTTGCTCACGGGCTTATCGCCACGGAAGTGAATCTTCACGCGCGCGATAAGTTCGCGCACGAAAAACGGCTTGACGATGTAGTCGTTGGCGCCGAGTTCCAAGCCCACGATGCGGTCGGTTTCAGACGCGCGCGCCGTGAGAAAAATCACCGGTGTGTTGGCTAGTTCTGGATTCGCGCGGATGCCTTTGCAGATTTCCAGGCCATCGGAATCCGGCAGCATGATGTCGAGAATCACCAGGTCAGGATGCTCGCGGCGGCAAAGATCGAGCGCACCTTTGCCGGTCTGCGACCCCACTACTTGAAACCCTTCTTTGTCCAGATTGTACTGGACCAGGTTGTACAGATCCGCGTCGTCCTCGATGAGCACGATTTTCTTCATAGACTTCTCTTTTAAGAGTAACTGTCCATCTGTTACAACAATATTACAGGACGGTTGAAATTCAGTGCCGAGTGATCACGATGCTGCGCCAGCCGACGTTTCCGGCGGCATCGGCGGCGCGGACCGTCAGAGAATTGTTCCCTATTATGAGTGGAATGGCGGCCGACCACGAGGTGGTGCCCGCAGCCACTCCGGCCTGGCCGAAGTTGGTCGCCCAAGAGACGAGCTCCACTCCCACGTTATCGCTGGCCGTACCGGAGACGGTTACGGACGCGGAGGTAGTCGACATGGTTGCAGATGAGGGCGAGGTGATGGTCAAGCTGGGAGGTGTAGTGTCCGTGCTTCCACCCGAACCGGAACCCGAGCCCGTAGTGCTCACGGTTTGGCGCGTCACGGCGACTGACTTCGAGACCTGATTAGCTCCGGCGGAGGCAGTGACCGTGATGGTGTTGGCGCCGAGGGACAGCGCCAAGTTGGCGATGTTCCAGGCCGCGGCGGGCCCGCCCGCGACACCGGATGTTCCGCCGGTTGACGACCAAGTGACACTGATCGCGCCCGTTCCGCCGGTGGCCGATCCCGATAAGTTGACGCTTGACGCCGTCGTTGTGGAAGCTACCCCGTTCACCGTCAACACCAAGGGAGAGCCTGGCGGAGGTGGCAGCGTGGTGGGGACTTGAGCGGCGGCGTAAAGCGTCAGGATCGCGTCCTTGTCCGGAGCGGCCAAAGTGGTGACCATCTTGTAATAGGGATACATGACGGCGGTGGGATCGTCGGAATGGCCCAGACCCAGCGCGTGCCCCAATTCGTGCAGAGCCACGCTGAACAGATCGGTGTCGGAGCCTACGTGCCAGCTTTCGGAGTCGTCGAAGTGCATGTCGCCGGCGAGCGGTTCGGGATTGGGCGGCGCGGGATAAAAGGTGTGCGCCAAAATTCCGCCGGGGCCGTCGAAAGGATAGCCGTCGCCGTGGGCGTAAGTGGCGAACAGAATGTTGACGGTAGCGGAGCCTATCGGATTCGTTCCGGCCTGCCATGTGATCGCAGCCACCTTCGACCATTCCGCCATGGCGCGACGGATCTCGGATTCGGCGGTGGCGGAATCGAGTTGGGTGGTCACGTGACTGAATACATACGTGAGCGCGGCTGAGCCCAGGCCGGGGCCGTCCCAGCCGTTGCCGTAAGTCGGGATGGCCTGCCCGGTGGGGCCGTTGGTGGTGAGCGCTCCGACATAGTAGGGCGCGGGAATGCCCTGGATCAATTCGCGCGAAGCCGGGAACACGTAGGCCACTTCGTCGAGCGCAGTCAGCGAGGCGAGCAGGGAGGGGGATTCTCGCGAGGTCAGGTACAGCATTAACTGGAGCGGATTCAGATCCGGGTTATCGACCGGGACCAGTCCGCGATTGAGCAGTGTTCCACGGGCTTGGTTCATGTCGGTATCGGGATGGAACTCCACTAGGAAATAACCGTTAGATCTGACCAAGGGGCTGATCTTATCGCGGGGCCGGATGGAGGCGGCGTAGTGGGCTCGCAGGCCCGCTATATTGGTGGGTCTGTCGACCGTAACCAGCAGTCCGTTATCAGGCACATCGCCCAAAACCCGGACGCTGCGGCGCTCGAGCGCACGCACGACCTCCGCCGTGGGATGTTCGGCAAACTGTAGCAATAGGTGACCGGGGCCCGTAGGATTGGGGCTCGCGATCTCGGTGACGGAGGCGGAGGGATCGGTCACGATATTTCTGGTTTTGAGGTGGATTACAGATTGGGCCGAGGAGAGTGCCACAAATGAAGATAGGATCAGAAAATTTCTTATAACTCGAAGCATATCCTCTCATCGTCTTCCTATGAGAGATTTCCTCTCGAAGCCACACTACCTGTCATAGGGCTTTGCCTATTCCATGCGCATCGTATTTGCTATTCCGTTTTGGCTGGCATTCGCCGTCAATGCTCAGCCTCCTGGCTACCTCATCAGCACTGCGGCGGGCAGCGGCTGGATTGGCGATGGCGGCCCCGCTACGCTCGCGATCCTAAGGCAACCGGGCGGCGTGGCGGCGGACAACCGGGGGAATCTCTACATTGCCGAGACCGGCGGGCACCGCGTGCGTAAGTTGGACCGTTCGGGGGCGATCACGACCGTCGCTGGAACGGGAGTTGCGGGATTCAGCGGCGATGGCGGCGCGGCAACGGCGGCGCAACTGGCGTCTCCTTACGGGCTGGCAGCCGACGCCGTGGGGAATCTTTACATCGCGGATCTAGGTAACGCGCGGGTGCGCTGCGTGGATGCGAACGGCAACATCACGACCATCGCGGGAGGTGGAACGCTGGCTCCGGGTTTGGCGAACGAGGGCCTGGCTGCCACGTCGATGTTGCTGAACTCACCGAGGAATCTCCTGGCGATCGACGGCGGCGGGCTCTACATTTCTGACTTTGGCGGGCACCGCGTCTATCAGCTTTCAACCGGCGGGTTGTTGACCACGGTGGCGGGTACCGGAACGCCAGGTTACTCGGGCGACGGAGGCATGGCGGCAGCGGCGCAGTTGGCGTATCCGGCCGGATTGGCGGTTGGATTCGATGGGTCGCTCTACGTCGCCGATAGCTTGAACCACGCGGTGCGAAAGATTTCGAGTGGCGTGATCGCGACCTTCGGTTCCGTGGGGACTCCGGTGGGCATGGCGCTGGATATATTTGCCACGCTGTTCGTTGCCGATGTCGATGCGGGCGCGCTGCTGCGGTTTCCCGCCGATGGTGTGCTGCCGCCCGTGCCGATCCCGGCGAGCGATGTGGTGCGAGGCATGGACTTGAGCATGTACGCTCCGGAAAGCACCGCCGGTATTGTTGTGCGCCTGCCGCTTATTGGGCAAATGGGTTTAGCGGCTGGAGGCGGCGACACCGCGCGCGGAGATGGCGGCAATGCTAGCGAGGCACTGCTGAATCATCCCAGCGGGGTGGCGGTGGACGCATCCGGCAACCTTTATATCGCGGATCGCGACAACGCACGGGTGCGGCGCGTGGCTACGGACGGGACCATTACGACGATCGCGGCTAGCGCGGGTTGGATCGCACCGAGCGCAATCAGCGTGGATGCGGCGGGGAACATCGATGTCGTCGACGGTGGGTTGAAACAGGTTCTGCAGATTACGCCGGCGGGAGATGTGAAGCGCCTGGCTGCGAGTTTGACGCTAACCGTGCCGGCGGCGGCGGCGGCAGATGCGGCGGGCAACCTTTATATCGCGGACTATGGCGCCGGGATGATTTTTAGCGTCGCACCCGCAGGAGCGGTGTCGATACTTCTCGATAAGTTGGCGGGGCCGCACGGGCTGGCGCTCGATGGCTTGGGTCATCTATTTTTCACGGAGCAGGACGGCGCGCGGGTGCGGAGCCTGGATCTGGCTTCGGGCAGCTTGAGCGAAGTTGGCGCAGGTCAGTGGAGCATTCCGCGGGGAATCGCCGTGGATGCGGCGGGCGAGGTGTTCGTTGCCGACACCGGGCGTCAGCAGATCGTGCGCGTCGACGCGGCGGGGCAAGGGACGGCGGTTGCCGGGACTGGAGGCTCGGGATTTTCGGGCGATGGCAGCGCTGCTTCGAACGCGCAGTTGAATTTTCCTTGGGATGTGGCGATCGGACCCGCGGGCGTTTTGTACATGGCCGATCTGGAGAACTACCGCGTGCGGCTGCTGACTCCGCAAAGCGCGGCGACGCCGGCGACGGCCATTCAGGTGTTGAACGGAGTGAGCCTGCAGCCGGGGCCGGTCGCGCCCGGGATGTTAGTCGTCGTACGCGGAAGCGGCGTCCCTGCTGCTGACGCGGCCAACACGATCGTATTGATCAATTCGATTCCGGTGCCGATTCTGGCAATGGACGATGCACAAATTCAAATTCAGGCGCCGATCACGCTGGTAGCATCGGCTAACGCCGAGATCGTGATTGTCGATCAAGGCAATATCGCGGCGACGG
>CAVVZG010000167.1:0-3605 GCA_963752205.1 Bryobacterales bacterium | reverse complement strand
CCCTCCCCTTTGCCGCCGACGACTAAATTTTCATTGCTGATGAGGCAGATCGAACCGGAAATCGCCTTCGTGATCGCCCACGACCTCCCGCCCCGCGCCACTCCCTACAGCGACGCCGAGATCCGCGCCGCCATCGGCGAAGCGCGCATGGTGCTGGAACTGATCACGACACGCTACGCCGACAAAGCCTCCGCCACGCCTCCCGAGATCCTGGCGGATTCCTACAACCATCATGGCCTGCACATCGGCCCGGTGATCCCTCACGTGCTCGATCATCCGCTCGAGCGCCTGCACGTGACGATTCAAACCCCGGACTCGACGCTCTTCGATAAGGAACGCGCCCATCCCAGCGGCCATCCCATGAAGGCCTTCACCTGGCTGGTGCATTTCCTGAACAGCCGCGGTCAGGGTCTGAAAGCCGGTGAGATCGTCACCACCGGGTCCTACGCAGGCATTGTCGAAGCCCCGCTGGGTGTCCCCATTCAGGTCAAATTGGATAGTTTGGCCTCGCTTCAGGTCGAATTGATTACCGACAAGCCGTAAGTCTTACGGGTAGCCAACCCGCTCCCTTTGTCTCAAAACTCTCTTACTATCAAACGTTTCAGCCCCCCTGTGTTTTTGGTATCAAGCGTGCATCCTTTGCCAGGGAAGGAGCACACGATGCAGACCAACGATTTCGACGAGACGCGCGACGAAAAGAACACCGTAGTAGTCAAGGACTCCGGTCACAAGACGGCAATCACAATTTTGGCGGTCGGCTTGGCCGTTGCCCTCGCCGGGGATGGCTACCTGCTGGTACGTTCCAATCACCTGAATGAGGATCTAGCGCGGACCGAGAACGGCACCCAGACGCAGATCTCCAAGCTGAACGACGCCACCAGCACCTTGCTGGAACAAGAACGGCAGCGCCTCCAGGACCTGGCTCAGGAAATGAAGCAGCAGGTGAAGGGCGTGAACGATTCCGCCACCAACGCCATCCGCCGCGCCCGCAGCGAAGCGCAGAAACAAGGCGAAGAGCTAAGCGGCAAGCTGAGTGAACAGCAGCAGCAAGTGGCGAATGAGCTTTCGCAGATTCAGGACACCACGTCTTCCAAATTCACCGCCGTTACCACCGACGTCGATGGCGTGAAGGCCAACGTCGAAGCCGTGAAAACCAACGTAGCCGCGGCGCAGAGCGACATCGAAAAGACCAGCGCCGATCTGAAGCGCGCCATGGGCGACATGGGCGTGATGAGCGGCCTGATCGCCACCAACGCCAAGGATCTGGATTCGCTGCGCGCGCTAGGGGAGCGCAACTACTTCGAGTTCGACATCAGCAAAAAAGATGCCGCGAAGAAAGTGGGCGACATCATGCTGACGCTCAAGAAGACCGATCCGAAACGCGCCCGCTTCACGATGGACGTACTGGCCGACGACCGCCACGTTGAAAAACGCGACAAGACCATCAATGAGCCAGTGCAATTGTACGTCTCCGGCAACATGCAACCGTATGAAATCGTGATCAATCAAGTAACGAAGGATCACGTGACCGGCTACCTGGCCACTCCTAAAGTAAAGTTAGCCCGCCGTTAGTTTCGCAGTATGTTCGGGGACACTTCGTAAAGTGTCCCCGCGCTAAAACCGCAAAATCGGCCACAAGCTAGCGAAATCGTCCGTCCAGGTAATCACCGGCTCTTTAGAAGTGCTCCAGCCCAAAATCGTATCGCGAATTTTTGAGTGTGTGAAAGTCTCCCGCTTCTCCGTCAGCAGCACCCACCGCGAACTGCTCTCGCCCTTGTCCTCATCAAGCAGATCCCGAGCCACCACCACCATTCGCGCCTGCCATCCCAGATAGCGGGCCAGGCCACGCGTCACCGGCTCCAAATTCAGCGCACGATTCGAAATGTGCAGTGCAACGATGCCGCCGGGCGCCAAGTGCTGCCGGTAGATTTCCGCGCATTCGGCAGTCAGCAGATGCATGGGAATCGCGTCGCCCGAGAACGCGTCCACGGCGATGAGATCGAAATCGTGCGCGTGCCCCTCCGCCAGTTCGCGCTCCAGTTGAATCCGCGCGTCGCCCAGCACCACGTCAGCGTGCGCCTTCGAATCACTGAGAAACGTGAACCACTTGCGCGCAATCGGTTCGACATTGGGATTGATTTCATAGAAGCGGTAACTGTCGCCCTCGCGCCCCCAGGCCGCGAGCGTGCCCGCGCCCAGCCCCACCACCGCGACACGGCGCGGGTGCGGAAGCGCGTCGATGCCCAGCGCCACGCCGCTGTGCGGACCATAATACGACGTCGGCCAGGAACGCTTATCTGGATCGAGGAATTGGAACCCGTGCTGAACCCGTCCGTGGCTCAACTCGCGCAGAAGCCTGTCCTTATCATCGCGGCGCTCCACCACGCGCAGGATTCCATAAAAATTCCTGCGCGCCTCGATCCCCGGCTGTTTGTTGATAGCTGTCGCGTACGCGGAAATGATTCCCCCGAACATCAGCGCCATCAGCGGAACGCGCACCGCGAAGTTACGCCCCGTCCACTGTGCCAGCGCCCCGCTGCGCATCCAGCACAGAAAACCCAGGATACATGCGCCCGCCAATCCGACCGGATATTCGCTGAATTCACTGAACACGCGCGGCGCGATGAGAGCCGCGAACACCCCGCCCAACGCCCCACCCGCGGCGATCGTCAGATAGAACACCGTAAGGTGCCGCGGCACTGGCCGTGAGCGAGCGAGTTCCCCCTGGCACACCATGCAGGTGACGAACAACGCACTCAGGTACACCGCCAACTGTTTCCCAACCGATGTCGCGACGCTCAGACTGATGACCGCGCAGGTCACCGGTGCAAGCACCCCAGCCAGCACCGCGAAGACGCCGCGCCGGTACCATCTGTCGCTTTCAAACGTGAGAATGAAAGTCAGCAAGTAAATCGACAGCGGCGCGATCCACAAAAACGGAAACACCGCGATCTCCTGCGTGATCTGGCTGGTGGTGCCCAGCAGCAGCACGGACCCGCATGCGGAGAGCGCCAGCCACATCGCGATGTCGAGCACCGATGGCCCGCTGCCCACCGTTTCAGCCTCCACCTCCGCGGCCTTCACCCCGCGCATCTGCCACGCCACCCATCCGCACAACGCGACGAAGATTACGTACAATCCGGACCACATCCAAGTCTGCGTGCTGAGCTTGAAGTACGGTTCCAACACCAGCGGATAACTGAATAGCGCCAAAAACGAACCCAGGTTCGACAGCGCATATAACCGCCACGGCGCGTCTTGCGGACGCGTCAAATGAAACCACCGCTGCACCAGCGGCGTCGTCGACGCGAGCAGCAAATACGGGCCGCCAATGGTCGCCGCCAGCAGCAACAGAATGCGGCCGGAAGGATCGCCCGTCGCGGAACTCTTCCAAATAGCCGCACGCGGAGCAATCGGCAAAAACGCCAGCGAGGCCGCCAGCAGCGTCATATGCACCCACGACTGGACCCGCCCGCGCCGTGATCCCAGCCAATGCGCGTAAGCGTAACCCGCCAGCAGCATGGTCTGGAAGAAAAGCATGCAGTTGGTCCACACTGCCGGCCCGCCACCGAACCAAGGCAGCACGTAGCGTCCGATCATCGGCT